>JAUZRY010000058.1 GCA_030949995.1 Ardenticatenia bacterium
AGATTATCGAGCGGAAGGGGTTGACTTGTGAACGAACAGTTGCTCCAGGTCGCCCGGCGAATTCGGCGATGAACTGGGTGATATGGCCTGGGTACTGACCCCGTGGAAGGATGGCGCCGGGCACAGATGTCACCGATGATCTCTATTTGGACGGCGTAGCGCTGAATCTGCATGGCTTCTACGCCGGGTTGGAGCTGTAATGAGGAGCAGGTTGTACGGGGCGCTCGTGCGGAGGAGACAAGGAGAGAGGGAGACAAGGGGACAGGGGAACAGGGGGACAAGGAGACAGAGAGAGGGGGGATGAGAGGTTCGTGGTGGGCGGGACTGGCGCTGGTGTTGGCTCTGGGGCTCTGGCTGCGGCCTTATGCTCTGGCCCTCTACCACCTGGAGGCCGGCGGGCGGGGTTGGACCGGGCCCTTGCGGTGGAGGGGCACGATGGGGCTGGGGAGTCCCGTCCCTTGCTGTGGGAGCCTCTGACTGCGGAGGAAGCCCGGGAGCTGGCCGAGCAGGCCGCCGCCCGCTTCCGGGCAGCGGTGGAGACGGACAAAAGCCAACAGCCAGGCCTACCGCTGGCTGGGGCGGGCCTCTCTCCTGCTGGATGACCCTGAGGCGGCCGTGCTGACTTTCTCCGCCTACGCCCGCCTGCGGCCCGAGAACCCATTGGGCTGGTGGGAACTGGGCCTTGGCCTACGAGCGGCTGGCACGGAGGGTGGAGGGGGCGGTTGAGGTGGCGTTTGCCCCGAGACTTGACGGGGAGGGCCAGTGGGATATAATAGGCGCCGCTCCGCCGATGACCGTCCCGCTCTCGATGGCCGTGATCGAGACACCTGATGTGCCTATTGACACCCCTTACTGCGGGCAAGGGGAGATGCCTCAGTCCTGCTTTGTGGCCTCGGCGGCGTGGGAGATGCCCGACGCGCCGGAGGGACAGCCGGCGGGGTGGTGGCTTCCGGAGGAGCCGGTGCGGCGGGCGGTGCTCTTTATGCACCCGCCCTCGCGGGCTACGTTCACTGTGACCCTGCCGGTGACACCGACGGCCCTGGTCTTTTGGATGGGGATAGACCCGGCGGCGTGGCCCTGGTTGGGAGGACGGGATGGTGTACTGGGTCTGGGTGGATGGGGAAGAGGTGTTCGAACGCACCCTGACGCCGGAGGCGGCGCGGGAGGGGTGGTGGCCGGCGAAGGTGGATCTGGGCCCGTGGGCGGGCCGGGAGGTGCGGCTGACGCTGGAGACGGACCCCGGCCCGGCGGGGGACGGGCAGGGGGACTGGGCCGGCTGGGGGGAGGTGCGGCTGGTGGACGTAGCTCAGGCTGCGCTGGCCACGGTTGATCTAGATATACGGGTGATAGGAGCGTGGAGTGCCGGTGGGGTTACAGAGCAGGAATTCCTGGTAGAGGGGAAAAAGGCGTTTTCGGCGCGGAGGTACCAGGAGGCCCTATGGTGGTTTGGCCGTGCAGTCGAGATGAAGCCCTCATCGGCAGGACCTTGGTACTATGTGGGGAGAGCATACGAAGGGCTGAAGAAACCTTCGTTGGCACTGGCGGCATTTCGACGGGCAGAGCAACAACCTGATAGCTGGCGCATTGTAAGCAGCCTGTACTTTCACATCGGATGGCTCTCCCAGACCTCTTCTGCCAAGTCCCTTCCCTTGGATAAGGCCCTCGAGCTGTATGATGCAGCTTTAGCTGCTGACCGCTTCGTCGGTCATTGGGAACGGATTGGGACTCACTACAATCGGGGGGATGTGCTCCGCCGTATGGGACGATTGCAGGAGGCGATCGAGGAATTCCGGTGGGTGGTGAAAGAACGGCCTGAGCATTATTGGGGGAATATCTGGCTGGGAGTGGTGCTTTGGCAAGCGAATGGAGATGTAGCAGGGGCGGAAGAGTACCTGCGACGTGCTATTGCTTTGAAACCACAGACGAAGTGGGCCTATCGTTGGTTGGGAAAGATCTACTGGGAAACGGGTCGTTTGGAAGAAGCAACCCCCATCTACCGCCGAGTGCTGGAGATAGATCCTCAGGATCAGGTCGCGTTGCGGTTCTTACGGAGCAGGAGGAACAGGGTGGTCAGCCTTGATTTTGACCAACTGAACACAACGTTTGAGGGAGCTCCCCCGGAAGCGATCTTGGAATGGGCCGTTGAGACTTTCTGGCCAAAGATCGCGATGAGTTCCTCGTTTCAGATGCAGAGTCTTCCATTGCTTCATATGGTATCTCGGATTGTTCCTCAACTGCCCATCATCTTTCTCGACACGGGTTTCCATTTTGCCGAGACTTTGTCCTTTCGAGATCGGTTGGTCCAGGAGTGGGGGGCTTAACCTCCAGATCGTGAGGCCGTCTTTATCCCCTGCTGAGTTGGCTCATCGGTATGGGGATGGTCTCTACCGCCGCGATCCAGACCTGTGCTGTTACTTGAATAAAGTCGAACCTATGCAGCGGATCCTTGAAGGGCTGGAAGCTTGGATCAGTGGGATCCGACGGGATCAGTCCCCTGCGCGGGCTCGCATTCGCATCGTTGAGCGAACTGCCCAGGGGGTCATTCGCGTGCATCCTATGGCAGCGTGGACGC
>JAUZRY010000059.1 GCA_030949995.1 Ardenticatenia bacterium
GGTGCTCTCCTTCCGGGAAGATGCTGGCCCCCAACAAGTACACTGTGCGCCTCAACCCTGAGGACATACGAGCTTTCGAGCCGTATCGGGAAACTCTTGAACGGGAGCTGGCCGATTACCTCTGTGCGCTAGCCGACAAGCGCGCCCTTATTATGCTCGGGCGCCCGGCCATTCACCTTGAGGCAGACGAGATTGTACCACGGGGCAGCATCAGCGTCAAAGCCTCTCTGGAAGACCAAGTGACCCACGACCAGACGATGGCCTTCACCGCCCCCATTCCAGCCCAAGAGGAGCGGCCACCGGCGCCCGGCGCCAGGCTGCGCTTGGGCGATCGGGTGATTCCGCTGGAGGGGCCCTTTGTGACCATTGGCCGCAGCTTGGACAACGACGTAATCTTGGAAAGCGAGGACGTGAGCCGACATCACGCCCAGATCAAGTGGCGCCAAGGGGTGTATGTGCTCACGGACCTCGGCAGCGTCAACGGCACTTGGGTCAACGACCAACCTGTGCGCCACGAGTGGGTGCTCCACCACGGCGACCGCATCCGTTTTGCCCACGTGGAAGTGATCTTCGAGCTCCCAGAGGCATGGCCGAAAGCACGCTCACGCTCTTGATCTTCGTCGCCAGGATGGCCCTGTTGGCCCTGCTCTACGCATTCTTGGGCCTGGTGGCTTGGCTTGTCTGGCGCGATTTGACACGCGGCGAGGGCCAACGCGAGCAAGTCGCCCCCCAAGCCAGTGCTCATCTCGTCGTCGTTGACGGCGAGACGAGCGGCCTTCGCGCCGGCCACACCTTTCTCCTCCACACAGTGACGACCATCGGGCGAGACTTAGACAACGACATTGTGGTGGCCGACACGTACACGTCAAGCCGCCACGCGCGCATCGAACGGCGGGATGGCCGCTGGTGGCTGGAGGATTTGGGGGCCACCAACCCTACCTGCCTCAACGGGCACCCGCTTTCCCCCATGGATCCCGTTCCCCTCGACCCGGGCGATGTAATCCACGTGGGCCGCACTGCGTTCAAGTTCCGCGCGTAGACGTGAACAGAGGGCCTCCGGGGTGTCGGAGGCCCTCTTAGTTCACGTGGACATGAGGTCATCCGCCGCGCCAGAGGCGCCCTCACACCACTACGACAGCCCGCACAGCTTCGCCCCGGCGCAGAATGTCGAAGGCCGCGTTCACCTCGTCGAGGGAGAAGCGGTGGGTGACCAGCTCAGCCACCCGGATACGCCCTTGGCGGGCTAACTCGATGACGCGGGGATAGTCAGCCGGCCGGCATCCAAGTGAGCCCACAATCTCCATCTCGCGGAACATGGCTCGGCCTGAATTGAGCTTCATCGCCCTTGGGCTGTAGCCCACGAGCACGAGCCGTCCGCCGGTCCGCAGACAGGCGAATGCTTGCTCTTGGGTCTGAGGATGGCCAATGGCCTCGAAGGCCACGTCCACGCCACCCTGGCCCGTGAGGCGGCGCACGTGCTTGTCCACCCGTTCCACGGCCTTGGAGTTGATCACTTCCACGGCGCCCAGCGTGCGGGCCCACTCCAGTTTCGCCTCCACAATGTCCACGGCGATCACGCGTGCTCCCACGGCTGCGGCCACTTGCACCACGTTCAGGCCAATGCCCCCACAGCCGAGCACGACAACCCAATCGCCTGGCGTCACCTGGCCCCGGTTGACCACTGCGTGAAAGGGGTGGTGATGGCATCGGCGATGATGGCGCCTTCCACCAGGGGAATCTCCTCCGGTAGGCGGAAGATGTCCTTGGCCGGAGCCACCACGTACTCGGCGAAGCCCCCGTCCACGTGGTTGCCGAACATGCGCAGGCGCTCACAGATGTTCTCCCGCCCCGTGCGGCAGAGAACACAGGTGCCACACGTAAGCACGGCCGGCAGGAGAACACGGTCCCCCTCCTCAAAGCCCGTCACGTCCGCCCCCACGGCCGCCACAGTGCCCGAAATTTCGTGGCCTAGGATCAGTGGTGGGGCCTTGAAGGTGGGCGTGCCGTGATCCGTGTAGTGCAGGTCCGTGTGACAGACGCCACAGGCGGCCACGTTGACCACCACTTCCCCGGGGCCGGGTTCGGGCGGGCGTGGGCACCTCTTCGAGGCGCAGGGGTTCATTGGGGCCGTAAAAGACAGCCGCTTTCATGGGTTGACCTCCCTTTTGTTCTGCTTTCAGTGTATTGGGCCCGGCGCAGCCTTTCCGGAGGGGGGCGCGGGCCCGCCCGAGGGCCCACGCCGTTCCCCGGTCCTGGAGGAGAGGAGCACATGCTTACCCAGCCTTCGCCTGAGACGCTCGGCGAGGCGGACGAACAGGGCCAAAAGCAATGGCCCGCAGGTAGCCGGCCTCCAGAATAAGGTAGGCTTTCTGGAGCGTGCCGCCGACGAGGAGCGCCGCGCCGGCAAGCAGAGCCATCAGGCGTCCAGGGCCGCCGGCTCCGGCACCGCCGCCCACCGCCAGCAGGACAAAGGGCAAGAGATGCCCAACGCCCACCACCCAGAGCATAGCAGCCGGCCGCCGGAGAGCCGTCACGGCCCGTTGGAATTCCTCATCTGGTCGCTGCAGGTAGTGGAGCCAGACGCCCAAGTTGGCCAGCACAAAGAACACGCCTGTCCACCAGAGCCACACCGGCACACCGAACCCGCCGGCGGCCGCAAGGACGGCCACCAGCCCAAAGCCCGTCATGGGACCGGAGGTGACGAACAGGACAGGCACGTGGGAAACATGCCAGGCTGTCACCGCCCGCCCCCGGTAGGGAATGAACCCTTGGGCGGCCATGAAGAAGAGGGCCGCCAAGCCGGCCACACCTTGGAGCAGGGGAGTCGGGAGGAGCCAGTCAAGCACGGCCAGCGGGATGAAGACGCCGGCGGCCACCGCCTCCCGGGACATCCACGAACGACGCACGTGCCGCCAGAGGTTGTAGCCGCGCAGGGGGCGGCCGGCCTCGTGAGTCAGGGAGAGCAGGCCCAAGGCAACCAGGAGCGGACCACCGACTTTGAACACGAAAGGAGTCGGCAACTCGCCCTGGAACCAGCTCCAGAGCAGCCCCCACAAGTAAAGTCCGGCGCCCATGCCACCCAAGCTGAAGTTGACCACAGCCGGCCACCGCCAGACCGTCTGTTTCTTCGGGGGTATGAGTTCCATACATCTCCTCCTCGGGGATCACCCGTGTGTTCGGCTCACCTGCTCCTGGGAACGTGTGGCCTGCCCGGCGGACTGACTGGGCGTGCCGTCCACGATGTAGTACACGCCAGGATCCAGTCCCATTTCCTCGAGCAACCGCACGGTGTAGTTCTCGTCGAGAGCCGGGCGACCTGGCTGGTGGGGTCATCCAAGTCGCCAAAGGCCATCGCGTTAGCGATGCAAGAGATCACACACGCCGGCGTGGCCTCTGGATCTATGCCTGGCTGAAGGCCGTTCTGGAGCCCTTCGTCCACCCGCGGGAGGCAGAAAGTACACTTGGTGCAGACGCCCGTGCGGTCGTCGTCGTAGAGCATCTGCTCCGGCGGAATGAACCCTGCTTCGCCAAAGTACGGGGTATTCTCCTCGATGAGCGTGCGGGCCAAGTAGGGGCAGGCAACGATACAATACCCGCACCCAATACACAGGTCGTAGTTGATGTCCACAATACCATCCTCTCGCCGGTACGTGGCCGTGGTGGGGCAGACTTCCAGACATGGCGGGTCACTACAGTGCATACAGGCCATGGGCAGGAAGAGGCGCTGTACGTCAGGATATTCGCCCACCTCGGTGTCTACCACGCGGCGCCAGAAGATCTGGGGTGGCACGGCATTTTCCACCTTACACGCGATAGTACAGGTTTGACACCCCACACACTTGCGCAGGTCAATCACCATCCCCCAGCGAGCCATGAATTGCCTCCTTCACACACCAGGACCTGAAAACCACGTGTTGACCACTCCACCTCACCTCCCTCCTCTTCTGGGCCCCCCTCCTGCGCTGCGGCAGGAGGGGGGCTGTTGGAAGGGGGCAGGTGGCTACACCGTAACGGCACGCTCCGACAGGGAAACGACGGTCTCACCGACGCCAGCCTCTTGGCCATTGCGAGGCGGCTCAGCTCTGTAGACGCGCACGCGGACCACATCGGCTCCGCTGCCCGTGGCGTCCGTGAGGGCCAAGTGGAGCGGGGCAAGCTGGTTCAAGTTGGGCACCTGGAATTCCCGCGCCACCGGCGTCACCCAGTGGCCGAACTGCTGGATAGTGAGCACCACGTTGGGGTGGACGCCCTC
The DNA here is from genome assembly GCA_030949995.1 of Ardenticatenia bacterium. Taxonomy (GTDB): domain Bacteria; phylum Chloroflexota; class Anaerolineae; order Ardenticatenales; family Ardenticatenaceae; genus WFWG01. Next base: position 4,253 of record JAUZRY010000059.1, read on the forward strand.
GCGCACCACGGCCCGGCCGCGCACGCGCCGGATGGGCGACTCGACCCAGACCCAGTCGCCGTCCCGAATGCCCAGCTTGTGAGCGGTCTGACGGTTGAGCATCACCCCGAAGTGGCCCAGCACATTGTGCGCCACGTCGGCCATCAAAGGGATGCCCACGTTGGAGCCCCAACTGTACTGCATACTGCGGGAAGTCACCAGCCAGAGCTCATAGTCCTCCGGCCGCTTGCCGAACACCTCGGCAATGCGGGCCCAGATGTCGGGGAAGTCCTTCCACGTGGGCAGAGCCTGGTATTCCTCGAGCTGTAAGTCCCACCAGGTGATCCCGTGCTCGTGGAGTCGGTTGGCCAACTCGGCCCCAGCCCGCATGATGCGCTCCTGGTAAGGGAGTTCGTAGCGCAGTCCCTTCTCAACCATGTAGGTGTGCAGGAACCACTTCTTCTCAGAGAAGGGCACGAAGAAGGCACCTCGCTCCTTAAACCACTCGAGGCCGTGCTCCTCCTGGCCGCCGCTCAGGCTCATGGTGGCCGCGCGGCAGACGCGATCCCAAATCTCCTCCACGGACACATCCTCGTCAGGCGAGAGGGTGAAATCGTAGTGTGCCCCCTTGAGGGGAATGGTCGTGCCCCGCCCCTTGTTGAGGGCCGCGATGAATGTGTCGTAGAGCCCCACCCGCTTGCACAGCTCCTTGGCGATCCAGGTGATGTCTCGCGCGTCCACAGGAGGGTCCACGGCCGGCTGGCGCAGGGCCACACCCATGTGCTTCCAGAATTGCTCTTGGTACTTGGTGCCGCCGATGCGGTAGAGCTGGAGGCTCTCGATGTCGGTGGCCTCGGGCAGGAGCACGTCGGCGAACCAGTTGGTCTCGTCAGGCGTGTAGGCGAAGGCCACGATGAAGGGGAAAGTGGTGAGCAGCTCGGCCACAGTGTCGGAGTCCCAGTGGGAGATGACCGGGTTGGTGCGGTAAATGATCCAGACATCCGGCACGGTGGGACGCGGCCAGTTGGGGGGTGGATTCTTCATGAACAGCCAGGGCAGGTGGGCTGGCCCCAGCGCGGGCGACCAGGGCGAGTTATTGGCCAGCGGCACCAGCGTGCGGTAGGCGTTGCGAATGCCCGGGTGGGCCTTCCAGTGCTGACGGTCTGTGGGGTTCAGGGGCTGGTCCATGAACCCGTCGGGGCCGGGGCGCACGCTGAGCGTACGGTCGGATCCCGGCCGGTTGAGGCGCACGGTGGTACCGATCGTGCTGCCGGGCACCTCCAGCGCGCCCACCAGCGTGGCCAACACGGTGCGGGCCCAACAACACTCGTAGCCGCCCCAGCCGTTGGTGACCGTCTTGCCCAGAATGATCGCCACAGGACGGTACGGGTACGTCTCCCCCCCTCGATCTCGATGGTTTCGCCCACGCAGGCGTTCTCCAGGAACTCGCGCGTCACACGGCGAATGGTCTCGGCCGGCACGTCGGAGATCTCCTGAGCCCATTCGGGTGTGTAGGGCGCCACGTGGTCCATGAGCACTTGAAAGGCCGGCCGGCACTCGGCCTCCTCGTGCTCCCAAATGATCTCGTCGGGGCCCACTTCAACGCCGCGCACGTGGTAGGTGCCCGTTAGGGCCGGCTCCTCAACGCCGTCGTCAAAGGGGCGTGGGCGCCCCTCGCGCGCGTCCCACATGAGGGGCTTGCGCGTCTTCGGGTCACGCATGAAGTAGCCGTTGGGGCCCACGAGATAGGGGGAGTTGGTCATCTGTTTGAGAAAGGGGATGTCGCAGACGTGTTGCCAGTCGTGCTCGTGGAGCACCACGTGGATCATGGCGAAGAGCACAGCCGCATCGGTCTTGGGCCTGATGGGCACCCATTCGGCGTGAGCAGCGGTCACGGAGAGGTGGGGCTCGAATTGAACGCGGCGCAGGTGGTTGTTGACACGCGCTTCGGCGTGGCGCCAGACGCCCAACACGCCTCCACCCGCGTCGGTGTTGTTGCCGAAGGAGAGAACGTACTTGCAACGGGGCGTGTCGGGCACCACGATGAAGGCCCGGTGCCAGAACTCGCCGTAGAGATGTTCGGAGTGGTAGCACTTCACGCCCTGCCCGGAGCCGATGCCAAAGTCAATGGGCCCCCAGGCGGCGAAGAAGAAGGCGGGCAGGGCGCCCATGTAGGCGGGGGAAATGCCCCCGGAGCCCACAGTAACAGCCAGGCGAGGATACCCCTCCTCGTCAACGAGTCCCTTCTGGCGCACTTCGCGCAGCTTTTCGGCAATGAGATCCAACGCCTCGTCCCAACTGATTTCCACCCAGCCGGGGTCCTCATGTTTGCCCTTGCGGGGATTGGTGCGGCGCATGGGCCGCTTGATACGGTAGGGATTGTAGGTTTTCTGGATAAGCCCATAGGCCTTGACACACACCCGTCCGTTGGCCGGGTGAATGCCGGCGAAGTCACAGTTAGGCTCGATGCCCACGGCCACGCCGTCTTTGACCACGACTTTGAAGAGATCCGGGCCGGCCACACATTGATAGCAGTACTCCGGCACCCTACGAATCTCGGCCATGCCATACGCCTCCTTATGCCTTTCGTTGAAACGCCCCCTGCGGATGGGTTGCCCCCACACCTCATGGGCTGTGCGCCTCGGGCCACCGCCGAGGACGGGTGTAGAGCACGCGGAAGAAGGCTACCGCCAGCCGACACTCCCGGCACTGTTCCTCCAGCTCGTCGGGCGAGAGGGGTTCCAGGTGAATGTCGTATCCCAATGATCGGTACAGCTCGACCGTCTCCTCCAGACGGGCCGGGGCGACCACGAAACGGCGCTTCCACCCCTCGTGCTCCAGCTCCTCGTCGCTCTTGGTCCGCACAGGCAGTACAAAGGTCGTCGGTTCGTTCACGGTTATGCTCCTGGGCAACGTGCAAGGTTAGCCCGCCAGGGCCAAGGGCATTTCGGCCCGTCGGCGCAGGTGATCGTCCAAGCGCCCTTCGTCGGCCAGTTTTTGGAGCCGACGCTGTGCCAGGATGGCGGCCCCAATGGCGCCATTGAACTGCACCAAGTCGTCGGGCAAGAGGTTGACCCCCTCACCCACGCGAATGCGCAACTCCTCACACACCACCTCCACCATGGTGGTGAAGCGCATAATGCCGCCAACAAGCGTGTATTCAGGCTCGCCCCGGACACGCTTCATGAGCTGCACCGAGCGGCCCACCAACGAGACGATGGCACCGTGCATGATGTCAGCCGGCGACGCGCCCTGGGAGACGTGGTTGATCACCTCGGACTCGGCGAAGACCGCGCAGACGCCCGAGATGGGCACCGGCTCCTTGGAGGTGGCAATCAGTGTGCCGATCTCCTCGATCTCGTAGCCCATGTACCGGGCCGTCTTCTCCAGGAAGGCCCCTCTGCCGGCGGCGCACTTGTCGTTGAGGCGGAAGGCGCGCACTTTGCCCTCCTCGTCCAGCCGGAGTGCCTTCATGGTCTGGCCGCCCACGTCCAAGACCGTGCGGGTGCGCGGGAAGAAGTGGTGAGCAGCCCGCGCGTGGGCGGTCAAATCGGTGACTTGGGTGTCCCGAAAGGGGACTTGGTATCGTCCGTATCCAGTACTCACGATGTACGCGATGTCGCGTTGGGCCAGGCCAGCCGCGCCCAAGGCCTCCTGGAGAGCCCGGCTGGCCGCCTTGTCCAGCTTGAAGCCCGTTTTGACCATGCTCTTGCCGACCAGTTCGCCACCACCGTCCACGATAACGGCCTTGGTGTAGGTGGAACCAACGTCTACGCCCGCTGTGTACATGATCACACCTCCCTCGCGACCGGCGTTCGGCTGCTGATGATGCGGTCCATGGCGAACAGGGCAGCGCCCAGCGCGCCCATGAAGTGGGACTCCTCGCTCACGTTGAGGGATAAGCCCAACAGCTCGTTGAGCACGTTCACCATGCCGAGATTTTTAGCAACGCCCCCGGTGAAAGTCACCTCCTCCTCGATGCCCACACGCCGCAGGAGGCCGATGGAGCGGGTGGCAATGGACCGGTGCACGCCCATGAGGATGTCCTCAATTTTCTTGCCCTTGGCAAGCCAGGAGAGCACTTCCGTTTCAGCGAAGACGGTGCAGGTGGTGCTGATCTTGACCGGGCGCTGGGCTTGGAGGGCAATAGTGCCGATCTGGCCGAGGGGGATGTCCAGGGCCATGGCCGCGTACTGGAGGAAGCGCCCCGTGCCGGCCGCGCACTTGTCGTTCATCACAAAGTCGATCACGTCGCCGTCCGGGCTCACCCGGATGGCCTTGGTGTCCTGGCCGCCCATGTCGAGCACGGTGCGGGTGCCAGGGAACATGTGGACCGCCCCGCGGGCA
>JAUZRY010000060.1 GCA_030949995.1 Ardenticatenia bacterium
CAGTTTGGCATGGCTGTGGCCGGCGTCTGGAACCTCTCCGCCTTTGGAGGCGGTCTGGCTGGCCTTTGTGGTAGGAGCACTGGCGGTATGGGGCCCCTTCCGGGGGCGCGGTGATCCCTCCCTGACGGAAGACCGCCATGCCCCTCGGTGGCCACGGCGGCTTACGTGATCCTCCTGGCCATCTTCGTCACCGTGGCCTTGGTGCCGGGGCTCCAAGAGAGGCTCAACCGGGTACAGATCACGGTCAACCTGCCGGCCGTGGCCACTGCACGAGGGGTGGAGTCGCTCGCCGCTGGCCCGGCAAGGCCCATCAGCCTCTTCGGCCACGCAGGTGCTCTGATCACCTTGGCGGCCACTCTGGTTCTGCTCTCTCCTCTACGCCCGCAGGGGTGCCTACGCGCCCGGAGCCGTGGGGCGCGTAGGCCGTCGCGTCTGGCGGGGGGGCGTGCGCAGCACTACGGGCATCCTCGCCATGGTGGGTATGGCCCTGCTGCTCGACCACAGTGGCATGACCTTCACCCTGGCCCGCGGGCTGGCCGACGTGGTGGGCGCGTACCTGCCCGCTGTGGCCCCCTTCATTGGCGCGGTGGGCGCTTTCATGACGGGCAGCAACACCAACTCCAACGTGGTCTTCGGCCCCCTTCAGGTGCAGATGGCCCGCCTGTTGGGCTTCAACGTGGCCACGATCCTGGCCGCCCAGACGGGCGGTGGTGCTTTGGGATCAAGCTTGGCGCCGGCCAAACTCATTGTGGGCGTCAGTACCACGAGTTTGGCCGGGGAGGAAGGGCACGTCTTTCGGGCCGCGTTGGGGTACGGCGTGCTCCTCATTGCCCTGGTGGCCTTGGTGGCCACCGTGATGGCGTGGTTTGGCTGACGGTGTGCCCTGCTGGCCTCGTAGAGCCCGCAGGAGCCAGTCTTGGTCGAGAGGCGTTTTGGTGACCCGAATGCCCACAGCGTGGTAGACGGCGTTGGCCACGGCTGCGGCCGTAGGAATGCTGGCGATTTCCCCCACACCCTTGGCGCCGTAGGGCCCGGAGGGGAGCTCATCCTCGACCAGGAACGTGATGATCTCCGGGGCGTGGCGAATGCTCGGCATCTTGTAGCGGGAGAGGGTCGTGCAGAAGGGGATTCCCTCGTCCACGGGGTATTCCTCTGTCAGGGCGTTGCCAATGCCCATGATAATGCCCCCACGAATCTGTCCCAACAGGCCCAGCATATTGATGGCCCGACCGATGTCGTGGGCGTTGACCACTTTGAGCACGGCCACCTCCCCCGTGCGGGTGTCCACTTCTACCAGGGCAGCCTGCACGCCAAAGGAGAAGCCCACGTGCATGTCGCCGCCTTGGCCCAACGGCTGGGTTGGCGGCGCCTCGAAGCGAGCGCGGGCCACCGGGCGCCGGCCAGCCTCCAAGGCCATGCGAGCGGCCTCGCCCACGGCCATGGCGCGCCCTCGGGCGGTGATGAGGCCGTCGCGGAAGACGAGCTCTGCCTGGGGAGCGCCCAATGCCTCACAGGCCGCCCAGGCCAAAATATCCCGCACGCGCTGGGCGGCCATGCGGGCGGCGTTGCCGTTGATGTACGTCTGGCGGGAGGCTGTGGTGGGGCCGCCGTCGGGCGTGGTGTCGGTGTCGGGCAGGGCGACCTCTATGTGCTCGTAGGGAATGCCCAACTCCTCGGCGACAATGATGGCCAGCACGGCCGGCAGCCCCTGGCCGATCTCCGCGGCTGCCGTGCGCACCACGGCTCGGCCGTCCTCCAGCACTTCGACTTCGGCGCTGCCCCAGTCGGGGGCACCGCCCCCCAGGCCGGTGTTCTTGTAACAGGCGGCCAGGCCCCACGCTCTCACGCGGGCCGGGTCATCAGGATTGGGAAACGGGTGCCACCACTCAGGCCCTTGCTCGGACCGCAGGTGGTGGCCCACGTGCTCCAGACAGCTCACCAGGCCCACGCTCTCGCGCAGCACTTGGCCCGTTGACGTGGTGGCGCCGGGGCGCAGGGCGTTGCGCAGGCGGAGTTCAAGGGGGTCTCGGCCCAGTTCGTGGGCCATCACGTCCAGCGTGGACTCGATGGCGAAGGCCGACTGGGTGACACCAAATCCCCGGAAGGCGCCGGCCGGCGGGTTGTTGGTGTAGGCCGTGTAACAGTCCACGCGGACGTGGGGGATGTCATAGGGGCCTGCCGCGTGGGTGGCTGCACGGGTCATCACCTTGTCGCTGAGGCTGGCGTACGCCCCGGCATCTCCCAGGATGTCCACTTCGGCCGCGACGAGCCGGCCGTCGCGGGTGGCCCCCAAGCGAACCCGAATCCACGTGGCGTGCCGCTTGGGGTGCACGCGCAGTGACTCCTGGCGGCTGTAGAGGATTTTGACAGGCTGTCCCGTGGCCCTGGCGAGCAGGGCGGCGTGAATTTGGCCGGCGATGTCCTCCTTGCCCCCAAAGCCTCCGCCGACGAAGGCGCCCTTCACCCGCACGTGGTCCTCGGGAACGCCCAGCGAGCGGGCAATCTGACGTCGGTCCTCGTAGGGAATCTGGGAGCCCACGATCACTTCGATCCGCCCGTCCTCGGCCACGCGGGCAATGGCGCACTCCGGTTCCAAGAAGGCGTGTTCGTACATGGGCGTGTGGTAGTCCCGCTCCACGATCACGTCAGCCTCGGCGAAGCCGGCCTCCACATCCCCCTTGCGTACCTTGATGTGCTTGAGCAGGTTGCCTCCCCCGTGAACCTTGGGAGCGCCGGGGGCAAGGGCCTCCTGGGGCGTGGTGACCACTGGCAAAGGGTCGTACTCCACGTCAATGAGCTCCAAGGCTCGCCGGGCGATCTCGGGCGTGTCGGCCGCTACGATGGCGATGGCATCGCCCACGTATCGGACCTTGTCGTAACAGAGCACGGGCCAGTCGTCGAACATGAGGCCGTGATGTTTCTCGCCGGGTATGTCCTCGGCCGTGAGCACGGCGTGGACGCCGGGGAGGGCCTTGGCGCGATGTGTTTCCACGCGCACCAGGCGGGCGTGGGGGTAGGCAGACCGCAATGTGGCCCCGTAGAGCATGTTGGGAAAAGCGTAGTCGTCGGTGTACTTGGCCTGTCCCGTCACTTTGGCCACCGCATCGGGGCGGGGCAATGGGCGGCCGACGGCGCGCAAGGCCTTGGGGCTGGCGGGTGGGTGTCCGTTGATGGCCGTGTGACGTGGAGCTTGGCCACTGGCCACCAGAATGGCGTCCACCATTTCCAAGTAGCACCCACATCGACAGTAGGTGTCCTTCAGGGCAGCGCGAATGGCCTCCTCCGTGGGCGCGGGTGAGCGGTCGAGCAGGGCCTTGGCCACCATGATGACCCCGGGCGTGCAGAACCCACACTGCACCGCCCCCCACTCCACAAAGGCCTGCTGGAGGGGGTGGAGTTCACCGTTGCTCAGCCCTTCAATGGTGACCACCCTGGTGCCGTGGGCTTTGAGGGCTGGAAAGATGCACGAGTTGACCGGTTGACCGTCGATCAACACGGTGCAGGCCCCGCACTCGGCCTCTTCACAGCCGATCTTGGTGCCCGTGAGGCCCAGGCGGTAGCGCAACACGTGGGCCAGGAAGGCATCGGGGACCACGTCCACTTCGACGGGCTGGCCGTTGACGTTCATCCGCAGCGTGGGCACAGTCTCCCTCCTCTCAGCTTGGCGCTCTCCAGGCTCCAAAGGACGAAAAATGATCCACAGCTTCCAGGCGAGGGCGGGCCCACGCCTCGCCGCGCGCCCGGGCCACAGCAACTTCGACCACCCGGGGAAGCAAGGTGGTGATCATCTCCTCCCGGTACTCGCGGGTTGCCCGGTACCGGGATGTGCGGGGCGAGCACTCCTCCAGCGCGGCCTCTGCGGCCTGCCGGTAGGTGTCGGGGGAGGTGGGAGCCCCGCGCAAGCGCGCCTCAGCCCGGCGGGAGCGGAAAGGCACCGGTGCCACGGGACCCAAGCTCACGCGCGCGCGCTCGATCCCTTGGCCCGAGGCGTCAAGCCGCACGGCGACGGCCACGGCCAGGATGGGCAGGGCTACGCCTTGAGGGCGCATCACGCGGCCGAAGGCCGAGGCTTCCCGTTCGGCCGTGGCGCGAAAGCGAAGTGCTGTGAGGACCTCTCGTGTGGCGTCCACGGCCGATTGGCCTGGGCCCAAGAAGAGGTGTGAAAGGGGGATCCAACGCCGGCCGGCCCCTGAGGAGGCGACTTGGGCCTCGGCGTCCAAGGCCAACAGGGCGATGGTGCCGTCAGCAGCCGGCAGCGCGTGGACCACGTTGCCCCCCAGCGTGGCCACATTGCGCACTTGGGGACCCCCAATGACTGAACAGCCCTCGGCCAAGGCTGTGCCGTGACGCCGGATCAACGGGGAGGCGACAATCTCCGCATGGGTGACTGCCGAGCCGACGACGATCCAAGGCCCATCTCGCCGAACGGTGCGCAGCTCGGGAATGGCCGTGATGTCCACAAGGGCCTCAAAGGGGGCGGGGGCGTTCAGCAGCTCCACGAACAGATCAGTGCCGCCGGCCACTATCCTCGCGCGACCCTGGTAGTGGGCCAAGGTGGCCAAGGCCTCTTGGACGTGCTGGGGACGGTGGTAGGCTTTCCACTTGGGCACGGGAGGCCTCCTCGTCCTGGGTTGGCCCCCATTCTACTCCCACTTGGGGGGCGTGTCAACGCGGCAACAGAAGCATTTTGACATCGTGTCAAAACGTGGTATACTTTTTACTGAAGATGCAGTACTCGCCATGACATTCACGTAACACCGCCAGCGCACGAGCGCTGGCCTTTTTGTTTTTGTTGAGTGCCAGTATTCAAGCTGCGGCACACAGCTCATAGACCACGTCCGCGCCTCGGATGGTGGAGCGCCGGTGGCTGATGATCAGGACGGTCATGCGGCCGCGCAGCCGCTCCAGGCTCTCCAGGATGCGGCGCTCGTTCTCCGCGTCCAGGAAGCTGGTGGCCTCGTCGAGGATGAGCAGCGACGGGTCGCGCAGGAAGGCCCTGGCCAGGGCGAGCCGCTGGCGCTGGCCGCCGGACAGGGCCATGCCCCGCTCCCCCACCACGGTGTCGAGCCCGTGGGGGAGCCTGGAGACGAACTCCCGGGCGGCCGCCAGCTCCAGGGCGCGGAAGAGCTCCGCCTCGGTGGCCGAGGGGCGGGCGAAGAGGAGGTTGGCGCGCACCGTGTCGTGGAACAGGAAGGGATCCTGGCCCACGTACCCGATTCGCGCCCGCCAGGCGCGCGCCGTCTCCGGCCCCAGGGGGACCCCGTCCACCAGCACCCGGCCCTCATCCGGCCTGACGAGCCCCATGATCAGGTCGGCCACGGTGCTCTTGCCCGCCCCGGAGGGGCCGACGAGGGCCACGATCTCGCCGAAGCGCAACCGCATGTCGAACTCCCGGATCACCGGATCGGTGTCGTACCCGAAGCTCACCCGCTCCAGGCGGACCTCCCTGCGGAACTCGATGTTACCGGGGGCGTGGGGCGTGGGCTCAGCCGCGGCCCGGCAGCGCCGCTCCATCTCCACCACCGAGAGAAAGGCGGGCATCAGGTGGACGAAGTGGTGATAGCTCTGGATCATCTCGGAGAAGCGGGGCATCAGCCGGGCGAACAGGAAGATCAGCAGCAGCACCTGGGCTGTGGGCAGGGCCAGCACCTCGATGGAGACATAGAGGATGGCGCTCAGCGTGACCACGGCGCCGAGCTCGAACCAGTGCCGGACTGCGGCCATGTTTTCGACGGCCCGCAAGACCGTTTGCCGGTTTTGCCGGATGAGCCGCTCGAAGTCGGCCACATGGTGCTGCTCGGCCCCGTAGATCCGGGCCTCGCGCATGCCGCCCAGGTGATCCGCCATGACGCCGTAGAGGTTGCGCATGGCCTGGGCCGTCTCCCGGCCGGTTTCGCGGCTGGTGCGCAGCCGGCCCCGCAGGAGCCAACCCAGCCCGGCCGCGCACAGGACGGCCAGCCCGGTCATGGTCGGCGAGAGCCCCACGGCGAGGGCCAGGTAGACGCCGGCGATGATCGCGGTGGCCAGGAGCCGGAGCAGGTGAAAGGTGGCCGTGCCCACCCGGTCGGTCTCGCCAGTGAGCACATGGATGAAATCCGGCGTGGCGATGTTTGGTGAAGAACAGCCAGTCGGCCCGGGCCATGGCGCGGTAGAGTCGTTGCCGGAGCGCGGCGGCGAACCCCTGGTGGAGGGCGGCGTTGAGCGCGGCCTGGTGGCGTTGCAGCAGCCCGTGGACGCCCACGAGCGCCACGTAGGCCAGCAGCACCGCGGGCAGCGTGGGCGTAAGCCCCACGGCCGAGAAGGCCGCGGAGACGAACCGTTCGATGCCGCCCAGGGTTCCGCCTCCGGTCTCCATGCCCACCAGGCGCAACAGGGGCGCCAGCATCAGCAGCCCCACCCCCTGGATCAGGCCGAGGACGACCATCAGCCCCAGGGCCAGGGCCGCCTGCCGGCGCATGAGGCCCACCAGGGCCGAGAGGTAGGCCCGCAGGGCCCGGGCTGATTTCGGCTCCGGCGTCAAGAATCCCGCCTCCCGTGGCTCAGGCACCGGTCGGCCCCCATGCGGGCATACTTCACCGCCAGCCGCACGGGCCGGAGGAGGTAATACAGGAAGTACAGCCCGTCCGGCAGCGGCAGCCACGCCCAGTCGGTGGCGTTGGGCACCACGAGAGCGGTGAAAGACCGCTTCTGGTCCGCCATTCGACGGCGCAATCTCCAGCGATACGCCATCATGTTCCAGACAGTGGGCCGCCGGTCCGGCGCCGAGGCGGCCAGCCGCGCCTCGAGGCGGTCCCGCAGCCCGCCCAGCTCCGGTTCCCGCCCGATGGCGGCCCACACCGCCTCCGGCAGGGGGGCGGCGAAGAGATCGTGCGCCAGCCACAGCAAGGGAAGCAACCCCCTGCGACCGGCCGGGGTGGCGGCGCGGGCCAGAATGTGGTCCCAGTCCATGTCCCGGTTTTCATGCAGAAACTGCGCCAGGTCGCAGAACCAGGCCAGCCGCGGGATGCCGGCCATGTGCTTGTAGGTGTGCAGGCAGAGGATCAGCAAAAGGTCCTCCCGCCGGGGATGGGGCACCGCTCTGCCGGCCAGGGCCAGGGTGTCGCGCCGCTGCCACAGCCCCTCGAAGCCGAGCGCAAAGAGATCGTCGTCGAAGTCCACCCGCCAGTGCAGTTCCAATGAAAATCGCTTCTGCTCATGCCAGAACACATATTCGATGTTCGTCCGCAAGAGCGCGGCCTCCCGGGCTGGGGTGAGCGCGTGCAACGGCCGGTATCCCCGGCGGGCGAGCAGGTCCCGGGCCTTGAGCACATCCCGTTTCGCCACCAGGATATCGAGGTCGATGAACTGCCGCAGGGCCAGGTTGCCGTACAGAAAAGCGGCCAGGGCCGGTCCCTTGTAGGGCAGAACCCGGATGGAATGGGACTGGAAGTCGTCCAGGACCGCGAGCAGCTCCCCGGTCAGGTGCAGGGTGCGCCGCAGGTTGTGGTGGAAAGCGCTCTCCAGTTGCGCCGCAACATCCCGGGGCACGCCCGGTGCCCCCGGGCGCGCCAGGCTTTTATAGAGAAGAGGCGTCACCTTGTGGTGCCCGGCCAGGCGCAGCAACGCCTGCCAGTCCACCGCCTCGTCCGGCGCCTTCCACTCGGATGACGCCCCTTCCGGCTGAAACAAGGGGCGCAGGCAGCGGATCAGCACGGATATGGAATCGGTCACGGGTCCTCCTTCCGCCCCATGCCGTCAACCTGTCCGGGCGCAGGAAGCCTCCAGCTCGGCGATGATCCACGTCCGGCCGCCGCCGGCGGGCCCTCCATCACGGAGACAATGCCGCTGCGGCCCTGAAGTTTTCCCTCTCGTAGGTCATCGCCTGGGTGTAGATCTCAAGCGCCTTTTCCTCGTCGATGGCACCGCCGCCTTTCCGGTAGGACTCCAGGAAGTTGCCAAGGGCGTAGGCTGGCTCGGGATCGTCGTTGGCCTCGATCCAAGGGGCGTAGAGGTTGCCCTTCTCGGCAGGAGCGCACTGGTGGGCGAGCCAGTACCAGAGATAGTCGCACGGAATCATCACCACAATGCAGTAGATGGGATCCTCGTGGGAGGCTACGGTCTGCTCGAATTGGGAATATTCCCGGCACACGTCGAGCGGCACCACTCCCCTTGCGTCCCGGATATGCCATATCTTGGGAAACTGCTCGTTGTACTTCTGGTAACTCTTGTACTTCTCGAGCAGGAATTGCCGCAACGTTGCGTCCTGGGCCCTGGCTTCCGCCTCTAGGTAGGCCTGTGCCCCGTTGAAGCAGTAATATGCGTCGCTCACGTTGAAGGCGCCGTATGCCGTGGGATCGAGGCGACCCTGCTTGATCCCCTGGATGAAAGAGCGTCTCCAAGGCCTCGTTGGCGATGCCGATGCAGTGCTTCCACATGAACCAGAACAGGGCGTCCGGCGGGGGCGGTTCGGTGGAGACGCCGAGCGCGCGCAACTCCCTGCTCACGGAAATCCTTCTGGGACCTCTCATACCCTCACCCTCCGCGCCGCTCATCCCTTGTGTTTCCAGGCCACCAGGGAGATGCACACGTCGTTGTAGTCCTTGTCCGTCTGGTCCTCGACGCAGATGTTGTAACCATACCCAACGATGGTGCCGTCATTGGTGGTGATGGCATAGGTGTTGATGCTGCTGTCGATCCGCTCGGACTGGGGTTCGGTGATGACAAGGGTCAGCTTATCCCCCTTGATGAAATCCGCTCCCTGCGCCAGGGGCGGTTTGATCTCCGTGCTCTGTCTCGAGCCATCGAAATACACTTTTTTCGTTTCATCGAAAAGCTTGACCTTGACTTCGAAAGCCGCTTGGGTCGTCACAAACCAGGACATATAGTATCCTTTGGGGAATGCATCGAGGTGATAGGTTTTCTCAGCCATCGTGATCTCTCCTTCTTGCTTGGATTGCGCTTTGATGATCGGCAAAGCCTCCCTTCCCGAACCACGGAAGCCATTCCCGGAACGGTTATGATGGCTTGGCAAAGCCGTATTCAGGCCTGATTCCGTCAGGTCCGAGAAAGCCCTGCTGGTAGGTTGGGATGGGCGGAAGCGGCGGCAGGCTCGTACGGGTTGGCCGCGCCTCTCTTCTTCATGACGCTTTCCTCCTTTTTCCAGTTGCCATGCCCCGGCGCTGTCACACACTCAGGCCACCAGCATCAGACACTGGCCCTGAAACCCCCTGGGTCAGTTCCTGGACGCCGCCGAGGGGTTCGAGCTCGGGGGCGTGCCAGGGCTTTTTTCCGGGGCGGGTTGCGCGGGGCTGGATTGCGGGTGCTGCGTTGTGGTCTGTTTGCTCTGCTGTTTCATGGTGTCACCTCCTTTTATGGTTGGGTTATGGATTCGAGGGGCAGGGCCACGGGCGGCGTGTCCGCCGGCGAACCCTTTCCTGTCTGGTTATACCACACCGCCTCCAGGAAGACAAGCAGCCGGGTAAGCGCCCGGTGCTGGAAGTAGCTCACCGTCTTTGGCGGGCGCTCGAGCCACCCAGGCCGGAGCAGGGGGGCCAGCTCTTCGGGCAGGTCTTCCGGGCCGGGACCCTGCCAGGCGCGCTGCACCTGGCGGGCATAGGCGGCGAAGCCGCCCTTGTCCGGCCGAAAGAGGTTCCGCTCCGGCACGTGACCCTTCAGCGCGGCCCGCAGCAGCTTCTTGGGGCCCGGGCCGTAGAGCTCGGTGGGATGGCAGGCGAAGACCAGCTCGAAGACCCCGCGGCTGAAGAAGGGAATCGAGCGGCGCACCCCCAGGGCGCTGCACGCCTCCCAGTTCATGGGCACCCAGGCGTCATTATACAGGCTGTCCAGCCACAGCCAGGCCCAGGGGCCGTCGTCCGCCAGCAGGGCGCGCCGCTGCGCCCGCCACCACGCCCGGTATTCCTCCGCCAGTTCCGGCCGGAACAGCCCCAGGGGCCTGCCGGTCAGCGGGTCGGTGTCGAGCCGTTCTTCGGGAAAGGGCAGCACCGGCCTTCCCAGCAGCCGGGTCAGGCGGTGTTTGGCGTAGCGGGCCAGGTTGCGGGGCGCCTTGAGCAGCACCTCGGGATGGGCCAGGAAATAGGCTGGCGGGGTGTGCCGGGCCCAGTCGGGGCCGGTGAAGCCGGGCGAGCCCACCACGTTGTCCGCGTACTCGCCGCCGAAGAGCACCCGCACCGGGGCCTCGCGCAGGATGGCCGGCAGGCTGCACAGGACCGGGTGCAGCACGTGGAAGGCCGCCCTGGGCGCGGCGGGCCAGATGTCCGGGATCAACGTGGGGTGGTGGAAGAGCTCCCAGCGGCGGGCGAAGCCGTAGCGCTCCGCCAGGGGCTCGATGTAGGAGCGCTCGTGGGCCAGGGAGGCCGCCCGTTCCCTGGGGGGCAGCAGGCTCAGGGTCCAGACGGGCTTGCCGAGGCGGCCCGCGGCCAGGGCCGCCAGCGACGAGGAGTCCACCCCGCCGCTCAGGGCGAGCAGGTTGCCGCCTGCCGGGTCCAGGTCGCGCTCAGGTGCCGGAGCAGAAGACGGCGCAGGTGTTCGGCGTGTTCCCGGGCCTGGCCGGGCGTGGGCAGGCGCACCCGGTCGGGCCGGGGGTGCCAGTAGCGGCGCGTCGCCACATGGGCGCCTGCTTCAATCCTGGCGAAGTGGCCCCGGGGCACGATGGCGATCCCGTCGAAAAAGGTGCGCCCCGGGGAACAGGGGCCAGGAGGCGGCCCAGACGGCGTTGACCAGGGGGTCGAGCCGGGGCGGGTCGCCGGGCAGGTGGCGGACGATGGCGGTGAGGGTGGTGGAGACCACCAGCCGCTGTTGAATGCGGCCGATGTAGAAGGGCACGAGCCCGCCGCAGGAGCGCACCACCGTGGCCCGGCCGCGGTCGCGGAAGCGGACGAAGCCGAAGTCGCCGGGCAGAGTGGCGAGCTTCTCTGGGGCATCGTCGGCCAGAGAAGCGATCTCCCGCAGCCGCTCTTCGGCGTCGGCGCCGTCCAGCAGGACGTCTCTTCCTTCGGCGAAGGCCAGCCCGTGGCGGCGCACCGCCTCGCCATCGGGCGCGCCGCCCGGCAGGGGCGCGGCCGCGGCCACCCAGCCCGGGGCCGGGGTCCAGACCTCGGCGAACTCCCCGCTGTTCTTGCAGGCTCCGGCGCAGGGTTTCCAGGGACCGGGGGTCTTCGTCGTACACCGCGAACAGGTTGGCCAGCGGCGGCAGGCTCATGGGGTTTTCTCCTTTGGATTCAGGGGAAAGCCCAATTCCCGGGCTAATTGGGCCGCGTTTTCCTGAAGTTGCTCCAGCCCCCAGGGGATCTCCGCCTCGAAGACCGGGACCTCGGCGGCGAGGCGGGCCGCGAAGTCCAGCCGGGCCTGCAGGTCCCGGCTCCGCGCCATGCCCTGCATCTTGAGCCCCTGCATGAGCCGGGTCACGGCCCGGGACAACGGCAGGCGGGTCAGGCGGAAGTCGGTGCACTCTGTCGATGTGCGGGGGATGACCACGGCTCCCAGTTCGGGCAGGGGGCGGCCCGGGTCAATGCCTGGCAGGGTGAGTTCGAGACGGTTGTCCGGGGTTATGCGTTTTGGCGCCGCGGGAAAGGCGGCGGCGAGCGGCCGGGCGCCCTCCCGGAGGCGGAGCCGGCCCGTGCCCGGGAAGCAGCGCCAGCTCCCGGGGCCGGCGGGCCTCAGGCGCAGCAGGTCGTCGGTGAGAAGCCGCCCGCCCAGGGCGCAACAGGCGGCGGTGAGGGTGGACTTGCCCATGCCGATCCCGCCCACGAAGACCAGGGCCCGGCCGCCCGCGGCCACCGCGCCGGCGTGCAGCACCCATTCGCCCCGAAGCGCCAGGAGGGCGGCGATGACCCCGTTGACCAGAAGCAGCCCGGCCATGCCGGGACGGACGCCGTCGAAGGGCCGGGCCTCCACTGTGCGCAGGCCGGCGTCGATGAGGAAGCGGCCGGAGCGGTGGAAGACGAACTGATACCCCGCACCGTTTGCGGTGAGGGTGTAGGCCGGCCGCCCCCATAACTCCAGGTGGGCCAGCACCTCGGCCTCGTCTCCATCTCCGAGAGGAGGAGGCCCGGCCTCACGCGGGCCCAAACGGAAGGTCAGATCGCAGGGAGCTCCGCCTCGGGCGCGCGGCGCGGGCAGGGGGAGCTCGGAGCAGACCCGCAGGCCGTAGAGTTCGTACCTATGGAGCGGCCGCTGCTTCACGAGCGCTCCTCCTGCAGGGCGGGGAAGGCCCGGTACGCCCGGCCGACGGATTCGGCGGAACCGCCCAAGAGAATCCCGCCTTCATATTCCACCCAGGCGTGGGCCCGGAAGCCGCCGGCTTCATCCCGGCCCACGCCGATGCGCAGCCGGGCATCATAACCCTGCCGGAGCAGCAGGGTCTGGGCGGCCAGGGCCTGCACCAGGCAGGTGCGGCGCCCCGGCAGGTGGCGCTCCGCGACCCGCACGGCCCAGGCGATCCGCTCCGGCGCCACCTCGGTCTTCCGGGCCGGGCGTCGCAATCTTGCGACCAGCGCGGGCAGACGCGGCATGAACCGGAACGGCAGCAGGACCAGGGCGAGCCGCATCGCCAGCAGCCAGAAGGCGGCGCTCACCAGGAGGCGGCGCTCGGTTGCAGGCAGGTGCCGGAATTTACGTAGCTTGTCCATCCCGCACCTCGATCAGCCCGGCGTCCGCCAGCCGATCGAGGAAGGCCAGCAGGTCCCGCTCGCACCGCTCCCGCTCCACCTCGTATTCCTCCAGGAGCTTTTCCAGCACCGCCTGTACGGTGATAGGCTCCTGAATCAGCTCCCAGATGCGCACACCTGCGCCTTTCAGCCCGAAGTAGGCCTCCGATTGAAGGCCCAGGATGACGATTTCACCGTCAAGGTGTGTAAACACTTGCTCTGGACTTCTCCAGACTGTGGAAGCACGTGAGATCTTAGACATACTGGGGCACCTCCTGTTTTATCCACTGGTTTCCACCATAGAGGGGCAATGAGCACGAGCATTTCAGCTCGTACTTCCCCGTGCCTAACGTTTGGCTCAGCGGCGCGGCGTCGCCGTCCAACCAACCCGGCGGGCAATACACCTTTGCCTGAAAAGCGCCATGGTTCGCGCGTGGCGAAGCCCGTCCGCTGCACGCAGGGTTAGGCGGAGTGGGGACCTGTTTAGGCTATCTGATAAGCGCTGCTTGGTCGCAACTCTAACATCCGCTAACGGCGCTTCCGGAGGAATTTACACCCCTTCTTGTCGTAATCGTCGCAAGGTCCATGTATGCAAGAGGACAAGAAGGATGCCATACAAGATGAGCGTTCCAAAATGCGCCGGCACCCGTTCCGAGGCTTGCAGCCAGGGGCGCAGTTGAGGAAAGGCCGTGATTCGCCGATGGATGAACCATATCGGAAAGGGAAAGAAAGGTCCGATGCCGGTATGATAGGGTTCCTCAGAGGGAAAGAGCATCAGTAGACTCAAGCCACCCCAAAGCAGCGTCCACAGATCACCCGCCAGACTCTGGCGCAACGATAATGTCACAAGACTGGATGAGATTGCGAAGAAAAAGGCAGCGGCGAACCCCGTAAGGGGCAGATACGCATAATAGGTTTCCCATGGGTCGGGTGGCAGCACATGAAGCAAAGCACCGTGGGCAAGGGTGGCCAAGAGGAGGATCATGACAAGCAAGGCAAAGCGGACTACCCATACCTGGAACAAACTACGGCGGGTAAGCAAGAAGGGAAGCCGGCCACTTTCATAATCGGGCATAACCAGACGGGCGGCCAGGAATCCACTCAACAAGGCGGGCATGGGTTCGCCAAAGAAAACCATCACATCTGGCCGGTTCCAGGGATCCAGTACGCTATACAACAGCGCGGCCACAACGAGTAGGCCCATGAAGCTCCACCCCCCGTCGACTAAGGCGACGCGACGCTCGTAGTTAAGACGCTGACAACCATTCCTCAGCATCGCGAACATGGTGCTACCTCGATGGCATGATGTCAGGGTCCGGCAACATAATATCGAGATCGGCCTCTACCCACTGGACAAAAGTTGCAAGCGAAATGTCCTCCATACCATAGGTATCACGATAGGCACGCAAGATATGCCAAAAGTGGGCCGGTTCGTGCTGATAGAGAGCATCCAAAAATTTGAGGACCAGAGGTGACTGTTTTATCAAAAATGGATATGCAAGTACGCCAGAAATGTCCATGGCCAGGGGATGATAGGTGGAAATCGGGTCATGAAGACGGTATGTGGCATAAAGGAACAAGTTGGGCAACACGGACACCTCTTCAGGAGAGGTTTGCTCCTGGAGAGCCAACTGTTGAGCAAGTTGATCGGCGTCCTCCGGCGATATGTCTAGCGGAAGTGCGGTTTGTTGGCTTCCCCAATCAAACAAAGTGTCCGCAAATTGCGTGACACACGACTCCGCCCCCTGGCACCACCATCCCATCAGCAGCATCAGGGCGATGTATCGCTGATACGCAAGGGGGTCATCTTCTACGGTGCTTCGGATTACCGGTACCAATACCAGGCCATCTTGGCCCCATCGGGGATAGACAAGATGGTCGACCACGGCAAGAGTACGGGCCTCTCCCTCGGACAAAAGTCCACTTTCTTCCATGCGTTCCAGCGCTGTCCAGTAAGGCGCCACCAGTTCTCCCTGTACCTGAGATGGGAACATGTGCCTGGGGAGCAAGAAACGTCTCCCTTCCTGCTCGATCACGCGATATGCCCTACTCATCGCCAAGAGCGGCCCTTGAGCCGGTGGATTCTCCCAAAGGTACACCCAGGCCTTGTCGACAGATTGGCGTTCTGGCGTCCCCGTAACCGCTATGCAGGATTCGCAAGAAAGATGCTCCAAACGCACTTGAAGTCGTTCCACCGGACATCCGGGGAAAGGATGCCAGGAGCCCGTTATGAGCAGGAACATATGTCCCTCGACGAAATACCATCCCAGGAGATAGGGCTGCAGCACACGCTGCGAGAGCAAGGGCAAATCCCGCGCACATTCCGGACACCAGATGAGCTGACGAGGCCAACGAGGGGAACCCTGGTACTCCATCCGCATTTGCTGTCCTGCCTGCACGGGTGTGCCTACGAGACCCGCCTGTAATCGAGGGGTGATCGACGTTCCTTGCCAGGTCGCCAGGCCTCGCACCTGCAAACGGCTCAGGTCAAAGGTCACATCTACCTGATATGCCTGGGGACAAGCACCGTCGTGTCCCGGCTCAAAATGAGAGCGCAGTGCAGGGTTTGGCTCTACCTCATAGAATCGCACGGCTTTTTCCCGATAGAAGCCCCAGGCAGGAAACAAGGCGACAAGCATCAACCCCACCCCAAGCCATTGTACCTGTTGGGCCCAACGCTGCTCATGGATGCCGAGCGGCCGCCTGGCTCGCCGACTCAGCCGGGATAGCGCCCATAGCGTGATGCCCACGGTAAGCAATAGCCAAAACAAGCGATGCCACACCAGAAGCTTACCAAAGGGGTGGAGGTCTGTCACAGGGCTGAAATAGACTTTGGTCAACGGTGACCAGAGATGAAGTAGGGGAATTTGATCCTGCAGAAAAACCAAACCGAGCATTAAGCACAAGCTCAGTACTCGCTTTCCAAAACGATGGGGGAGTAGCAGCATGGCTATCAGAACCAGTGCCAGATACACGAAAGCCGCGGGAAGGAAAATCAAGTAGAGGGCTTGTCCCCAACCCCGCAGGCCATCCCAGCCGTGGTAGAACACCGCCACTGATAGTGTCCAGGCCAGCACGGGTGCTGCCGCGAGCAAGACCAGGACAACACCAGCGACGGTTTTCGCCAGGAACGCCCCACCAATGTGGGGCAGACGCACCCAAAAGATGTCGTGTCCCCAGGGAGTGTCCTCGCGCTCAAAGGCGAGAAGGTACACGAAAGGCGCCACAAGTAGAAAGGCCAGCGCCAATATGACGGGGATAAAGACACGTCGGGCAAAAGGTGCCCAGGGGTCCAGAGGCGATGCCGAGGTCAAAAGCACGGGGAGACCGAAGTTCAAAATCAACAACCACCAGGCCGGAGAACGCAGACCCTGGCGAATTTCATAGTAAAGCACGGCCGCAAAGGCTCGGCGGAAGCTTCCGTCCATCACTCGTCACTTCCCTGTTGCAGGTGCACATATGCATCTTGGAGGGTGGGGCGAACAGGTTGGGCGCCTTCTACCGGCGGTGGGTCATCCGCGAGCCACAGGAAACGCACCTCAACCCGCTCTGGGTCGTCTTCCAACACCCGCGTAGCGATGGGCACCACACCATCGACCTGTATTCGGCGACGCTCGCGGGGCAGGAGGACACCCCACACTTTCCCTTCCACCACCTTGACCAGATCGGCCACAGGACCTTGATATCGCACTCGCCCCCGACGCAGCACCGCCACATGATCGCACAAAAGGGCAATGTCCTCGACCAGATGAGATGAAAACACCACCGTGTGCTCCTGAGCATAGTCCAGCAGCCAATCCTTAAAGCGCAGGCGTTCTTCGGGGTCCAAACCGGTGGTAGGTTCATCGAGGAGCAGGATGGGCGGCTTGGTGAGCAGGGCCTGAGCAAGGGCCAGGCGCTGTTTCATGCCACCGGAATAGGTGCACAGGCGCTTGTGCGCGACATGTTCCAGCCCCACCCAAGCCAGCAACTCCCGGATACGATGTTCCCGATTCGACACACCGCTGAGCAGAGCCATATAGTCCAGAAATTCCCATCCGGTGAGCGCTGGGTAGAGTTCGTATTCCTGTGGCAGATACCCAATCAGGCGCCGAATTCGGTCCCCCTCCTGGGCCGTGTTGTAGCCGCCCACAAGCACTCGCCCTTGGGTAGGCTCCATGAGCGCGGCGGCTAAGCGCAGAAAGGTGGTTTTGCCTGCGCCGTTGGGGCCCAAGAGGCCATAGATGCCTCTGGGAGGGATTTCCAAAGAGACACCCTTCAAGGCGGGTTGGATGGTTTTTGGATAGGTGTAAGTAACGCTCTCGAATACGATAGCGGCTGTCTGCTTCCGGCATTGGCTTTGCCGTACAATTCATTGGCATCGTAAACTCCTCTGTTTTGCAGGGGCCACAATGCGCAAGCCCCGGTGG
>JAUZRY010000061.1 GCA_030949995.1 Ardenticatenia bacterium
ATCGAGGCAGAGCTGGAAGAACGCCTGGCCGAACTGCGCGCCCAAGGCAAGCTCCTCGAGGCCCAGCGTTTGGAACAGCGTACCCGTTTCGACCTGGAGATGCTGCGGGAAATGGGCTACTGTTCTGGCATCGAGAATTACAGCCGCCACCTCTCCCGCCGGCCGCCCGGCAGCCGACCGTGGACCCTCCTCGACTATTTCCCTGACGATTTTCTCATCGTCATTGACGAGTCCCACATGACCATTCCCCAGATTCGGGGCATGTACAACGGTGATCGCAGCCGCAAGGAGACCCTGGTCGAGTACGGCTTCCGGCTGCCCAGCGCCCTCGACAACCGGCCGCTCACCTTTGAGGAGTTCGAGGCGCAAATCCACCAGGCGATCTACATGTCGGCCACGCCGGGCCCCTACGAGCTGGAGAAGAGCCAACAGGTGGTTGAACTCCTCATTCGACCGACCGGCATCTTGGACCCCG
Organism: Ardenticatenia bacterium; assembly: GCA_030949995.1. Classification (GTDB taxonomy): domain Bacteria; phylum Chloroflexota; class Anaerolineae; order Ardenticatenales; family Ardenticatenaceae; genus WFWG01. Next base: position 476 of record JAUZRY010000061.1, read on the forward strand.
TGGTCCACGTGCGTCCCACCGAGGGCCAGATCGACGACCTCGTGGCTGAAATCCGCCGCCGGGTGGCGCGCGGCGAGCGTGTCTTGGTTACCACGCTCACCAAGCGCATGGCCGAAGACTTGGCCGATTACCTGGCCGAACTGGGCATCAGCGTGCACTACTTGCACGCCGAAGTGGACACCATCGAGCGCGTGGAGATCCTGCGGGAGCTGCGCTTGGGCGTCTACGATGTGGTGGTGGGCATCAACCTGTTGCGGGAAGGGCTCGACTTGCCGGAAGTCTCCCTGGTGGCCATCTTGGACGCCGACAAGGAGGGCTTCCTGCGGTCCGAGACTGCCCTCATCCAGACTATGGGCCGGGCCGCCCGCCACGTGAACGGTACCGTCATCATGTACGCCGACACCGTGACCGACTCCATGCGCCGAGCCATCGAGGAGACCAACCGCCGGCGGGCCATTCAACAGCGCTACAACGAGGCCCACGGCGTGGTTCCCCGCCCCATCACGAAGGCCGTCCAGGACTTAACCGACCGCGTGCGCCAGGTGGCCGAAGAGAAACCCATCTACGAAGTGCCCGCTGCCTTGCCACGCCCCGAGCTCGAGCGCCTGATTGCCGAGCTCGACCGGGAAATGCGCGCTGCTGCCAAGGAGCTGGAATTCGAGCGGGCCGCCCAACTGCGCGACCGTATCTTTGAATTGCGCCGACAACTCGAAGCACGGCCCACAGAGGAAACACCCCGGTGACAGGAACCGGGTGCCCAATACTAGCTTTTCGGAGGAAGAACCATGAGCACAACTGATCCCAAACGCCCGTACCATTACACCCGCTGCGAGCGTCTGGACGTGCACGACCAAGGCGCCAAGGGCGCCCACATTCGCTGGATCATTGACACCTCCCATGGCGCGCCCACCTATCGCCTGCGCGTCATCGAGTTGGAGCCAGGTGGGTATACTCCCTACCACGAGCACTGGTTTGAGCACGAAAATTTCATCATCAGCGGTGAGGGCGAAGTCCAGATCGGGGATGAAATCCACCCCATTCGGGCCGGTGATGTGGTCTTTGTGCCCCCCTTTGTGAAGCACCAGTACCGCAACACCGGCCAAGAACCCCTTCAGTTCCTCTGCGGCATTCCGGCCGACTGGGTGAAACAGGCCCGCCCTGACCTCTACCGCGGCCGGGACGACGAAGGGTAAGGGCCCATGGGTTGGGGACTGCTCTCCTCCCGACAGGCCGAGCTGCGACGCCGAGAGCGCCAACTCCTCCACCGCCTTGCCGGTGTTCTGGCCGGGTGGGAGGCTGATCCGAAGGACCTGCGCATCCTCCACGATGCTCTGGAACAACTTGATGAGTTCTTCCTGCTCGTCGTGGTGGGCGAGTTCAACAGCGGCAAGTCGGCCCTCATCAACGCCCTCCTGGGCGAGCGTTACTTGGCCGAGGGTGTTACCCCCACCACGGCCCAGATTCACATCCTGCGCCACGGTGATAAGGGTGAGCCCCGCCGGGATGACCGGGGCGCGTGGGTGCTCACCTATCCGGCCGACTTCCTGCGGGACGTGAACATCGTGGACACGCCGGGCACCAACGCCGTGTTGCGGGAGCACGAGGCCATCAGCCGCGATTTCGTGCCCCGAAGCGACCTTGTCCTCTTCATCACCAGCGCTGACCGCCCCTTCACCGAGTCGGAGCGCGCCTTTCTGGAGCACATTCGCGATTGGGGCAAGAAAGTGGTGCTGGTGATTAACAAAGTGGACCTCTTGGAGGGCGATGCCGAACGTCAGGCTGTGGTCGCCTTTGTCCACGACCACGCCTCGCGCCTGTTGGGAACCCCTCCTCCTCTCTTTCCCCTGAGTGCCAAGCGGGCGCTGGCCGCCCGTCTGCGGGGTGAGCCCTCTCCTCCTGAGTTCCGTGCCTTTGAAACCTTTCTCTTCCAGACCTTAACTGAAGTTGAGCGCGTGCGCCTCAAGCTCAGTGCGCCTTTGGGTGTGGCCCGTCGGCTCGTGCGCTCGTATCAGGAGCGAGTAGATGCCAAATTGGCCCTTCTGGAAGAGGATTTGGAGGTGCTCAACCAGATCGAGGAACAACTCGACCGGTACCGTCAGGACATGGAGCAGGAATTCGAGTATCACCGGCTGCGCGTGGAGAGCTTGCTCAACGCCATGGTGGTGCGGGGCGAGGAGTTCTTCGACGAGACCCTTCGCCTCACCCAGGTGGTGGGCCTGTTGAACACCCGTGCCCTCCGGAAAGCCTTCGAGCGAGAGGTCATCGGGGACACGCCCGAACAGATTGAACTCCAAGTCCAGGAGATGATTGATTGGATGGTGGACCGGGAGGCCAGACAGTGGCGAACGTTGGCCCGCCAGTTGGGGCGACGGCGGCGTTCGGAGTTGTTAGAAGAAGCCGGACACGAGGCCGCCGGCGGATTTGAGTACAACCGTCAACAACTGCTCCACCGCATTGGCCGGGCGACCCAGCGAGTGGTGGCCGAGTACGACCGCAAGGCCGAAGCCGCCCAGCTTGTGGCCGACGTCCAGGCGGCTCTCACCCAGATGGCCATCGCCGAGGTGGGGGCCATTGGCTTGGGAGCGCTCCTCAAGGTGCTCCTCGTTGGCGCCACGGCCGACGCCACGGGCATCTTGGCCGCTGGCCTCCTCGGCGTGTTGGGACTGGGCATCCTCCCCTATCGCCGTGGGCGTGCCAAGGCCGACTTGCGCCGCAAAGTCACCGAATTGCAAGGCCGACTGGAGCGCGTGCTTCACGATACCTTCGCGCAGGAGGTGGAGCGCAGCGTCCGCCGGCTACGCGACACCGTGGCCCCATATGCCCGTTTCGTCCGCACTGAGCACGGGCGCCTTCGGGAACTGCACCGCACCTTGGATTCAATTGGTGTGGACGTGGAGACGCTGCTTGCTGACGTGGAGGGGGAGACGCGGCAGGCAAGGCCCCGCTGATCATGTGCTCAACCGATTCTGCCCAACTGAACCTTTCCCCACAAACCTTCCTTCACACATGTGTTGTGCGGGCCGATTTCGCCTCCGCTCGCCCCGGGTGCCGACGTTGGCGATGTGTGGAGATGACCACCGGCAGGTTGACCGATTCCACCAGAGGGCGTACAATGCGCACGGGCACCTTAGCCTTCGACAATCGTTGTGGCCCCCTCAGCACAGAAGGGTGAGGAAGAATTTCTTGACAATGCGCAAGATGACTCCAAAGCCGAATTCCCAAGCACCTCGTGGTGTTGCTCGCGTGGACCGTTCACGCTTGCCCCAGCGCATAGCCGAGGACGGTCACTGGTGGTTTGCCGGCCGCACGCGTGCCCTTCGAGCTGTGCTCGAACCTTACCTTCCCTCCCGTGAGCTGCTCATCCTGGACGTGGGCTCCGGGGCCGGCAACATGTACCATCACCTGAGCCGCTACGGGTACGTGATAGGAGTGGAAAACCACCCGAACCCGGTGCGCGTGGGGCGGGCCCGGGGATACGACATCCGCCAGGCCGACGCGCGAGCATTGCCCTTTGCCGACAACACCTTTGACGTGGTCACGGCTCTCGACGTGATCGAGCACAACGAGGACGATGTGGCCATCCTGCAGGAGGCCCACCGCGTGCTCAAGCCGGGTGGGCTGATGCTCATCAGTGTGCCCGCGTTCCAGTGGCTTTGGAGCTTCAACGATGAGCTCAACGCCCACGTGCGCCGGTACACCCGGGATGAGCTGGAACAGAAGCTGCTCCAAGTGGGCCTCCGCGCCGTGCGCCAAACGTACAACAATTTTCTCATCTTCCCGGTGGCCGTGCTGACCATTCTGTTCTCACGCCTCCGGCCGCCCAAAGCACTCAAGTCCCACTACTTCGAGGATGACGCCTACCAAGTGGACATGGTGCCCACTCATCCCCTGGTCAATGCTATCCTCATGGGTGTGGGTTGGGCTGAAAGTCATCTCTTACGCCGCGTTGATCTCCCCTTGGGCACGGGCCTCATCGCGCTGGCACGCAAGGAGGCCTGACTGATCCCGGAGATGGTCGCCAGTTTGGACACGAATTCAGAGAGGACCATTTCCGTCCCGGAACCGCAGTAAATCTTCCCAAACTTTTCTACATCATTTGCCATCTGTCGCCTCTTTTGGTAAACTTTGCCCAATCTTTTGGGACAACAAGGTGTCCGGGAGGAGGAGAGAGATGGCCTTTCTGATCTCCGTGCTCGACGTGGTGCTGAGCTCCATTTTCGCCACTCTTGTCCTGCGGGAGTGGTGGCGCAAGCGGAAGCCCTACCAACTTCTCTGGGGGGGTGCCCTGCTCATCTGGGCTGTGGCCGTCTTCGCGGAAATGGTAGCAGCCTATCAGGGGATGTGGAGCCCGTTTACGTACCGCGTCTACTATGCTTTTGGTGCCCTCATGGTGGCCGCTTGGCTCGGGGCGGGGTCCCTGTTCCTGGTGCTCCCGCGCCGGGGAGCCATGGCAGCCTTGGCCTTTGTGCTCCTGCTCTCGCTGGCCGGAGGTGTGCTGGTCTTCACGTGGCCCATTGACCCATCAGGTCTCACGCGCACCGACGTGCTGGGCTTTGTGGAGACAAAGATGTTCCCCTTTATTCCGGTGCGTGTGCTTATCGTGATGGCCAACATCTTCGGCACAGTGGCCTTCGTGGGCAGCGCCCTCTACTCAGTGTGGCTATTCTCTCGTCGCCAGATGGAGCGGGAGCGCATGGTTGGGGTGGCACTCATCGCCTTGGGCGGCATTGTGGCGGCCTCGGCCCACTCCATTGGAGTGCTCGGCGGGCTGGCTCTTTTCCGGGTCAGTGAGCTGATGGCCATTTCGCTGATCTTCGCCGGTTACCTGGTTGGCTCCCTGCCCCTCCGCCGGAAGGTTTCACGGAAGGTGGCTGTCGCGTGAGGGGAAAGCGCCATCAGCGGGCAGGGGGACGCCAAGCCGGCCACGTGTCCTCCACGTCGTTGAAGGTCACTCGCACGGCGTAGTTGTCGGCCAAACGCTGGAGTACCAACTCACGGGTGGCAGGAGTCGGTCCCAGTTGGGCGGTGTAGGCGAACCAGGTGCCGTCGGGGCTCCAGGCGGGCCGCTCGGCGCCGTAGGGTATATCGGTCACGCGCACGGGCGGCTCGCCGCTCTCCAAGGCCAGCCAGTAGACCTGGGGAGTGCCATCGCGTTCACTCACAAAAAGCACCACTCGGCCATCAGGGCTCCACGCTGGCTGGTGGTCCACAGCCGGGTGGTCGGTGAGACGGCGCACCTCCCCCGTGTGCAGGGATACTCGGTAGAGGTCTGTGTTGTCCTCACGTGTGGCGGCCACGATGAGCTCACGCCCTGCAGGGTCCCATGTAGGGTCCCGGGAGGTTTGGGCCTCGATGGGCAGTGCGGTCACGTCGCCCTCGCGCGAGCGCAGGAGCACTTGGGGTTGAGGTCCTCGGCGGCTGGTGAAGGCCAGCCGTCCCTGCCAAGCAGGTGCCCGTGCCCTGAACGCCGGTGGAACAATGGGCTGAAGGCGAGCCTGCGGTCCTCCTTGGCCCCAGATACCACCGTCGCGCGCCACGAAGAGCACGGCCTCATTCGCCCACGTCGGATCGGTGCCCCCCAGAACCCACACCTGGCGTGCTGAGCCGTCCGTGTGGCTGACAACCACGGCCCGCCGTCGTTGCACCACCGTCACGTAGGCGATGGCTCCTGCGGGCACGACTTCCACAGTCTGGAGGTCTGTGTCCACGAGCGCCCCATCGGCCATGTAGAGGCGTGCGAAGATTGTGTGAGGCCCGGTCTCAGTAGGCACCCAAGCCAGGCGAAGGTTCCACGGAGCACTTGAGGGGATGGCGTTGTCAGCGGCTGCTACCGGCTGGCCGTTGACCCAGAGTTCCACTCGCACCACGTCCGGCTGGCGCAGGGTGACCGTGACGGGGAAACGGGCTCCCACAGTGCCAAGCCCATACGGGGAGAGGAACGTGAGGACCGGGGATGGCTCCGGCTGCCCGTACTCCCATTGACGCCAGAGGCCGAAGGCCGCGAGGGCGCCCAGAAGCACCAACAGGCTGGTCAACCAGCGTATCCACAGCCGCATGGCTCAGGGCCAGTGGTGAAATCACGCGGGATCTCCGTCTTGTGTCTCCTGCTTGAGCGGTGTAGGAAGCCTGAGCTCCTCCCACAGCTCCTGCTGACGCCTCTCGGCCACCTGGCGGGCAACTTCCACAGCCTGCTGCCAACGTGCCCGTTGGCCTTCTAGCGTAGTGCCGCACCATTTCCCCAAGTTCGACCTCGCCAGCCGCCAGCGTGTCGGTCAGCTCGATGAGTTTCTCGCGGCGTGAAGGTGGCGTCAGCAGTGACGTCACCCCAACACCCACCAAAACGCCCAGGAGAAATGTGCGTGCATGGCCCATGCTTTCTCCTCCTGGTTTCTCCTCATGCCCTCACATCGTGCTCACTTCGGCCTGTGGCGCACCATCCGCCACGCCTCGCGGACGCCGGCTGCCCACCCCCGCATCCAGATGAAGGGAGCTGCCACGGAGCGTCCCACGAAGACGGTGGTGGTGCTGACTTGTTCCACTGAGTCCTTGGTGGTGTCCACCAAGGGGATGATCTCCTGGCGCAGGAGTTTCACGAGTTGCCACACCTGCCACAAGACGAGGATGAGCAACACGCCCACGACGAACGACTCGATGGCCAGAATGATCAACATCAGGTCTCGGATTTGTGCAAGCCCGACCATATTGCCTGTGCCCTCACAATGTGCCTCTGCCGTTCACAGGAAGGGCGTTCTGTCACCGGAACGTGCTCCTGTCAAGCGGTTTTCACTATATCACACCTTGATGGAGTTGGCAATGACCACCCCGATTGTGCTGCCCACGCTGGCCGGCACAATGTGAAGTTCTCCCAAGGTGGGGAGGGGAAAGTCCGCGTTTACCCCCACGAAGTGGCCCGCCAGAAAACCGGCGAAGCTCAGGAACCAAAACCAGGCCAACTCGGCCGGGTGATCACCCCAGATCAAGTGGCCGATTGAGGCGACCAGGCCGGAGAAGAGCAGGCTCAGGAGCAGGACATTCATCGTCACGACAGGCGGCTTCAGGGCCCGGTGCGGGCGTTCACTCGGGCACTGTGCGGCCGATGATGCCGCCGCCCAGACATTCCTCGCCGTCGTAGAAGACCAGCCCCTGGCCTGGCGTCACGGCCGGTTGGGGGGTGAGGAGGACCACACGGGCCCGTGTCGGACCCAAGGGTTCGATCAGGGCGGGCACCTCGCGCATCTTGTAGCGGGTGCGCACGTGAAGTTCGCGGGAGGCCGCCGGCGGGCCGCCGGCAATCCAGTTCACCTCCTCCACGTCCACCACGCGGGTTTGGAGGGCCTCCCGGGGGCCAACAATCAGGGCGTTACGGGCCATGTCCTTGGCCACGACGTAGAGGGGTTCACGCCATGGAATGCCCAGCCCCCGCCGCTGTCCCAAGGTGTAGAAAGGCAGTCCCTGATGTTGGCCCAGAACGTGGCCGTCGACGTGGAGGATCGGTCCTGGTCGCAAGGCGTCGGGAGGGGCGTGTTGGCGGAGGAAATCCCGGTAGTTACCGCGGACGATGAAGCAGATCTCCTGGCTCTCGGGCTTGTTGGCCAGGGGGAGACGGTAGTGGCGCGCCAATTCGCGCACGTGCGCCTTGGTCAGCTCGCCTACCGGGAAGAGCACGTGGGCCAACTTCTCCTGGGTGAGGGAGTAGAGCACGTAGGACTGGTCCTTCTGCGCATCCACGCCCTTGAGGAGATGGTAGCGTCCGTCCCTGTCACGCCGCACGCGGGCGTAGTGGCCTGTGGCCAGGTAATCAGCTCCCAGGGCACGGGCCAGGTTGAACAGGAGGGTGAAGCGCACCACGCGATTGCAGTGTAGGCAGGGGTTGGGCGTGCGCCCGGCCAAGTACTCGTGCACGAAGGGGTCGACCACCGCTTCCTTGAAGGGGCGCTCCACGTTCTTGAGGTAAAATGGCGCGCCGATGGCCTCGCACAGGGCACGGGCATCGTGGACGGCGTCGGGCGTACAACACCTGTTGGCCACGAAGGTGTCAGCACCGTCCTGGTCATCCGCGGCCCACAGGCGCAGCATAACGCCAATGACCTCATATCCCTGTTCGTGGAGCAGGAGGGCGGCCACGGAGCTGTCCACGCCGCCGCTCATGGCGACGACAACCCGCCGGCCGTTGGGCGGGCCTGGGCGCACGCGCAGCTCGCTCCACGCTTTTGATGTCACACACGCTGTTGGGACCATGGAACGTTTTCCTCAGGATGCCGGCGCATACTGCCGCAACCGCTCGATCACGCGGGGAATGACCTCCACGGCGTATTCCACGTCCTCGGACACGTTGTCGTCGCCCAAGGAGAGGCGCAAAGCGCCTATAGAGCGCCGGTGGGAGAGTCCCATCGCCTTGAGCACGTGGCTGGGCGTGATCTCGCCGCTGGAACACGCACTTCCGCTGCTGGCCGCGATGCCCTCCAAGTCGAGGGCCAACAACAGGCTGTCGGAGGAGATGTCTTCCAGCGTGAAGCTGGCCAATCCCGGCAGCCGCTCCGTGGGATGACCGCTCACCTCCATGCCGGGCACACGGGCCGTCAGCTCCGCCATGAGGCGGTCACGCATGGCGCGCAGGCGGGCGTTCTTCTCATCACGCCCTGTCTGGGCCAATTCCAGCGCTGTGGCCAGCCCCACGATGCCGGCCACATTGTGGGTGCCGGATCGATACCCCCCCCCCCTCCTGGCCGCCGCCGGTCAACGTACTCACGAAGGGGGTGTTCCGGCGGATGTAGAGCACGCCGACCCCCTTGGGGGCGTGAAACTTGTGGCCGCTCAGGGCCATCAGGTCCACGCGCAGTTCGTTCACGTCCAAGTTCAAATACCCTCCGGCCTGCACGGCGTCACAGTGGAAGACAATGTCCCGTTCGCTCAACAAGTGGCCGATTTCGGCCACCGGCATAATGGTACCCACCTCGTTGTTCGCGTACATGATGCTGACCAACACCGTCTCGGGCCGTAGAGCTCGCTCCACCTCCTCGGTCGAGACCTGGCCGTACCGGTTCACCGGCACGTAGGTGACCTCGAAGCCCCAATGTTGCTCGAGCTGTTGCACAGTCTTCAGGACCGCCTTGTGTTCCACCGGCGTGGTGACGATGTGGCGTCCTCGGTGGCGCAGGGCCAACGCCACCCCACGGATGGCCAGGTTGTCGCTCTCGGTGCCACACCCAGTGAAGACCACCTCACGGGGCGAACAGTTGAGCACTTCGGCCACCTTCCGGCGCGCGCCCTCAACGGCCCGGCTGGCCTTCTGGCCCAACCGGTAGAGGCTGCTCGGGTTGCCGAATTCTTCCCGGAGGTAGGGCAACATGGCCTCGAGCACCCGCGGGTCCACCCGAGTGGTAGCGCTGTGGTCCATGTACACGTGTCGCTTCACGCTCATTGTGCTCTCCTGTTCATCACATCAAAAGAGCGCGCCTCCAAGCGCGCCACCATCCACCTGTAGGTCAGACGAATCGCCAGACCCTTCCGCCACCAAGGAGAAATGTGAGTGGCCAACTACGCCATCGCTCAAAATCAAGGGGGGCTGGGTAATTATAACAAAAAGGGAGCGTGGGTGTCAAATTAAAGAATATTTCACCTGGTTTGTTGCCTGCATGGCTTTGTATTCTAACTCTCCGTCCCTGTGTTCCTGAAAGCAAACAAAATGCACTGAAGGGGTTCCGTTGGTTGGCACAACACCACTTACCAGCTCGCAGGAAATAACGTTGGGGAGATCGCTTCTGGCGCTCCCCTTGGCATCCGAGTTGAATCCAGAGGCCGGCATCAAGCGTGAACGTGGACGATCTCGTAAAGCGTAGTTCGTTCGGCGGGCACACGGCCCAAGTCGCGGATCAGGCGCTGGAAGGTTTCCGGAGAGGTATAGGTGCCTGCCGTCTCGCCGGCTGCGCGCGAAATGTACTCGTTGTGGAGCGTGCCACCGAAGTCATTGGCGCCGGCCGAGAGGCACATCTGGGCCATCTTGTAGCCCAACTTGACCCAGGAGACTTGGACGTTGGGAATGTCGGCGTTGAGCATCAGGCGGGCCACGGCGTGCATTTTCAGGTCTTCCATGCCCGTGGGGCCCGGGCGAGCACCGTCCTCCCGGTAGAGAAGGGTGCGTTCGTGGATGAATCCGTGGGAATGGGTATCTCGGTGAAGCCTGCCCGTCTGAGCGCTGGATGCGCCGGATGAGGTCCAGGATGGTGGTGCCCAGTGGACCGGCGATCGTCCAGTAACGGCCGTATTACATGATGGTGGACGTGCCGGGCAATCCGATCCGGTGCGCCGTCGTGACGATCTCCACCCAAGCCTCGGCACTCAGTTTGTTACGCGTCAGGCGCTGGCGCACGTCTGTGTCCAAGATTTCGGCGGCTGTGCGCCGGGATGCTCCCCAGCCCCAAGTCCTTCAGCCGGCGCAAGAGCTCTTCGTGGGAAATGCCCAGACGGGCGCCGCCGTGGCTTGGACTTCCCGAGAGGGGAGAAGGCGCGAATGTGAAGCTCGGGCATCGGCTGGCTTAATGCGGGCCTCCACGATGTCGAAGTAGATGGTGGCCGGCAGTTGCGGGT
>JAUZRY010000062.1 GCA_030949995.1 Ardenticatenia bacterium
ACGCCGCAAGAGCGTCCGTGTAAAGGCCGCAAAAGGCCGCTTAGTCCGCTTCCTGGCTCGGTTGTCATGTCCAAGACAGCGTTCTCGAGCCCAGCCGTGTACTGATAGGGATCACTTCGCCCAACGTCCGGTCGAGTTAGTCAAAAGTCCAATTACCCACATTCCGCAACTTAACAAGCCAAAAGGATTTTCATGGTATCCTCCGGGGCGGAGGATACCGAACCTCTGAATTCTTCGCCAACAAGCCGCTGGATCGGTTGTTGCGTCCGGGATTGACGCCCGAGATGCTCAACGATGGCAGCCTGGGCGGGCCCTGACATCCTGTATGAGGCCGGGCTCACGAGTGTCTCGCCCAAGTGGCTTCCCACGCCTGCGCCTCTTTAATCCGGCATCGCTTCGTCCATGTGGGACAGCACCTCGTTCAGCGTAGAGGGGGAATATGAACGACCGGAGGAGCCGGAGGTCGTGCGCATCACTCCACGGCTACTCTCGAGAGTAAGCGGCCCGACCTCTGGAATCAGCGTGGTGGTGGCGCTGCCGGACCGTGGGTACCGCTCGGCCCTTCCCCTGTGGATTCAGGCTCTGGACGGCAACGCCTCGGATAGCCGGAGTCTTCCTGCGTGGTGGAAGCCTACATGGCCCAACTGCGGGACGGGGAGTATGCCCTACCCGTGGTGGCGGATAGTGCCCTCTACACCCAGGCGAACATACAGCGCCTGGCAGAGGTGAAGTGGTTGACCCGGGTTCCCGAACGGGTCGGCCCGGCGCGCGAGCGCTGGTGGAAGAGGGCGCCCGGCCCAGGAGATGGCGCCGGCCGAACGGGAAGGGATAGCGGGATTCGTCAAGAGCACAAGGGAGCGGAGAAAGCCTGGCAGGGTTGGCTATGTCGGAGTTTTCCTTCCTCGCGAGTGCGGAAGAGTCGTCCAACGACTGACCTGGTGGTGCTGGCGTATCACCGGGTAGGAAGGCCTCGAAAGTGGCCCATTACGGCCGGAGGGCCATCCGGCCTCGGGAGCGGTTCCCGAGAGGGTGGGATGGCGCTTGCAGGGGGAGGGGTCGTGAGTGTCCTGAGGCCATTGCCCAGGCCGAACGTCATTGGGTAAGTTCATCTTGGCGACCAACGAACGGGATGCGCACCGTCTGCCGGCGGAGGAGATGCTGTCGGCCTACAAAGGGCAAGGGGTGGGGCCGGAACGGGGGTTCCGCTTTCTGAAAGACCCGTGGTTCTTCGCCGACAGCTTGTTCCTGAAGAGCCCCAGACGGACCATGGCAGCAGATGGGACTGACGCTCCTGGTGTAGCCGAACCAGGTAGAGCAGTCCACGCAGCACCCGACAATGCGCCACGTTTTTCAGATGTTTGAGGGAATCGACCTGCTGCTGATCCGCACTCCAGAGGGGATTCACCAGCAGGTCCTGAACCTGAAATCCGTCCACCACAAAATCCTGATCTTGGCTTCAACGCGGAATGTGGGTATTTAGTAATGACCCGTCATTCTTTCTTGTCAACACCCGTATGAGCGGTGATTACCCACTTAAGTGGGTTGGAGAGGGCCAGGGGAGGGCTGAAGGCCAACGGCGGGTCCGATGGCCAGGGCCTGCCACCCTTTGGCCCATCCCCAAAGCAGCCCGTAAAGGCCGCTGCGGTCGTCCTGGCGTCCCCATTTGCCTCCCCAACGCTGAAACCCGCGCACGACAGGCCGTGGCCAACGCCTCAACGCCCGGAACAGGACGGCCCAAAGCAGGAGCACAAAGAGGCGTTGCATCGTCTCCAGGGAACGCACCAGCAGGTGTTCGATGTTCAGGCCAGCCTCTTGGGCCAGGCGATACCCGTGCTCGATGTGACTCCGCAAGCGCCCATCGGCATACACCTGCCGGGCCTGGCGCAGCGTCGTCACCGGGTGCCGGGTCAACAGCCCCACAAGGCGCTCTTCATTCCTCACCCGCACACAAGGGCTCCACCCCCACCAGGCTGAGAGGCTCGGCCTCCCCCGGGAGACGCACCCGAAACCAACCCAGCCGCCCGCGTGCGTTGCTCCTGGTGTCCGGCGCGTGGAAACCGGGCTTCCAAGGTGCCCCGCCACAAGACCAATGTACTCAACGCCCCAATGGCATAGGCTCCCAGCGGGCGAGCCGTTCATTCCCCACTTCACCACCTGCTTCCGATGCAGCCATCGTCGGACGAGCGAAATCGGTCTCGATCCTCCCGCACCCAACGGCACGACCTGGGGCATCGCCCCCGCCGGCCAGTACAAAGCCCAGGGCGTGCTGCGGAAACCACGCACCGGCGCGGGTGCGATGGCCCGTCGAAGGTGCCGGTTCCGCGGCAAAGTCCGGGGTTTGATACGAAAACCTGCGCACATCGGTGTAGGCGGGCTGCTGGAGATGGACGATGGTGGCGGTGATGGCCGGGTAGCCCCAGGTGAGCCGGGCCTTCCCCCGCCTGTCGGGCGGCCGGCTTTTGTCGACCTGGCTCACCCCTTCCAGGCGCCGGGTATAGGGCTTCTCCAATTGCACGGGGTCAATAGCCACCATCGACACCTCGGGTTGCGCTTCCGCCACGACCTGCCGCGCCGCCCGATACAGGCGCTTCGTGATTGGGTGGGTGGTCACCCGCCGGGAATGGAGCAAACGATCCCCCCGTTTGGCCGCCGCCCAGGCCCCCTGCCGGGCCGTTGCCTGCATGACGTTGGTCACGTGCGGGCTTTGCGCCGCCCGCAAACCCTGCACGAAGGCCTTAGCCCTCGCCCGCAGCCGCTTATCGGGCCAGATCCGCAACAAGGGCGCCAGAAACGCCTCCAGGTCCGCTTGGGCAAATTGGACGGCCAACGCCCCTTGTGGGAATCGGCTGGTTTGTGCTATCTTCTTCATCGGCCTTGCTCCTTGTTTGATTTGGGTTGGGGGGAAGGTATAACCTTTCCCTGCTCAGAGCAAGGCCTTCTTTATCTTCCCTTGAGTTATGGGTAATCACTCACTGCGTAAGCTCCTCGGTCATACCGAGAGCTTACCCCCACCCTCTAAACTCCTCCAGATTTGGATGAACCGTGAGGTATCTGGCTCTGGATACCTCGATGCTCCGGGGCAAGTCTCTGTTTGATCCGCATCGCGGTGATCTATCGTGGGCGAGTCGTCCCGTTGGTTTGGAAGGTGCTGAAGCATAGCAGCAGTCGTGTAGCTTACGAGGCCTATCGGGACCTGCTCTTCAAAGCTGCAGCGCTGGTGCCCCTGACTGCCCGGTTGTCTTCTGGCCGACCGGGGCTTTGCCGATGTGGAATTGATGGCCACTCTCCAGCAGTTGGGTTGGTGATATCGCATCCGGTATCAAGGGGAACTTCTGATCAATCGCCCCGGACGGCGCCAGTGCAAAGCCAACAAGGTTCCTCTGCTTGCGCAGCCCGCTTTCTGGCACAATGATCTCTCACCGTCCAGCCACTGGCCCGGTGCATCTGGTGCTGGCCCGCCTCCCGGCGGCACCGAATGCTGGTACGTCGTCAGTGATGAACCGACCGGCCCGGAAACCTTCGACGAGTATATGGGCTGAGATTCGACATCGAAGAGAATTTCCTCGACGACAAGTCCAAAAAGCCAGTTGGAAGCCTCGCTCCTCCGCCCCGGATGTCCTCTCCCGCCTTTGCTTTGTCCTCGCGATCACGACGCTCTACCTGTCTCTCAAGGCACAGAAGTGGTCCCACAAGGTAAACGCCCCCACTGGTTCCGCGGCCGCAGTTACTTCAAAATCGGTTGGGATTGATCAAGATGGCACTGGTGAGGGGCTTGGAGCTTCGACCACCACTCTTCACCTATCGAGGAGCTGACCCTTGAGTCAGCAATGGCCTCACCAATACAGTGCCGAAACCGAGCCTCCCTTCAGTTCACCGTGAAGTACATATATACTTGGTGAGTTTTTGTCAGTCAACCAGGAGCATATGCTTGTTTTTATCCATGATAGGCCACAAGGCCGACAGGATCACAAGGCTGCCGGTACAAGTTCATCTGCAACCCCATGAGCACCTTCGGGCTTCACATCCTGTGATGCGGGTTACCGTGCCAACACTTGTGCGATCTCGTAATACTCCAAGTTCGCCTTGCGCTCGTGGCTGATGACCTCCTCCAAGGGAACAAGAGTGATTTCGCGCCCCCGAAGGGCGGTCATAACACCACAGGTTCCCTGCCGGAGGGCGTCGACAGCAGCTACGCCCATGCGCGTGGCCAGCAAGCGGTCGAAGTGGCTGGGGCGGCCACCCCGCTGGACATGGCCTAAGATGGTGATGCGCACCTCGAAGCCCGTTTCTTGTTCCTCCAAGTAGCGCGCGATGTCGGTGATGTGGTGTTCGGCCCCCTTCGGAGATGACCAGAATGGCATGGGTCTTTCCCCGGATGTAGGCTTCTTCGACACGACGCGCGATGTCTTCCAAAGTGAGGGGGACTTCCGGGATGTGAATCACTTCAGCCCCCCCTGTAATTCCGGCCATGAGGGCCAAGTAGCCACATTGACGCCCCATGGTCTCCACCAACAGGGCACGCTGGTGACTGCTGGCCGTGTCCCGCAGCCGGTCAATCGCCTCCAGAATGGTATTGATGGCCGTGTCTACGCCGATGGCCATGTTGGTACCCCACACGTCGTTGTCGATGGTGGCCGGAATGCCGATCACCGGGAAGCCCCATTGGTGGAGCGTGTAGGCGCCCCGCAGGGAACCGTTGCCCCCAATCACGATGAGGGCCTCGATCTCGTGTTCGTGGAGCCGGCGCAACGCCAGCTTTTGAAATCGTTCCTCGCGGAATTCCGGCAGGCGGGCCGTCTGCAGGATGGTCCCCCCCCCGTTGAAGAATACCTCCAACGTCACGAGGCCCTAAGCGTTCCATGTCCCCAGCAACGAGCCCCGCGAATGCTCTTCGAATGCCGTAGACGTCGATCTGGTAGTTGAGCGCCGTGCGTACCACTGCACGGATGCAGGTGTTCATCCCCGGCGCGTCGCCGCCGCACGTCATGACGCCGATTCGACGCAGGTGGTGAGCGTCGAAGGTGGTCTCCGTGCTCATGGTCCTGGGTGCTCCCTGCTCTTCGACAGGTTCCATGTGGAGGAAAAGCTCGACGCACACAAGTGCACAATCTTCTCCACACTACTCGGAAATGCTGTCTCGTCAAATTCCGGCCCGTTCTAGCACCCCAACAGATAGGAGGACGAAGCGGGCCACAATACACCACAGCATCCATTGCTGGCGGGGCACCGTCGCCCGACGAGGGTTGTACAGGAGTCAGCGGAGGGCAATTACCCGCTCTTGGGAGGAGGCGACCCTCCTGGTGTCGGCCGCCTCCAGTGCCTGAACGTTCACCAGGCACCCGCACGTCTCCGATTCCAACATTTCCTTCAGATGACGGCTGTATCCCGTAGTCAGCCGCGGGAAATTCAACTCCACTTCCCGACGATCTGGCAGCACCACGGTAACACGCACACGATCCTGACCGTGAGCCGCCTGGAGCAGTTCCATCAGGCGGCGAAAGCGACGGATGTCCTGTTCCTCGTCGCCCGTGCGGTGAAAGGTGATGTGGACCAGGTAGGGCGTTGCTCGGCGCACCTCTTGTCGGTCGGGTTCGGGTGCTCGGGTCGAGGGCTCACCCCGAAGGGGCCGATATGGCTCCACGGTGTCCGCCAGGATGGCCGGCGTCTCGCCGCGCACCTCTACCCTGCCGTGGACCAGCACAATAGCATCTGGGACCAAGTGCTTGTGGGCTTCGGCGTAGACGCGCGGGAAGACAACGACTTCGATCTCGCCCTGCAGATCTTCCAGCACCAGGAAAGCCATCACATCGCCTTTCCTGGTGGTAATGCGGCGCACATCCTTGATCAAACCGGCCACCACGACCACCTGACCGGCATGGTCGACGCCGATCTCATCACACAACATCGTAATGCGTCTTCCCACCTCAACAGCCACTTCTTGCAGGGGGTGGCTGGAGATGTAGAGCCCCAACGATTCCTTTTCGTCGGCCAGTCGCTTCTTGGGGTCCGGTGGGGCGATGGAGGGCAAGGGGGTGAGCACTGATTGGGCGGGCCGCAAGGTGTTCCGGCCGCTTTGAGCCAAGACGTCAAACATGTTCATCTGGCCCACCTCGGCCGCGGCGTGAACTTGGCTGCTGAGGCGTATCATGCGGTCCACCAGGTTGAGCAGCACTTCGCGCGGCGCGTCGGGCACCACAGGGCGCACCAACTCGTCGAAACACCCGGCCTTGATCAGATACTCCAGAGCACGTCGGTTCAACTGGCGCAGGTCCACCCGTCGGCAGAAGTCGTCCACATCTCGGAACGGGCCGTGAGCAACCCGCTCATCCAGAATCCGCCGCACCGCCCCGTCGCCCACGTTCTTGATGGCCCCCAAGCCAAAGCGGATGGCCCAACAGCGTGGGTCCGCGGAGGAAAGCTCAGGGACGGGTGGTTCAGGATTGGGTTCGATGGTGAAGGTGACATCGCTCTTGTTGATGTCCGGAGGCAAGACTGCAATGCCCAACCGACGTGCCTCGGCCACGTAGAGGGCCACTTTGTCGCTGTTGTGGCGCTCCACGGTCAGCAGGGCGGTGATGTACTCAACCGGGTAATGGGCCTTGAGGAAGGCCGTCTGGCAAGTGATGACAGCATAGTCAGCGGCGTGGCTCTTGTTGAAGCCGTACCGCGCGAAGAACTCGATGTCCGCGTAAATGGCGCGAGCCGTCTCCTCGGGAATACCGTTCTGGACACATCCCTCCACGAAAATTTGTCGGTGGCGTTCGATCTCCTTGGCCTTTTCTTGGCCACGGCGCGGCGCATCAGGTCGGCGTCACCAGGAGTGTAGCCCGCCAGCACTGAGGCGATCTGAATAATCTGTTCCTGGTAGACGATGATACCATACGTCTCATCGAGGATGTCCTTCAACTTGGGATGATGATAGGTAATCTCCTCTTCGCCGTGCATTCGGCGGATGTAGTTGGGAATGTACTCCATGGGGCCGGGCCGGTAGAGGGAGATGGCCGCAATGATGTGCTCGAATTGGGCCGGACGCATGCCCCGCAGCACCTCCCTCATGCCGGATGACTCCACTTGGAAGATGCCCGTGGTCTCGCCGCTGGCCAACAACTCGTAGAGGGCCCGCACTTGGGCGTCGCGCTCGGGGTCATCGGGACAGCGCTCATAGGGTATGGTGGTGAGGTCATAGCGCACCCCGTGGCGTTCCTCAATCAGCTCACACGCCTTGCGCATAATAGTCAGCGTGGCCAGGCCTAGGAAATCCACCTTGAGCAGGCCGATGGACTCCAGAATTTCCATGGGCCATTGGGTTACCACGCCCAAGCCCGACTCATCTTGGTTTCCCTTCGTGGGACGGTGGAGGGGGCAGTACTCGACCAGCGGCTTGTCGGAGATGATCACGCCTGCGGCATGAGTGGACGCATGGCGGGCGATGCCCTCCAGCTTCATGGCTGTATCCACCAGCTCACGCACTTGGGGGTCCTGTGCGTAGAGCTGGGCGAACTCGGGGTTTTCAAAGGCATCCTTAAGCTTCACCTTGGGGCCAAAGGGCACCAACTTGGCGATCCGGTCGATCTGGGTGGTGGGCAAGCCCATCACTCGTCCCACATCCCGAACGGCTGCCCTGGCCCCCATGGTGCCGAACGTGATAATCTGGGCTACGTTGTCGGCCCCATATTTTTCCACCGTGTAGGCCATCATCAGAGCCCGCTGGTCGTCGGGGAAGTCCATGTCAATGTCGGGCATGCTGACGCGGCCCGGGTTGAGGAAGCGTTCAAAAATCAGGTTGTATTTGAGAGGATCCAAGTTCGTAATGCCCAGGCAATAGGCCACAATGGAGCCGGCCCCAGAACCGCGCACGTTCCACCAGATGCCGTGTTCACGGGCAAAGCGGCAGAGGTCCCACACGATCAGGAAATAGGTGTCGAACCCCATCTTGTGGATCACGTTGAGCTCGTGTTCGAAGCGCCGGCGCACTTCATCGGCGTCGGCGCGGTCACCGTAGCGTTCTCGCAGGCCCTGTTCGGCCAGCGCGCGCAGGTAACTGTGAGGTGTGTGCCCCTCGGGCACGTCGAAATGGGGCAGGTGATACCCCTCACTCTCCAAGGAGACCTGACACATTTCCGCCACCAGTAGAGTATTGTGGAGGGCCTCGGGCACTTCACCGAAGAGGGCCTCCATCTCCTGGTAGCTCTTGAGGTAATAGCCGTCATCGCTCATGCGCATGCGGTTCTGGTCGCCGAGGTGCTTGCCTGTCTGCACGCAGAGCAGCACGTCATGGGGCACGGCGTCCTCGCGGCGCACGTAGTGCACGTCGTTGGTAGCCACAAGCCGCAGGTTATACTTGCGGGCCCACGCCACTAGCGTGCGGTTGACGGCGTGCAGTTCCGGGATGTTGTGGTGTTGGAGCTCCACGAAGAAGCGCTCCCGGCCGAAGACATCCAAGTACCACTCCAGGCGGCGGGCGGCCTCTTCCTCCTGGCCCCGGCTGAGGAAGCGGGGCACTTCAGCGGCCAAGCAGCCGGTGGTGACGATAAGGCCCTCATTGTGGGCGGCCAGTGTCTCTTTGTCCACCCGGGGGCGGTAGTAGTAGCCGCGCAACTGGGCTTCACTGGCCAGTTTGAGCAGGTTGCGGTAACCTGTCTGGTTCATGGCCAGCAGAAGCAGGTGATAGCGCTCCTTGTCCAACTCGGGGTGGCGATCCTGCATGCGGTGGCGGGCCATGTAGGATTCCATGCCGATGATGGGCTTCACGCCAGCCCCTTTGGCCGCCCGGTAGAACTCGATAACGCCGTACATGGCCCCGTGGTCAGTGAGGGCAATGGCGGGTTGGCCCAACTCGGCCGCGCGGTTGATCAGGTCTGGAATGCGGCTCAAGCCGTCGAGCAGGCTGTACTCTGAATGGCAATGCAGGTGGACAAAAGGTGCTTCGGCCACAGATGCCTCCTCTGTGGGGAATGGAGCGTGTTGTGCAGGACACCGGCGGGAGCTTACGCTTCTTCCTCGTCCAGCCACATGGCCAACTCACGTCGGACCACCTGCTCTCGCCTGCGCAAGCTCCAGAGGTAACCGACGATCAGGGCCCAAAAAGCCACATATCCGCCCACCAGGTAGGGCAAGTTGTCATCAGCCAAGATGTCCACGTTCTCCCCCCTCCAGGTAGTGCTGGACGAGACGAGCACGCTCCTGTTCGAGCCGGACGCGGCGCACGAGGAAATACCCCCAGAGCACCAGGACGGCCACCATGCCGGCCATCAGGGCCACGACCATGCTGGGCGCCAAGGAGAAGTCCCCCTTGGCCTGGGGATTGGTGCCGCCGAAGAGCACCGGATGAATGGTGCGAAACCACCGTGCACTCAACCAGACCAGGGGCACGTTGGCGAAGGCGATGATGCCCATCACCGCCGCCAGGCGAGCGCGCCGCTCGGGGTCGTCAACGGCTTCGCGGAGCATCAAGTAGGCAATGTAGGTAAGCCACATGATGGTCACGGTGGTCAACCGGGGATCCCACGTCCACCAGGTGTTCCACACTGGACGTGCCCAGAAGGAGCCGGTCACAATGGCCACCGTGGCGAAGAGGATGCCAACCTCGGCGCCAGCCACGGCCCAGATGTCCCACCCCTGACGCCGAGTCCTGAGATAGCCGATGCTGGCCACGAAGGTGACGAAGAACCCTGCGAAGGAGGCCAAGGCACTGGGCATGTGGAAGAAGAAAATGCGGTAGACGTTGCCCATCGTGGCCTCAGGCGGCGCGTAGACGAGGGCCATATACAGGGCGATGACCAACAGGGGTATGCTGGCCCAGCCCAACAGCCGTCGTACTGTGTCCAGGCGGCCGACCTGGGCCTCGCCCTGCCGGCCTACCGGCGAGGTGATCGCTTCCATGAGCTCACCCCCTCCCGATCTCCTGTGTCCTGTTCCGCTCGACCTCCCGCAGCACGTCCTCAAAGCCGAGCTGGAGCAGCGGGTAGACGAACCAAATCATACCAAAACCGAAGAGGAAGCCTGTTATCGTGCGCAGCAACCAGTTAAGTGTGCCCACGGTGGTGCCCACGTAGAAGTCGGGCGGGAAGATGCCACCCGTCAGCACAACAGCCCACGTGTTCGTGTCCCTGAACCCCCAGCCGGTCACATCATTGATGAGGTGGCTGGTGCCGTCCACGGCCATGGGCACTGTGAAGAGCGCCAGCGCCCAAAGGGGCATCTGGCGGGGGCGCCACCCACGCCGGCGCCGCACCAGGGCGAAAAAGCAGGCCGGCCACCAAGGCACCCGTGTAGAGCCCGCTGAGGCGGTGGGCAATGGCCGCCTTGTAGCCGAGCTGAGGGTTCCCCACGAAGCGGCGCATGGTCAGGTCATTGGTGGGGTCGGCGCCATTGGCCACGAGCACCTCCTTGGGGTACGAGGCGAAGATCACGCCATTCTCCCCGCCGAAGAAGTAGCTGCGCTGGGGAAGCTGATGACATGTGAAGCCGTAGAGCGTGTAGAGCGCCTGGGCGGGGCCGGTGTACCCGGCGCTCATCAAGTAGGGGGTCAAGTACGCGCCGCCGAGGTAGAGGGCCAAGAAGAGGTTGAGCAGGAGCAACCAGTGGCGGGCCCAACCAACAGCCACCGCCTGTGTGGCGCGAATCAACACCCGAGTGCCACTTCCCACATGGGTCGGTGGCGCCGCAGGCTGCTCGCCAGCAGGTGGAATGCGATCGCGAGTCACCGTCATGACACACCCTCCTTCCGAACCTCGGCGGATTGACCCGACATCCCACGCCGTTCCAACCAGGCCAACAGGGCCAATGCTCCCAGCAGAATCAACCACATTTGAATCTGGCGGAGACGATACTCCCCAGCCACCAGGGCCGAAGTGGCCCGAAAGGCCTCCACCACGAGGCGAGCTGCGGCCATCAGCCCGATTCCCACCAGAGCCAACCACCCGTCGAACGGCCGGCGGCCTAGCTGACGCCAGAGCCACGCGGCCACACCTAGGCCGGCCACAAGCTCGTAGAGCTGCACGGGATGACGGCGTGCTCCCCAGAGCTCGACCCCCCAGGGCATGGCCGTGGGGATGCCGTAGGCATCGCCACTCAACAAAGCACCCAGGCCGGCCATGGCCCAAGCCACGGCCAGCCCAATGATCAACACGTCAGCAGCCCGCCGGAGGGGCACGCCGGCCCGGTAGAGCCAACCAGCCAACACCAGGACGCCCATAAAGACGCCCACTGGCCAGTACATATCCCGCACGTTCAGAGCCAAGGCCGTCGCCGGGGCTGCACGGTAGATCGGCCAGAATTGTACCACATATCCCAGCCGGGCACCAAGCATGCCCGCCAAAAAAGCCACCAACCCGGCGTTCCAGAAATCGTCGGGGGCTAGGTCCACGCGACGAGCAGCCCGATCAATGGCTTGGAACGCCAGCCAAAAGGCCAACAACATCACCAGGCCCCGGGTTTGAACGGCCACACCTCCCACAGTGAGGACAGGAATCACTTCAGCCTCCGAGCACGTGGATACTGCGTGCAATTGTGGGCGCAAGTGCACGATTCGACAACTCCCGTACATTGTACACTCCGCCCAAACGTCACGGCGATCGCCCCTGACAACACATCTGTTCATTGAAACCAGTGCGCCCAAAGTACTATTTCCCCCCTCCCCACCTTGGGTTACAATAAGAACAGGGTCCTTTGTGTTCCCCCTCGGACTCGGCAGACTTACCTCCTCCGACAGGCACACCTACGTCTTTACCGTCAAATGAGACTGAGCATCATCATCTGACCATGGTTGAGAAGATGAGCGCTGAACAAGCCACTCGCACAACTGTGGAGACATTGTTGGACCGAGTGAAACGCCGTCGCCCATTCCACGCGGCCGGGGGCGCACAGGAGCATCAATCCCCCTTCCTGAACGGGGAACACACCGACGGGAGACGCGCAGATGAAGTGTGGTCCGTGAGCCGGACCGACATCCTTCGTCCGCCGCCGGGCTACACGTATGAGATGCTGTTGGACCTCTTCTTCAACGCGCGCCATTTCGTGGTCATGGACGGCCAAGCAGGGCCAGAACACACCCACTCTTATCGCGTCCAAGTATGCTGCCGAAGCCAAGCTCTCCACCCGCAAAATCACGTGCTGGTGGGCTACCAAGAAGTACGCGAGCGCGTGAAACAAGTGGTCAAGAGTTACAACGGCACGCTCTTAAACGATTTGCCCATTTTCCAAAAGCTTCAGCCCACGACGGAGAACCTGGCCGGCATCTTGTACCGCCAACTCAACGCAGCGCTGGCTGACATGCCCCTGGAACTGGTCAGCGTGACCGTGTGGGAGTCGCCCACGGAGGGGATTGTCTTCCGGCGCGTCCACTGCCCTCCGTCCTCTCCCTGATGGGCCATGTTCGGCAGGGATGTGGTCACGTTGGCGCCGTGGACCGACAACCGAGGAGAGTCGCCCCGTCCCTACGGCTCGGCATAAGGATACGTGCAGGTGACCCGAACACGTCCGCAGTACGATAGCCATGCACCAGGATGCCCGACGGTACAGCCCGGTGGTCGGGCTCAGCCTCATTGTGTTGACACTGGTCGTTTACCGGAACATCCTCTTCGTGGGTGGTCCGGGCCTGATGCCGTGGGCCTCGGACACCTTAGGACACGTCCTGAAAGCTGAGTACCTCCGCGAACAACTCCGGCAAGGCTACCTCTACCCCGACTTCTTCCCCTTCTGGTACATGGGCCTCCAGATGTTGCGCTACCACCCTCCCCTGCCCTATTACGTGCTCGCCGCCTTGGGAACGGTGACAGGGGACATGGTTCGAGCGGCCAACGGCTTCATCGTCCTCAGCACACTCGGGGGAGCATGGAGCGTGTGGTTGTACCGCCGGTGGCTTGGGTGGTGGCCAGCGTGGGTCGGCAGCCTGCTCTTTCTCATTATGCCCGACAACGTGCGCGTGGCCCTGGCCGAGGGCAATCTGCCGCGTGTATTGAGCACGGCCCTCTTGCCCTTTGCGCTCTACGCGCTGTTACGGCTCCTAGAGGAAGAGCGCGGCCGGCGTCACATTCTCGCATTGGCCTGCACGTTCGCGCTCATCGTGCTCAGCCATGCCATGATGGCCGCCATCTACGCCATCTCCTTGGCAGGAGCCGCCTTGCTCCTAGGCATTATGGGAACGGCTCCGGCCCGGCGCGTGGTGCTCAGCATCGCCACCATTGGCACGGGCCTGTTGGTGGCCGGGTGGTGGCTCCTGCCGAGTCTCACCGGCGGCATCACCGCCTTGGACCCGGAGGCCCTCATTCGAGCTCAGCCCACAGTGCCCCTGCACCACTATATGAACCCCCTCGTGCGGCGGGGCAATCCCGAGGCCATCTACGTGGGCACGTCCCTGCTGCTCCTAGGAGTGGCCGGCCTGTGGGCTGGCAAGCGCACCGGCCACCCGATCGCCTTCACCCTCGTGGCGCTTGGGGGCATTCTGATCACCCTGCCGGGATTCAACCAACTGTTCAACGCCCTGCCCCTCTCCAGCTTGATGTGGCCTCTGCGCTTCTTGGGCGTGGCCAGCTTTTTGCTCCTGTTGGCGGTGTTGCACCACGTGGCCGCTTGGCAGAAGCGAAGCCCCCTGCTGGCCGTAGGCCTCGTGGTGTTGATGGCTGTGGACTTTGCCGGCTCCTTGCCCCTTATCCACTTGCGCCCCTTGCGGGACGAGGTGCACCAAGTCGCCCAACACGTGGCCAACCGTTCCGGGTGGCGGGAAGCCACCTTGGACGAGAGCCGGCTGGGCAGCGTCGCCGCCTACACGTTCACGAAAATTGGGGGGCGGGAACAAATCTTCGGCTGGGCGTATCAGGGGGCTAGGACGGCCGCAAACGTTGGCCGCCATCAACGAGGCCATGCGCTACGGAAGCTATGCCTACCTCTTGGACCGCCTGCGCCTGTACGGCGTAGACGACGTTGTGCTTCTCACATCGCTTCCTCACGCGCGCCAAGTTGCGCCAGCCCTGCTCGACGACGGCTTCGAGGCCGTGTACGAGGGCGAAGAGCTGGTGCTCCTCCACCGCGACGGCACGCCCCGGGCATACATTATCTCCCAGAGAGTCTTGGGCATCGGACGCGGCGCTCGCCTGTGGGCCTTTCTCTTCCCACAGATCCTCGTGGGCACCTCGTCCCGCGTAGATGACTACACCTTGGAAGAGCTGCGCCGCTACGATGTGCTCCTGCTCTCCGGTTTCACGTGGCGTAACCGGGATGTTGCCGAGCGCCTAGTCGAGGCGGCTGCCGGCACGGGGGTTTGCGTGATCGTGGACCTCACCGGCGTGCCGGTCGATCCCTTAGCTCGCATTCCCCGTTTCCTCGGCGTGTGGGGTGAGCAGATTATTCTGGACGACCGCCCTGTGACCGCCCGGGTCGGCTCCCAAAATATCCCCTTGCGGCCCTTCGCGGCCCCCTCGAAACTGTGGTACACCCACGTGCCCCAAGGGGTAGACGTGGAGACAGTCACTTTTGACTACTTGGGAGAGCGGGGAACTGTCATCGGATACCGGCAGGTTGGCGCCGGACAGGTGTGGTTTGTGGGCCTGAACCTCTCCTATCACGCCTTGACCACAGGCGACGAGACTGCCCTTCGCCTCCTGGCGGACGTGGTGCGCCTGGACCCGCGGGCACCATCATCTCTCATTGCCGTTCCCCTGGCCAGTTACCGGGCAACAGCCGAGGGGTACCGGTTTACGTACACGCTGGACCAAACGCGCTGGCTCCTGCTGCCCGTGGCCGCCTTGGACGGCACACGTGTCTTCGTGGACGGCGAGCCCACGGAGACGCGCTCGCTGGAGACACTCGTGCTCTTCCGGGCGCCTGCCGGCACACATGCTGTGGAAGTTCGCCTTGTGCCGACACCCGTCTATCGGGCAGGACAAGGGGTCACGCTGGCTGGTGCAATTGTACTTCTAGGCCTCATGTGGTGGCAGGGACGACGTGTGCTCCATAGGACCCGCAAGGTGGAGTGGACACCAGGAACTGCCGAGTGGCACGCGGAGAAAGGTCACAGGATATAGATGAAGAAGGAGGCGAACGGGGATACTAGTTTGGAACCCGGCCCATAAACAGGTACAATGTAGGGGTACAGACGAAGTACAACTAGGTACAACGAGGTCGGGCACACAGGCGCAGACAGTGGGTACAACTTCTGTGTGCGCTCGTCCAGAGTGGACCGGTATGAGATGAACACGATGAACACCGTGAGGGTAGCGTGTTCCAAGGAGAAGACGTGGTGAGGTGTAAACAACTCAGCATTTGGCGCCCGTGGTCCTATGCAGTCCTGCTGGTAGCCGGGGCCGTTGGTCTGCTCTTGGCCTTGGCCGGCGTTGTGGTGGCCGCCAGCCCCATCGTGCTGGACGGACTGTTCGGCGACTGGGCCGGCCACCCCAACGTGCCAGATCCACAGGGCGATGCCGTCACGGCCGCTGACCTGGTGGCCTTCTTCTTCGACACCAACCCGAACGAGGAGACCGCCTACTTCATGGCCGAGAGGATCAGC
>JAUZRY010000063.1 GCA_030949995.1 Ardenticatenia bacterium
CCTCAGAACCCCTTGTGCCGCCCGCGCCCTCGAAAGGCTAGCGGCCACTCCCGACGTTGTCGCCGGCCGGCAGGTGGAGCGGAATACCTTCACCCGCCAAGCTGAGGCGGGCCATAAAGAACAAGCCCAAGGCGGTGACCAGCGCGTACTGAACAGCGTGGGCCACCACAACCACGCTCACCGCCTGCCCGGCCGGCACCCCCAACACGTCCACCAGCGCCAGTTTGCCGAAATACTCATACGTGCCCACATACCCGGGCGCTGAGGGCAGAAGAATGCCCAAATTGATGAGCGTGAGCAACAGAATGGCCCCTCCCACCATTTGCCGGGCGGGCAAGGTGACCCCAAAGGCGTGCATGAGCAAGTAGTAGACCACTGCTTCACTCAGCCACGCCGCCAAGGAGTAGCCCAGCACCCCCGTAAGACGCCTTGGGTGGCGGAACACGCGCAACCCCCTCCGTAAAGCGGCGCACTATGTCGAGCAGCCTGGCCTGCCAGCCGGCGGGCAAAGGGCGTATCACCTTGGAAGCCAGCCGCTCGACATGCGCCCCGAACATCACGAGGAGCACCACCCCCACCAACACGGTCCCGAAGAGGGCTGCGAAGCCGTATTTCATGGCCTCCGCGCGCCCGTTCGAGGGCACGAGAGCGGAGAAGAGGGCGAGCAGGAACACAAGGGTGAGCCCGTCGAAAAGGCGCTCCACGACTAACGTGGCCAAACCCACTGATTTGCTCACCCCCTCGTGCCGGCTCAGCCCCCAAATGCGCCACAGCTCGCCCACACGGGCGGGAATCACGTTGTTAGCAGCAAAGCCCACGATGAGAATGGGGAAGAGGCGCCTGGCCGGAATTGAGCCTTCGGGCAGGATGTGGCCCCAGCGGATAGCACGAAACCAGTAGTCAGCGGCCACGAGCAGGGCGGCCGGGACCACCCACCGGTAGTCAGCTTGAACAAAGGCAACGCGGATGTCGTTCCACGCCACATCCTTCAGGGCCAACCACAGAAAGAGGAGAGTGATGGCGATCCCTACGCCCGTTGAGATGCTTCGATGGCGTCCTCTCATCACTTGAGCTCCTCGGGAAGTGTTCGACCGTCGGACACGACGTCCGGCCGCACGACGACTCCTTGAGTGCCGTCCACGATCAACTCCTCTCCTTCTCGGACGGATGCCACGATGCCCTCGGCTCCGGCCACAGCCGGCAGGCCGTACTCGCGGGCCACCACGGCCGCGTGGCTCAACTGTCCTCCCCTCTCCGTCACCAGACCGGCGACACGCTCGAAGAGCACCGTCCACCCAGGGTCAACAGCCGGCGCCACCAAGATGTCGCCCGCCCGCACGCGCTGAAACTCCGCGGGGGAGCGCACCACGCGCGCCGGTCCCCGGGCTACCCCGGGGCTGACCGGTCGGCCGACCCACACCGTGCCGCCCCCTTCGGTCACCAGGGGACGGTGTCCGCGCAGGAAGTCGGGATAATGCCACCCAGGGAACTCTGCCCATGCCCGGCGGAGCGCGTGCCAGCGCCGTAACCTGCGGGCGGCCCATTCGCCCACGGGTGCTGTCTCCGGCGCGTTGAGCACTTCCTCCAGCGTGAGCCCGAAGACTTCCTCCGGCGAACTGAGGCGGCCGGCCTCAGTCCATCGGGCGCCCACATGAAGGGCGACGCGGCGTTGAAAGGCCAACAGGCGTTGCCAGGCAAAGCGCTGGTCCTCGCGCAGCCGCGAGTACTCCCGTACCAGATGCACCAGTGGTCGTAACCACACCGGGGGGCGTGAACATGGGCGTGACGTGGGAGGAGAGGACACGGCATGATGCGTTTCCGCTTGGGCACGGATCAGCTCGAAGACGATGTGAGGCGCTGCCTCGTAAGGGGGATCGGCCAGGTCGAGGGAAAAGAAGCGATGACCGTAACGGACGAAGAAGTCCGTTGCTGCGGCCACGAAGGGGTCATCGTGGCCCAATGCCCTGGCCAGGGCACTCAGCGAATGAGCCGATCCCAACAACGCCATCACCTCGGGCCGGCGCGCCGCCTGTGCTGCCAGCCGGCGTAGCGCCCGGTTGAGCGCCAACGTCTTGCTCGGCACGTTGGCCGTCATCTCGGCCGCATATCGGCTCCCCTCCTCCTTCCCGTGGATCGCCCACAGGAGACGCCGCAACAGCGTGTACCCCACCTCGGCGTAGAGAAGGCTCCATCGGTGGAGTTCCAGGAGCTCGCCCGCCAGCGCTTGGGCTTCCTGGAGGAGCTGGCGGGAGGTCTCGAGCGCGTACTCGGCGGGCAGGTGGGGAAGCAAGGCCTCCTCCGTGGTGAAGCGCCTCATCCAAGCCTCGAGGCGGCGCTCGAAATCGTCCCATGCGGCAGGATTGTGCCACGGTGATGCCCCGCGCCGACTCGTCCAGAGGGCTGCTAGGCCGTTCAGGAACAGGTGGAGGCCCCACGTGGGGCGGCGAGGCGCCCGCCGCAGGGTCACATCCCCGCCGGGAAAATACCGCGCTGCGTCTTCAGGCAGAAGGGCGTCGGGAAAGAGCTTGTAAATGCGCTGCCACGCCTCCACGCGGCTGTAAGGATGGCCACGCCACAGCTTGAGAAGAGGACCTTGCACGTCGTCGGCCCCCAACAGGCGCAGGGGCGCGCGCAGGGCCAACGCCTCCACCAACTCGGCCACAAGGCTCCAGCCCAGGGGAGAGACGGGCGCGTGGAAGCGCTCGTTGAGGAAGGCCGCTGTCCAGAGCCACTGATCGTCTGGCAGGCGCTCGGTGAAGAAATCCTCCTCACGCCGGGCTGTGATGGAGCGTGCCTGCAAGACCCACACGTGCTCTCCATCCCACGCCCATTCCACGTCTTGTGGCTGGCCGAAGAGGTGGCCGGCCAACAGGGTGAAGAGAGCGACGACTTTGAGCTCGGCAACGGGGAGTGCGACGGGCGGTGAAGGCGGGAAAGGCTCATCAACAGCCCACGCACCGGGCCTTGGGCGCACGTGCCACGTGTGGGGCCATGCTTCTCCAGAAGTGGCGCTTTCATTGCCGGGGACAGCTTCCACGACGACGATGGGCTCGCCCGTGATCGGGTGTTCCCCGAAGGCCACGCCGCTCACACGGGCTATCACCTGGCGTTGGACGAGCACAGCCACCGGCCCGGCAGGACGACGGATACGGCCGCTGTAGGCCCGCACGTGGGCGGCCAGGGCCGAGGCGCGCACGCGCTCAAGGGCATCCTGAAACGCTTCCCATGAGGCGATGTCCGACACGCTCAGGAGCTGGCCGGCGAAACTTCCCTCTTCTCCATCCTCGGCCAAGGCTGACGAGCGGACCACGACGCGCGACGTCCCTCGTTCCACCAATGCCTCGAAGGCGCGGCGCACGCCGGGCGCACGTGGGTCCGTGTCCGGCAGCACCACGAACCCGTTGGGCACGAGCATCCCTTGGCGGCGCAGACGGGCTAGGCGGGCGGCCTTGGCGCCTACTATCCCCTCATCCCCGGCTTCTGGTTCATCCAGCCAGAGGATCGGCTGTTGGCACAATGGCATGGACATTCCTCGGTAGCTGTGTACAAGGAGACTAACCTCGCTATAGTACGCGAGCTCGGCCGGATGTGCAAACGGATGGGCGCGGAAAGGGAACATGGAATTATTGAAGAAAGATCGGGGTTTGGAAAGGGAGCACGCTGATGACAAGGCCAGATGTCAGTATTGGCTTTGCCAACAGAATGGGCAAAATGGCACATATGAGTTATACTATGGATGGGCCGACACCACCGTGGAACGGGCAGCATGAGATCACCGTGGTGGAGTACTCCCCCAAGAAGACAGAAACACGCGCCGGCCGCGGAGTGGTCTGCGAAGGAACAGCAGGCATGAAGCTCCAGGAGCTGGAAGGCACCCTCGAGCGCATTACCTACCAAAACGAGGAAAACGGCTACACTGTGGCCCGAATTCGTCCCATCAACAAGGCATACGACGTGGCCGTGGTGGGCCACTTGGCCGGCGTACACGTGGGTGAGCGGCTGTGCTTGCGCGGTCTCTGGACCGTTCACCCCGAGTATGGCCGTCAATTTGAGGTGCACGCCTACACTGTGCGGTTGCCGGCCACGGCTGAGGGCGTGCGCAAGTACCTGAGCAGCGGCCTGATCAAGGGCATTGGCCCCATCATGGCTGAGCGCATTGTGGCCCACTTCGGCCCGGACACTCTGCGAGTCATCGAGGAAACTCCTGAGCGTCTCTTAGATGTGCCCGGCATTGGTCCCAAGCGCTTGGCCATGATCCGGAGAGCGTGGGCAGAGCAGCGCCAGATCAAGGAAGTGATGCTCTTCCTCCAGCCCACGATGTGAGCGCGGGCTTGGCCGTCAAGGTCTACAGGGCCTACGGGGACGAGGCCATCCGTGTGTTGCGCACCGACCCCTACAGGCTGGCCAAGGAAGTCCACGGCATCGGCTTCAAGACGGCCGACCGCATTGCCCAGCGCCTTGGTGTCCCGCCCGACGCTCCCCACCGCATCGAGGCTGGCCTGCTCTACGCCTTGGGCACGTGTGCCGACAGCGGCCACTGCTGTGCGCCGAGAGCGGAGCTGGTGCACGCGGCCTCGACTCTTCTGGAGGTGCCGCCAGGGATGTGCGAGGCGCACGTGGACGAACTTGTGCAACGGGGCGATCTCGTCGCTGAAGAAGATGCCCTCTACTTGCCGCCTTTTCTACTACGCTGAGGAAGGGGTGGCCCGCCGAATTCGCCGCCTCCAGCAGAGCCCCAGAGACCGATTGACCTGTTTCCGGAATGCGGATTGGCCCCGCCTCTTCGCTTGGCTGGACCGCCAAGGCACGCTCCACTTGGCGCCACAGCAACGGGCTGCTGTGCGCATGGCGCTGAGCGAGAAGGTCAGCGTGATCACTGGTGGACCGGGCACGGGCAAGACGACAGTGACGAGCGCCATTCTTCAGCTTCTCCAGGCTCACCGGTGTTCAGTGCTCCTCGCGGCACCTACCGGCCGGGCGGCCAAGCGGCTCACCGAGGCCACCGGCAAGCCGGCCCAGACGATCCACCGTCTGCTCGAATTCAGCCCCTCGGCCTCCAATCACTTCCTCCGCGACCAAGACAACCCCTTGGACGCGGACATGATCATTGTGGACGAGGCCTCAATGGTGGACCTGCTCCTCATGAACCACCTGCTGAAGGCCGTGGACGTGGGCACCCATCTCCTGTTGGTGGGGGATGTGGACCAGCTCCCCTCGGTGGGGCCGGGCCACGTGCTGGCCGACGTGATCCGGAGCGAGACCGTGCCCGTGACCCGGCTGCACACCGTCTTCCGACAGGCGGCCACCAGCACCATTGTGGTCAACGCCCACCGCATCAATCGGGGGGAGATGCCCCGGTTCTCCCGCCGTGCCCGTGACTTTTTCTTCTTCAACCGGCCAAATCCGACGGAGGCAGCCGACTTGATTCTGGACATCGTGACACGGCGCCTCCCCCGCACTTTTGGCTATGATCCTCACGAAGCTGTTCAAGTGTTGAGCCCCATGCACCGAGGCGCTGTTGGCGTAGCAGAGCTGAACCGACGCCTCCAAGAAGTGCTCAACCCGCCTGATCCCCAAAAGCCCCAATTCCACCATGGCCACCGCCTCTTCCGCGCCGGTGACCGGGTGATGCAGGTGCGCAACGATTACGAACGCCACGTGTTCAACGGTGATGTGGGGCGCATCGTCGCCGTGGACTTGGAAGCGCAGGTGGTGTGGGTGAATTTCGACGGTCACACCGTGGTCTACGAGTTCCACCAACTCGACCAATTGGTTCACGCATACGCCATGAGCATCCACAAGGCCCAAGGCTCCGAATTCCCCGTCGTGATACTTCCCGTGGTCATGCCCCACTACATGATGCTCCAACGGAATTTGCTCTACACAGCCGTCACGAGGGCGCGCGAGATGGTTGTGCTGGTGGGGAGCCGGCGGGCCTTGGCCATGGCCGTGCAAAACGACCGTGTTGTCCGGCGACACACGCGCCTTGCCCGGCGCCTCCGCGAGGTGCCCGACATGAGCGCACAACCGCTGTACGTCCGGTAACACGCGGGACAATATGGTCATGTGCCCACGTGCGGTGCGGCCAACGGCCGTCCCACGCGTCCTGCTAGAAGGGCTTTGACGCCCCCCAAGGGCGAAGTATAATAGGACCACCATGGAGGACATAGAGCAGCTAGCAGTTCGAGTTGGCAGACACCTGCGCACCGTGAGGGCGACTCTGGCCACAGCCGAGTCGTGTACGGGAGGGCTCGTTGGCCATTGGATTACTGAAGTCCCCGGCTCCTCGGCCTATTATGTGGGCGGGGTGGTGGCCTACAGCAATCAGGTGAAAGAAGACCTCCTCGGGGTGCGACGCCAGACCCTGGAAATCCACGGGGCCGTCAGCCGTCAGACGGCCGAGGAGATGGCCGCAGGGGTCAGGCGCCTGTTTGGCAGCACGTATGCCTTGGCCGTCACCGGCATCGCCGGGCCAACCGGGGGCACCGCTCAGAAACCCGTTGGGCTCACGTTTGTGGCTGTGGCTGCTCCTGAGACCATCTTCGTCCGGCGCTTTGTCTGGGCTGGTGATCGCCACCAAAATAAACACTCCTCGGCCCGTGCGGCCTTGGAGCTCTTGTGGGAATACCTGAAGACGAACCCGTAGGTTTTGACCTCATGCCCCAGCCCACACCTGTGGATGTGGAAGCCCGCTTTTGGTCAGACGGTCGCATTGAACCCCTCGCGTTCCGCTGGCGTGGACGCCGTCATGCTATCAGCGGCCACGGCCGACAATGGCGTGATCTCCGGGGATACTATCACTTCCTGGTCATGACACCGCCGGACCAGATCTGGGAACTGGCATTTGACCCCACCACTGTCAGATGGTATCTTGTGCGCCATCCTCTCCGCGCGCAGATCGTGTAAGACGACCATTCTGGTCGCCCGTGGCCCGCGCAGGGCCCCAACATAACTGGAGGAGGGAAAGCCGTGAACGTTCGCGTAGCCGTACAAGACCCGCTCCACATCTCCTGCGACTGGCTGCTCATTGGCGTCGGCGACGGTGACGACGTGCCCGGGGCGTTGGACGATGTGCTCGGTGGGCTCCTGCGCGAGCTAGTGGATCGCGGCGAGTTTGACCCCAACGGGCGCGATGTCACCGTGATCCACCCGCGTGGAGCCCTGCCCGCCCGCCGCCTGATCGTGGCCCCGATGGGCCGGGAGCGCACGGCCGAGGCTGTGCGCCGGGCCGTGGCCTTAGGCGGTCGCAAGATCAGACGCCTAGGGGGTGGTCACCTGGCCATTGCCCCGCTTCAGGATGTCACCGACCCGGCGTCGGCCTTCGCCTACGCCCAGGCAGTCGCTGAGGGGCTCTTCATTGGCACCTACGAGTTCGAGGCCTTCAGGACCAACCAGGATCGGCGCCGCAACACCCCTATCACCAACGTGGATTTGCTCATCCCCGGAGGCGATCAGGTGTCCAGCGCAGAAGCTGGTTTGGGGTGGGGACGTACCGTGGCGGAAGGCGTCAACCTGACCCGCACCCTGGTCAACGAGCCGGCCAACGTGGCCACACCGGGCCGCTTGGC
This sequence comes from Ardenticatenia bacterium, assembly GCA_030949995.1. Lineage (GTDB taxonomy): Bacteria > Chloroflexota > Anaerolineae > Ardenticatenales > Ardenticatenaceae > WFWG01. The sequence goes on from JAUZRY010000063.1 coordinate 7,569, forward strand.
CTCCGCCGCTGAGGAGATCGCTGCTGGCACCGGCCACATTCGGTGCCGGGTGTTCGGCGAGAAAGAAGTTGAGCAAGAGGGCATGGGAGCATTCTTGGGCGTTGCCCGGGGCAGCGACAATCCTCCGGCCTTCATCGTTCTGGAACATCGCCTGGAGGAATTCCCCGACACCAAGCCTGTCGTGCTCGTCGGCAAGGCCATTACCTTCGACAGCGGGGGATACAACATCAAGCCGAGCGAAGGGCTGTGGAAGATGAAGAGCGACATGAGCGGCGGCGCGGCCGTGCTGGGCACTTTCGCGGCCTTGGCACGGCTGGAGGTGCCCCTCCCCGTGGTGGGCCTCGTGCCGGCTGCTGAAAACCTCGTCTCGGGCCACGCCTATCGCCCTGGTGACATTCTCCACTCCCTGAGCAGTCAGACCATCGAGATCCTGAACACCGACGCTGAAGGACGCCTCATCCTGGCCGACGCGCTGGCATATGCCGAACGGTACGCCCCGCGCTGCGTGGTGGACATGGCCACCCTCACGGGGGCCATGATGGTGGCCCTGGGCTACAGCTTGACCGGCTACTTCTGCAACGACGACACTTTAGCGGCCCAACTGGAAGCGGCTGCCAAGCGGGCCGGTGAACCCCTCTGGCGTATGCCCCTGTGGGACGAGTACGATGCATACTTGGAGAGCAAGGTGGCCGACATGTGCAACGTCGGCATCCGTTGGGGCGGCGCTATCACCGCGGCCCTCTTCCTGCGGCGCTTTGTGGGCTCGTACCCGTGGGCCCACTTGGACATTGCAGGCACGGCCTTTGCCACCACTGACCGCAAGCCCACCCCGCCCCTCACCCCCTACGGGGCCACGGGCGTGCCCGTGCGCACGCTCGTGGAATGGTTGCGCGCCCTCACCGAGTAGCCCGACACTTCTGGGTGAGAAGCCAGCGCGCGAGGGGCACAGCCGGGCCGGACACAAGACGACCTGACAAACAAACACGGACCAACGGAGGTGTGGCCATGAAAATCTTCCTTGACACGGCCATCTTGGACGAGATCCGCACGGCCGCCTCGTGGGGCATTTTGGACGGCGTGACCACGAACCCCACCTTGGCGGGCCGCGCAGGGCGTGCCTTCAAGGAGAATATCCTGGCCATCAGCGAGATCATCGGCGACCGGGGCACAGTGAGCGCTGAAACAGTGAGCACTGATGCTGAAGGGATGGTGCGGGAGGCCCGTTTGGTCACGTCATGGGCGCCCAACATTGTGGCCAAGATCCCCTGTACCCCCGAGGGGCTCAAGGCCGTCAGCCGCTGTGCGGCGGAGGGCGTTCCCACCAACGTGACCTTGGTCTTCAACGTCACCCAAGGGCTCCTCGCCATGAAGGCCGGGGCCACCTACGTGAGCCCCTTTATCGGCCGCCTCGATGACGCCGGCCAGGACGGAATGGATATCGTGCGCCAGCTCGTGCAGGTCAAGCGCACCTACGGTTTCCAGACAGCGGTCTTGGCGGCCAGCATCCGCCACCCGCTCCACGTCGCGCAAGCGGCCCTCGCCGGCGCTGACATTGCCACCATGCCCTTCAAAGTGCTCGCCCAAATAGTGAAGCACCCCCTGACCGACATCGGCCTACAACGATTTCTGGACGACTGGCACTCCATTCCCGAAACCATGCGCCCCTTCTAATGGGCTGAGCGGACAAGGGGGAGCAACTCATGATCAGACAACTCCTGAAATGGATGCTCGAACTGCCAGGCGTGGGCAAAGTGAGGCGTGTGCACGCCCTGGAGCACGCCACGATTACCCTCCTGAGCCAGCGTGTGGCCGACTTGCACATTGCCGGCCGCTCGACGCCGAGAGGATTTTGGCTCTACGGCGACGTGGACACGGATGAAGTCCGCCGGGCCGTCGCCGACGCGCTGGACCTGTTGCGGCGGGGCGTTTCATCCCTGGCCATTCATCCCAACTGCGGCACTAACATCGCCGTGGCAGGCGTCATCGCCGGCGTCATGTCATTTCTGGCCTCGGCCTCATGGGGGCGGCGTGAACACCCCATCAACCGCGTTCCCCGCGCGGTGTTGGCGGCCACGGCCTCAGTGATCCTGGCCCGCCCGCTCGGATTTTGGGTGCAAGCACACGTGACCACCTCCCCTGACGTGCACAACCTTCATGTGGGCGAGATTCGGCGGTTCAAGCGCGGGCGCCTCACCGTTCACTTCGTGGAAGTGCGCTGAAGAGCTGAAGGTCGGCCTCATCATGTTCTACATCTTCTACGGCGACAACGAGCTGGCCCGGGATGAGGCGCTGGCTTCCCTGTTGGAGCGCGTGGAGGACGCGGGCGGATGTAACATCCAGCGCTTTGACGGCCGCACGGTCACCTTCGAGGCGTTACGGCACGCCTGTGATACCCCACCATTTCTGAGTGATCGGCGCATTGTCATTGTGCGAGGGCTTCTGGAACGACTGAAACAAGGAGGCAAGACGTTCCAGGAGGCGCTGCTGGCCTATCTGCCCCACCTGCCGGCCACCACCCGCCTCTTCTTCATCGAGGGAAGCCGTGTTGACCGCCGGCTGGGAATCTGGAAGCTAGCCACCAGGTTGGCGGAGGTCAACCCTCCGCGTGCCTTCATCCGGGAATTTGCGGCCCCGGAGCCGGCCCGTCTCCCTGCCTGGATTGGCCGGCGCGCGCGCCGCCATGGTGGGGAGATCACACCCCAAGCGGCTCGCGCCTTGGCTGAAGCGGCCGGCCACTGTGACCTACGCCTCCTGGACCAGGAGCTGGCCAAGCTGGTGGACTACGCCGGCGGCCACCCCATCACCCCGGAGATGGTACGGCTCCTCGTGCCCTACACCCGGGAGAGCAACATTTTCGCCTTGCTCGACGCCGTGGCACGGCGCGATGAATGCCGGGCCCTCCGTGAGCTTGACAACGTATTACGCGCCGACGCCGCGCCGGCCTATGTGCTCTTCATGATTGTGCGCCAAGTGCGCATTCTGTTGCACGTGAAGGACCTGAGCGCCCAGGGCATCACCAAGCGGGACATCCAGGCCAGACTGCGCCTGCACCCGTATGTGGTGGAGAAGGCGTTACGCCAGGTGGCCGGATTCTCTTTCTCCC
>JAUZRY010000064.1 GCA_030949995.1 Ardenticatenia bacterium
ACATCGGTGCTCCTCGTTGAACTTGTTCACGATGCGCTCCATCGCTTGGGCATCGCCGCTGTGGAACAAGGTGGCGAACCAGAGGGTAATGGGCTCGGCCTTCGGCGCTGTGGGCGGTGGGGCAGGCGCTGTGGGCGGTGGGGCAGCCGCTTTGGGGGTGGGCGTGGGCGTTGGGCTTTGGGCACACCCTGCTGCCAACCCCACAAGTAGTATGAAGGCAACCAAGCTCCATCCCAATGAGCGCGAGTTCATGGCGGTCCTCCTCCTTTCCTGTCGTCCTGGTTTCACGTTCTGTTTCCCCCGGGATGACGGCTGTCGGCCTTTTTCTGCTCTTGCTGAGTTCTCACCTCCCTTCAGGCCCCTCTTGGAGCACCTGTTGAAGTCGCTGCCAGCGGTCACGGATGACCTCAGGCGACGCCACCGAGAGCGGCGCCCGCACCTCCGCCCCCACTGCCAATCCGCGCATCTGAAGCATCCCTTTGAGGAGAGAAAAGTCACTTCCGTCCTTCAAGATCTGACGCACCCTGTTCAAACGCTGTTGGAGATCGCGCGCGGTGTCCACATCACCTGCCCGTGCTGCGCGGTACAGGCGCACCACTAGTTCGGGCACCACATTGGCGTTTCCGGAAACGCAGGCCAGGCACCCCATGGCCACGGCGGGGAAGATGTGGGCATCTGTACCATTGGCCACGGTAAAGGAAAGGGGACGCAGGCGAAGCAGGGTCACCAAGTATTCCAGCGATCCGCTGCTGTCCTTCACCCCAACAATATTGGGACAGGCCTCCACCAAACGCCGCACCAAGGGGATCGGAAGAGGGTTTCCCGTGGTCGCAGGAATGTTGTACAGATAGAGGGGAAGCTCGGGAACATGCTCGGCCACAGCCGCAAAATGGCGGAAGAGGGCCTCGTTGGTGTAGGAGTAGTAATACGGCGCGAACACCGCCGCAGCATCCGCGCCGATTCCATGGGCGTGCTCGGTCAGGGCACATGCTTCCTCTGTGGTGATCGCTCCAGTATGCACAATGACCGGCACTCGTCCTGCCACCGCGCTCACCACGGTCTCCGCAAGAGCGCGCCGTTCATCCAGCGTCAGCAACGGCCCTTCTCCGGTCGTCCCACAGGGAAACAGCCCACTGACTCCGTGTTCGAGAAGAAACTCCACCAATTCCCGCATCCCTGCGTGGTCAATGTGTCCGTTTCCGTCGTACAACGTGACAATCGGCACCACGATCCCTTCAAGTTGTCTGTGCATTGACCAAGCGCTCCAGATGTAAGTGCTCTCCTCGAAGCAACCATGGCTCAGTAAAGTAGGCATGTTGAATGTGTGTGCGACGATAGGTGTACACCACGTGAATCTCGCCGTTGGTATGGTGCCACATGGTCGGGTAGGAGAATTCCGCGAGCCCCTTCTCCAGGAGGCGCTGTCTCCACCCCTCCTCACCGTGGGCAGCAATGGCGACTGCGAGGGGAGTACGCATCGTCGTACTCGGGTTATAGGCCAAGGCCAGCCGTCCGCTGTGGAGGCGAACCAGATCAAAGCCGGAGTTCGGGTTTGGCCAGGGGGTCGGCACGGGGGGAGACCATGTCTCTCCGCCGTCCTCGGATTCCGTTCGCCAGATAACGCCCCCGGCCCCTCCGGGGCGCAAGTAGGCCAGCAAACGCCCATTGGCCACAGGCACTACGGTGGGATGAATGTTGCCCGGCGGTGTTATGATGGGCTCGGTCAGGTGCCATGTTCGCCCTTCATCGTCGGAGATCATCATGAAGGAGACCCAGCGGTTCTCATCGTACACGGGAAGAATCAGACGATCTCCCATCCAGAGGGGTTTGCTGCGAAACATCAGCCCGGGGTGTTCCATGAGGGGCTCCGGCGGGGACCACGTGCGGCCGCCGTCCGCAGAACGCTGTAGGTACGGTTGGCTGGACCGCCAGTCTGGCCCATGATCACGACGAAGAAGAGCCACAGATCACCCCGGGGGTGAACCCAGAAGACAGGCTGGCCTACTGCGCGTTCGGGCATAGCCGCGATCACTTGGGGAGGCGTCCAAGCCCTCCGTGATGGCGACCAGCGGGCAGCCATAATGACCTGATCAGGCGCCGTCTCAAAAGCGCCGGCAAACCAGGCGGCGAGCAAGGTTCCATCCGGCAGTTCCACCAGGGTGGCGCAGTGGGCCATGCGAGGTGTGGACACTGACGGGTGGAAGACAGGTTGAGTCTGCACCCCACTCATCGCCGCAGCACCTCCGGTACAGCGGACAGCCGAGGAGGCACATAGCCCATGCGCCGGGAGATTTCATCGGCAACGTGCATCACACGTGCGCTCAACTCCTCCAGCCGGACACCAATGATGTCCGGGTCGGTCCCCGAAACACTGCATGAACCCAAAATGCGGCCAGTCGCGGTGTAGATAGCAGCACCGACACAATATGTGCCCACCTCGTGTTCGCCCCGGTCCACAGCGAATCCCAGTTCCCGAACGCGACTCAGCTCCTCACGCAAGGCCTCAGGATCAGTAAGCGTGTGCTCTGTAAATGCCACCAGCCCCTGCCGCCGGATAAAACCTTCCACCTCCTCCGGCGCAAGGGCCGCCAGAATCGCTTTACCCACCGCCGTACAGTGCAAGAGCACCCGCTCGCCAATGGCAGTGCGGGCCAGCAGGCGTCGACGGGGATTCCACGGCGTAGATGTAGAGGGCATAATCACCATCACGTACCGTGAGATACACACTTTCCCGGGACACGTCCGCCAACTCCCGCAGTAATGGAGCTGCCCGGTCTCGCACCTCAACGTTGACCCGAACCGCTTGCGTTACGGGAATAAGCGCCGCGCCCAGAGCGTACCGCCCATCCTCCGTGCGTTCCACCCACCCGTAATGGACCAAGGTGGCAAGCAGGTTGTGCACTGTCGCTTTTGGCAACCCAAGACGGCGCGAAATTTCAGCTAATGTCAAACGAGATTCTTCAGGTGAAAAGAGATTTACAATCTCTATGGCTTTGGAAACACTTTTTATCATCTGGACCTCACGTTAACCTCGAGCACACCGGGTCACCATAGTGGCACCTTCGGAAAACACGAATTGCGTTCATCATTGATGAATAGTATTCTATTATATAAAATCCAATTTGTCAAATGCCCCCGAGACCTGGATGGGACTCTTAGCGGTGACGATCACCCTAGGTACTCGTGGGGTACTGTTGACGACAATCCAGCTTGGGAGTAAAATTCCGGGGTTGGGCCGGTCTCGCCTCAACACGGCCCAACCAACTCACCCGACGGAGGACGCCACGTGATTTTAGGACGGGCCAAAGCCTTCGTGAAAGCCTGCGCAAGACGCGCGAGACGATCTTCGGCCAAGTCGCCGGGCTCTTCGGTGCCGGTGACATTGACGACCTCTTCTGGGAGGACTTGGAGGCCCTGCTCATCCAGGGCGACGTGGGCGTTCAGACCACCCTAGCCCTCGTCGAGTGGCTCCAGGACCAGGTGGCCGAGCGCCACCTCTGGCGCACTGACCAAGTGCGCGACTTGCTCAAGGAGCGCATGGTTCACATCCTCGAATCCGTACAGGCCCCCTACCTGCCGGGCGAGCGCATGTTGAACGTGGTCTTGATCGTGGGGGTGAACGGCTCGGGCAAGACCACCACCATCGCCAAACTGGCCCGCTGGCACAAGGAACGCGGCGACCGCGTCGTGCTCGCCGCGGCCGACACCTTCCGCGCCGCCGCCATTGATCAGCTCAAGGTGTGGGGCGAGCGCGTGGGGGTAGACGTGATCGCCCATCAGCCGGGCAGTGACCCTGGTGCCGTGGTCTTCGACGCCATCCGCACGGCCTTCGGGCGGAGAAAGGCCAACGTGGTCATCGTGGACACGGCCGGCCGACTCCAGACCCAGTACAACCTGATGCAGGAGCTGGCCAAAATTCGCAGCGTAGCCGCCAAACAAGTCCACCAAGCTCCCCACGAGACGCTGTTGGTGCTGGACGCCACCACCGGCCAAAACGCCCTCTCTCAGGCCCATAAGTTCCGCGAGACGGCCGGCGTGACGGGCGTTGTGCTCTCCAAGCTGGACAGCACGGCCAAAGGGGGCATGGCCTTGGCCATCGCCCACGAGCTGGGTTTGCCCATCAAGTTCGTGGGCACAGGGGAACGTGCCGAGGACCTCGCCCCCCTTTGACCCCCGCGAGTTCGTCGAGGGGCTCTTCGGCAACGGGGCCACCCCTGAGTGATGCCCATTTCCCGACCACCAACATACTTTGGGTACGGCGGAGGTGAAAAATGGCTCAGGTACAGGAACCCGCGGTCGAACAGCACGAATTCCGGGCCGAAGTGCGCCAGTTGCTCGACATCCTGGCGCGTTCCCTCTACACGGAGCGCGAGATCTTCTTGCGCGAGCTCATTTCCAACGCCTCCGACGCCCTCAACCGCCTCCAGTTCGAGATGCTCACCACCCAGGAGGTGCTCGACCCGGAGGCGGAGCTGGCCATCCGCATCCAGGCGGACAAAGAACAGCGCACCGTCACCGTCTCGGACACCGGCATCGGCATGACCCGGGAGGAGCTTCTCCAGAACTTGGGCACCATCGCCCACTCCGGCGCGCGGACCTTCCTCCGCCAGCTCCAGGAGGGGCAGATCTCGCCGGAGCGCATCATCGGCCAGTTCGGCGTGGGGTTCTACTCCGTCTTCATGGTGGCCGAGGAGGTGACGGTCACCACGCGCTCCTACCGACCCGACGCCCAAGCGTGGTCGTGGACCTCACGCGGCGACGGCACCTACACCGTGGCGCCCACCCAGAAGGCCGAACGGGGCACCACGGTAACTGTGAAGCTCAAGGAAGAGGCTGCTGAGTTCGCTGACGAGTGGCGCCTGGAACAAATTGTCCGCCGCCATTCCAACTACATCTCCTTTCCCATCTACGTGGGAGAACGGGTGGTCAACCGCCAGGTCGCCCTCTGGCGCCAGATGCCCTCCGAAGTTCAGGAGGAAGACTACATCCAATTTTACCGCGAGCTCACCTTGGACACGGAGAAGCCCCTCCTCTGGCTCCACATCGTGACCGACGCGCCGGTCAACATTCGCAGCATCCTCTACGTGCCCAGCCGGCGGGAGTGGGGTCTGCTGCCCGGACTGCGTTCCGAGTACGGCCTACGCCTCTACTCGCGTCAGGTGCTCATCCAGGAGCACACCAGCGACTTGCTCCCGGCTCACTTCCGCTTTGTGGAGGGCGTGGTGGACTCCGAGGACGTGCCCCTCAACGTCTCCCGCGAGGCCGTCCAGCAGGATCCCATGCTCCGCCATATCCGGCGCGCCCTGACAGCCAGGCTGGTCAAGGAACTGAAGGCCCTGGCCGAACAAGACCCCGACCGGTACGCCACCTTCTGGCGGGAATTCGGCCCCTTCCTCAAGGAGGGAGTAGCCACCGACCCTTCGAGCCACGACGACCTGAAGGACCTGCTGCGCTTTCACTCCTCCCACGCCGAAGGAGATGGGCTCGTCTCCTTGGCGGCCTATGTAGCCCGCATGAAGCCCGACCAGAAGGCCATCTACTACGTGGTGGGCGACGACCTCACCTCGGTGCGCCACAGCCCCCACTTGGATCCCTTCCGCTCCCAACAGGTCGAAGTGCTCTACCTGGTGGAGCCGGTGGACACCTTTGCCGTGCTCGCCCTTCGCGAGTACGAGGGTTATCCCTTCCGCAACGTCGAGGACGCTGACATCGAGGCCTTGCGCGTCGAAGTGCCTCACGACGAGGAGGCCGACGCCCCATTCCAAGCCCTCGTGGAACGCGTCAGGGCCATCCTCGGCGACCGGGTGGCCGACGTGCGCGCCTCTCAACACCTCATCACCAGCCCCTGCCGTCTCGTGGCCCCGGAGAGTGGGCCCGAGCGGGAATTGGCCCGCGTGCGCCGGCTGCTGGACCAGGAGTTCGAGGTGCCCAAGCGCATCCTGGAACTCAACCCACGCCACACCCTGGTGCGTCATCTGGCGACCATGCAGGCCACCACCCCCGACGACCCATTGCTGCCCATGATCGTCGAACAACTCTTCGAGAACGCGCTGTTAGTTGAGGGCCTGCTGCCCAACCCGGCGGCCATGACACCCCGCATCCAGGCCCTCATGGAAGCGGCCGTGAACGCGCGAGTACAAACACCCACAACTCACCAGGAGGATACCCCATGAAAGAGCTCCGCGCCCGTCTCGACCAGGTGTTGGCCCGCACGTACGGCATCCTGGAGCGTCTTTGACATCCCTGGGAAAGAGGCAGAACTGAAAACCCTGGAAGAAGAGGCCAACAGGACTGATTTCTGGAACGACTCCCGCCGAGCACAACAACTCATGCGGCGCATGTCCCAGCTCCGCGACCAAGTGGCCCTGTGGCGCGGCTTCGAGCGCCGTGCCCACGACGCCCTGGAGCTGCTGGAGCTGGCCGGGACGGACGACCGTGAGCTCCTGGAGGAGCTGGAACAAGAAGTGGCCCACTTGGAAGAGGAGATCGAAAGCCAAGAGTTCCGTTTGGCCCTCAGCGGCCCCCACGACGCCGACGACGCCATCCTCTCCATTCACGCCGGCGCCGGGGGCACCGAGAGCCAAGATTGGGCTGAGATGCTCCTCCGCATGTACCTGCGATGGGCTGAGCACCGGGGTTATCAGACCCACATTCTCGACATGACCGAAGGCGAAGAGGCCGGCATCAAGTCCGTCACCGTGGAAATCAAGGGGGACTACGCCTACGGCCACCTGAAGGGCGAACACGGCGTCCACCGCCTGGTGCGCATTTCCCCCTTCGACGCCCAGAAGCGCCGCCACACCAGCTTCGCCCTGGTGGAAGTCCTGCCCGTCATTGACGACGACATCGAGATCGACATCAAGCCCGACGACATCGAGGTACAAGTCTTCCGCTCCGGCGGGCCGGGCGGCCAGCACATGCAGAAGAACGCCACGGCCGTGCGCATCATCCACAAGCCCACCGGCATCGTGGTCCAGTGCCAAAATGAGCGTTCTCAGCGACAGAACCGGGAGATGGCCATGCGCGTCCTGCGCAGCCGGCTCTACGAGCTTGAGCACCAGAAACTGGAGGAAGAACGTGCCCGCCTCAAAGGCGAACACGTGAGCGCCGAGTGGGGCAACCAGATCCGCTCCTACGTCCTCCACCCGTACCAGATGGTCAAGGACCACCGCACCGGCGTGGAGATCGGCAACGCCCAGGGAGTGCTCGACGGCAATCTCGACCCCTTGATCGAGGCGTGGTTGAAGCAGCAGGTGTCGGCGGAGAACGTGGCCTCCAAGGAGAACCGGTAGGGAATGCGGTTCGACATTTTCACGCTCTTCCCCGAAATGTTCGAGGGACCGCTCACGGAGAGCATCATCAGGCGAGCTCGCGAAGCGGGCCTCGTCGAAATCCGCCTGCACAACGTGCGCCACTACGCCACGGACAAACACCGCGTGACGGACGACACCCCCTACGGCGGGGGCGGCGGCATGGTGATGAAGGCTGAGCCGCTCTTCCGGGCCGTGGAGGCCGTGCTGGGCCTTCCGCCCCGCGGGGCAGGAGAGGCGGTGCCGCCCCCGCCCTGTCCTGTCATCCTGCTTACCCCCCAAGGACGCCCATTTACCCAACAGGTGGCCGAGGAGTTGAGCCGCCAGACGAGAGTGGCCCTCCTCTGTGGCCGCTACGAGGGCGTGGACGAGCGGGTGCGGGAGCACTTGGCCACCGACGAGCTCAGCATCGGCCCATATGTCCTCAGCGGGGGAGAACTGCCCGCCATGGTCATCGTGGACGCCGTCACCCGCCTCCTCCCCGGCGCCTTGGGAGATCCCGAAGGGGCCCGCCGGGATTCCTTTGCCATGGGCCTCCTCGAACATCCCCACTACACCCGGCCGGCCGACTTCCGGGGCTGGCGCGTGCCCGACGTGCTCCTCAGCGGCCACCACGGCCGTGTGGCCGAGTGGCGCCGCCACGAGGCCCTCATCCGCACGCTCGTGCGCCGGCCAGAGCTCATCGCCGCCCACACCTTGACCCAAGCCGACCGTGCCTTCCTGCGCCGCCTCGTCCACCATGTTGATGCCCTGCTCAAGGAGGCAGATCCGTGACACCTTCCACCCCCTTTCACCACCACCTGTTGGCCGTGGCCAAGCCCATTTGGGACGCCACCATAGCTCATCCCTTTCTACTGGCCACGGCCGAGGGCACCATTCCCGACGATACTTTCGCCACTTGGCTTGTCCAAGACTACTTCTACGTGCGAGAGCTCATCCCCTTCATGGGCGTGCTGATCGCCAAGGCCCCCCCCGACCTGCGCGCCCCCCTGGCCGAAGCGGTGGTGACCTTCAACCGCGAGCTGGACCTCTTCCGCCGCCAGGCCGCAGACCACGGCATCGCCCTCGACGGCCATCCCATGGCCCCCACGTGCCATGCTTATGTCAATTTTATGCTGGTCACAGCCTACAGCCGCCCCTTTGCCCACGCCTTCACCGTCCACTACGCGGCCGAAAAGGCATACTTGGACGCCTGGACGTGGGTGAAGCGCCACCAGAAGGCCCCGAGCCGCTGGCAGGCCTTCATTGACAACTGGAGCAGCCCTGCCTTTAGCCAATACGTCACTTGGCTGGCCCAGACGTTGGACGCCCTGGCCGAGGCGGTCTCCGAGAGCGACCGGGCCGCTATGGAGAAGCTCTTTCTCCTCACAGCGCGCTACGAGTACCTGTTCTGGGAGATGGCCATGTCCGGCGAGACATGGCCTGTGTGAGCGCGCGAGCACAACAGGAGGAGTCACCGTGATCGGCGAGATTGTGGAGACCACCACCTTGGGCTTCCGTGCCGGCAGCCAGGAACTGCACCGCCCCCCGGCGCTGGGAGAGCTGGTCAAAGTCCGCCACCAGGGACGCGATCACTGGTACGCCGTGGTGCTCTACAGCACCACCGGCGCCGAGGCCGGACGCCATGTGGTCCGCCGCGCCACGCCAGACGTGCGCGACGAGGCCATCTACCGGGAAAATCCGCAGCTCCAGCGGCTCCTGCACACCCTGTTCGAGGCCCGGCTGGTCGGGTGGCGGGAGGAGGACCGCCTGTGGCAGACCGTGCCGCCGCTGCCCCCGCCCCTGCACTACAGCGTCTACTCCTGCACGGCCGAGGAAGTCGCTGACTTCAGCGAGCGGCTGCACTACTTCCGCCTGCTTGTGGACCCTCCGCCGCCCCTGCCGGCCGAACAGGTGCTGGCCGCCCACATTCGCCACGTCTACGTCCGGCGAGGCTACGATGATGAGTGGCTGACACGAGCTGCCCGCGAGGTGGCCAGCCTGCTCAAGGAGGATCACGCCCGGCTCTTGAGCCTGCTCTACGCCATCGACCCGGAGCGCTAGATGCGATCACACCGTCCGATGCGCTTGGCCCAAGTCACCGTGCTGGTGGCCGTTGTCCTCGTGCTCCTCGGCATTGGCGTGGCCGTGACGGTAGCCGCCCCGTTCCACACCCGGCTTGGGCTCACCATCCCCCCATCGTCCTCCGCCAGCCCCACGCCGTCGCCTTCGCCACAGACCACGCCAACAGCCACGCCCACACCGTCGGCCACACCGTCCCCCACGCCGACGCCCACGCCGTCGGCCACACCAACGCCCACGCCCGTGCCGGCCGCCTTTATCCCCTTACCATCCTACGGTGAGCCCAACTGCGGCCTGACCATGATCAAGGGCCAGCTCCGCACGGCCGACGGCCTGTTGAACGGCGTGCCCGTGCGCGTCTGGTGGGAGGGCTCTGACGGCTTTATCTCCTTGCCCTCTGGTGAAGACCCAACCAAGCCGGCCGGCTACTGGGACGTGGTGCTCGACACCTACGCCAAGCCAGGGCGCTGGTACGTGGCCGTCGTCGATCCCACGACGGGCGTCCTCCTCTCGCCCGTGGTCACCGTTGACACAGAAGCTGAACCGTGTGAGCCGGGCAGTGAGGGACAACAGGTGATTACCGTGGACTTCGTGCTCCAAACAGGCCAGATCGGCCGGCCCGGCCCCACGTTCACCCCCTCGCCGACGCCGGTGCCCACCTTTACCCCCACGCCCTATCCCACGCCCGACGGACAATCGCGCACCGTGCGGGTGCCCATCCTCATGTACCACTACATCAGCACGCCGCCCCCGGGCGCCGACCGCTACCGGCGGGACCTGAGCGTGCCCCCGGATGTCTTCCGCGCCCAGATGGGGTACCTGAAGGCACAGGGCTACCAGACCGTCTCCCTCCGGGACCTGGTCTACGCCCTGACGCGGGGCACCCCCCTGCCACCCAGGCCCATCGTCATCACCTTCGACGACGGCTACCGCGACAACTACGAGAACGCCTTCCCCGTGCTCAAGGAGCTGGGCTTCACGGGCACCTTTTTTGTCCTCACAGGGCCCATCGACCAGAACAACCCGATCTACATGACGTGGGACCAATTGCGCGAGATGCGCGCGGCCGGCATGGAGATCGGCGTTCACTCCCGCGATCACGTGGAGCTCCGGGGGCGCTCCTACGAGTACCTGGTCTGGCAAGTGCTGGGGGCCAGTCAGGCCGTCGAGCGCCAGCTCGGCTTCAGGCCGGAGGTGTTCTCCTATCCTAGCGGGCTCTACGACCAACGCACTGTCGAGGTGGTGCGTTCAGCCCATTTCTGGGCAGCCGTGACAACCAGGGGGGGCATCACCCATCGCACGGAGAACCTGCTCACCCTCAGGCGGGTGCGCGTGCGCGGCACGTGGGGCGTGGCCGAATTTGCCCAAGCTCTGGCCTACTGGGAGAAGGCAGGCCGATGACCTCGCGGCCCAAAACGGGATCACGAACGCGTTTACCCAAGTGAAGCCCACGTCCACAACGCCCGGAAAACCGGCACAGAGGGGGCAGATGTGCATTGGCACGCGTTCGTGGTTCTCATCGTTATCATCACGGCGGTGTTCAACGCTCTGGGCACCAGTCCCCTGGCGATCACAGGGGCAACACTCACACTGGAGTGGGACCCACGCCTGGATGACCTTCAAGTCACCTATCGCCCGGCCGAGGAGTGCGCTCAGGGCTGCTGGCGCCTGGTCTCAGCCCGCTTCGAGGACGTGGATGAGAGCAACGGCCTGCACCACATCTGGGCACGGCTCCTGGACGCCGACGGCCAACAAGTGGCCGACCGCCCCTGGCACGTGGCCTGGCCCGACGGCGATCAACGCCTCATGAGCAAGGCCGCCCCCGATTGGGCCGACTTCGCCATGTACGCCGGCTACGACCCGGCCAACGGCCCCGGTCCCTACCGGGCCTACGCCGGCGACGACGAGCGGCGGAGCGATGTGGTGCTCGGCATGGGGCTTCCCCTGAACCAACACGTCAGCTTTCGCCTTGTCTGGCAGTGGACGGATTCCCCAAGCGCCTCCCCAACGCCCGCGAGCGGGGCGCCTCGCGTTTTTCTGCCCATCATCGTGCGCCAGCTTCCGCCCACGCCGACGGCGACGCCCACCTCATCCCCCACGCCTACCCCAACGCCCCAGTACACGGGCGTTCTGGTCGGCTGGGAGCCAAACTGCGCCGGCACCCAGGTGAAGGGCACAGTGCGAGACGTCGACGGCACCCCGCTCCCCGGCATCGCCGTGCGCGTGCTCCTCTTCGGCATCCAACACGGGGACCTACTCGTTACTGACACCAACGGCGCCTACGAGTTCAACCGCTTCGGCACGTCCGATCCGCTGCTGGAGATCGATTACACCGTGGCCGTTCTCGACCCCGCGACGGGAACCCTCCTCTCCAACGAAGTCTACGTGCGCACCGACCGCAACGAGTGTCAGCCCGGCGGCTCGGGCCGCCAAGTGGCCACCATTGACTTCACCCGCCGTCCGTAACGTAGTCGCGCGATTTACGGGCGCTGACGGTGGCCGGGAAAGCGCTCAACGTGGGTCTGGACCAACGTGCTGGCCAGGTCAGGCGCTTGGAGCCGGATTCGCTCCACATCCTCGCGCCGCAACACGAACGTCCACACGTGGGTGATAGCTCTGGCCGTAAAGGGGTAGGTGCTCTGCTCTGGGAGCAGCGCGAGCTGGCCGAAGAACGTCCCCGGCTCGGCGCGGGCCGTGACGGTGGGCTCCTCCTCATCCCCCCCGATGAATTCTACTTGGCCCTCCTGAATCACGAAAAAGCGGTCGGCCGGATCGCCCCGCCGCACGATGATCTCGCCCGGCAAGAACATCTGAAAGCGCAGATGTCGGGCGAGCAGAGCTCGGTGCTCCACAGAAAGGCTTTGGAAGAGGGAGATGCGGCTGAGCCGGTCGAACATCTTGGAGTGCTGAGCTGTGCGGATCAGCTCCAGTTGTGTCTGAGCTGCCTCGTAACCGGGATTCAAGTCGAGTGCCTTGGTGAATGCCCTGGAGGCCTCATCAAACCGTCCCAACATCTTGTAAGCCTGTCCCAAGTTGTAATAGTGGTGAGGATTGGTTGGCTCCAGTTGGACGGCGGCCTCGAAGACGTAACAGGAGCGTTCATAATCCCCGCTCTCGAAGTATGTGATGCCGAGTTGATTGTAGGAATCGACAAAGTCAGGTTGCAGGCGAATGGCCTCCCGCAGGGCAATAATGGCGTACTCATACTGCCCGATTTGACGGTACACGATGCCCATCTCGTAGGGCACGAAGATCAACGTCTCGTCCAGGAGCAGGGCCTCCCAGAAGTAGGTCAGGGCCCGTTCGTAGAGCCCCCGGTGTTCGAGGGCCAGTCCACAGCAGAACTTGAACGTGGCTAGCCGGTGGAGGTCGTCGGAGAGCTCTTCGGCCAGGCGCTTCCAGATCGGGCTCTCGATGGAAACGCCGGCCAACGCCTCGGCCGCGATCCAGAGGCGGCGATACTCCGTGCCATCCCCCACGATATCCAGGAAGACTTGGGTCGGCTCGGCGCTAATGCCGAAGAAGAGCACGGCCGTGCCCGCCCAGTGGATGGCGTCGTGGGGGTCCTCGAAGTAAGCCGCCATGCGCTCGCCCAGCTCCCGCAACTGGAAGGCGGCAAAGTACTCCCGCACGGCCTGGTGGAGGAACTCAACCTGCTCCCGGTCGCCGCTCAGGCGCAGGAGCCCGCTGAAAAGCAGGCCCTCGAAGATGTCCTTGGCCGACGCCTGAAGGGAGGCGGCAAAAGTTGCCTCGCGGATAAGCCAGTAACACTGTTCGCGGCTCATCGTTTCCAGACGCTGATGTTGCATGGCCAAGGCCAAGTAGCCCAACACCTCGCGGGAGACATCCACCTGGACCTTGGCCTTGCTACGGCCGAAAATACGCCACCATTCGGTCTCCGTGCGGCGCAGGAGGCGCTCGACAAACGCCTCGTACAGGAGCCCGCGGTTCTTGGGCAGAGCAACGTCCTCCTGGATGTCGGCAATTTGAGTGAACATGAAGAGCAGCAGGGGGGAGTGGGCCAACTGGCGCAGCTCCGGATCTGCCAGAATCTCCTCGGCCAGGCGCTTGCCTCGCGCAGGATCCAAGTAGCGGGTGATGTAGAGCTCGATGTCGGCCTCGGAAAGGGGTTCGAGGAAGATGGGCACAAATCCGTCAATGGGCACGAAGTGTTCTGTGCGGCAGGTGAGCACAATCTGGTGGACGGGGGAAATCTGTCGCAGGAACCGGAAGAATTCCTCTTGGGCTTCCTCGGGGATCTCGTTCAAGCCGTCAAACAGCAGAGCCAAACGCACAGGAGGAGCTTGATCGTCCAAGCGGGTGAGTTCCCCGCGGAGCAACCGGCACACTTCCTCCACGTGCTGGATGTGTGTAATGCCCCCGTGGTGCAGGGCGTCGAGAATCAGCGTTTCCACCTGCTGATGGCGGCGCACGAGGTTCAACCGCACGAAGACCGGCAGCGTTACCGAGGTGACGCCCTCCTGGTTCACACGGCGCATCTCCCGGTCGGCCAGGTAGTGGGTGTAGTACCGCAACACGGTGGTCTTGCCGGCCCCAGGTGCCCCGACCAGCAAGACCCGCTCGTGGTGGGTGAGGTAGTAGAGCACGGGCGCAGTGGCCACGCGCGCCCACACCACATCCTCGTCAACCCAGCGGCGCGTGGAAAGCCGGTTTTCCTCCCACGGCTCCTGGCGGGAGAACGCCCCCGAGCCGGCCTCCAGGGCACGCAATTGACTTCCCCGCAGGGGGACGAAGAGCTCCTGCCAGATGGAGAACTCCGGCAGGTGGGCGGTGGTGGTCAGGTAGTGGTCCACCGGCGGCCGGGCAGGCAGGTGGTCGCCCTCCTCATGGGCGTCGAACTGGAACAACATGCCCTTCCAGGACCAGAAGTCCGGTGCCTCGGCCGCCATCTTCTGGATGAACTCGCTCGTTCCCCAGAGAACGATGGGTTGCTTAATAATTGTGGTTCCATCCCTGAATATATTGAGAAAATGAAGAAATTTCTCCTGTTGCTCATCATTGTAAGACTCGAAACCGTAGACAAAGAGCACAATGTTATGGTAGCGGCCCACCAGTTCTAAGTCCTTAAAGCCGGGGCTGTCCGTCAAGTCGCGCAGCACCCGCACCAAGTTCAAATCGTGTTCGCTCACCTTGATGGGGTACACGTAGATGTCGTGCTCGGCGAAGCGCTGTTTGAAGTAGCGGAAGAGCTGGTTGCGCAGCTCGACGTTATTGCACTCCACCGTGGCAATGCCACCCAAACGGCTCAGGCGCACCATAGTGAGGAGCAGTTGAATCTGCTCTTGGTATTTGGCCTCCAATTCGGCGAAGGAGAACGTTGGGGCCGAATCACTCGTCCGACCGTGGGAAGCACACATAACGCTCACACATCCACCGGTATGGGCTCACGCTCGGCAATCAGGCGCTGCACAATGGGGTGGACATCGTACCAGTAATCGCCGTTGACGTACTCCAGCACACACAGGGATTGCAAGTATTCCCACACCTGTTCACTGTCATCACAGTCCTTGGTCAGGTGAATGCGCTTGAGGCGCACGTAGTCCGACCTGGTGAGCCGACGGCTGAAATCGCGCTTGAACTCATTGATCACCCACTCGAGCACATCGCGCGTGATCATGTCGTACCGGAAGGTGGCGCAGTAGAGGCACGCATCTTGCACCATCTTGATCAGGTGGCGCACCACCCCGCCCGATACCTTGACCATCTCTTCCACCACTCCGTCCTCGAAGAGTTCGGGCGCCACCCGGCGGTGAACCAACTCCATCATTTTGAGAATGTCAGGTTCATAGAATCCCTTCTCAGGGCACCGATGCATCACTTTGAACATGGGCACCGGATAGCTCCTGTAAGGGCCGAAGCTGGGACTATCGCCCAACTCGTACATGAGGGAAACGGGTGCTGTGTAGATGGCCATACAACTGAGCAGCGTCAAGAAAGGGCCATCATCGCGGAAGACGCGCAGGGCTTCCCGTTTGGGCAATTTGTCCAGATCGTCAATGACCAGGAGCACGTTCATGCCGCTGATCTCCTTCAGGCGCTCGAGCAAATTGTTCACCAGGTGGCGCAGCTCCGGAGCGCGCTTCTTGACACGGTAACGGACTTCGGACCCAAAGCGCCCTCCGCCGCGAATTCGGATGCCCAGCAGGTTGAGGAAACTCAGCAACTTGGGCAGGCCGAAATCGGTGCTCACCTCCACGTCGGCTCCCAACGTCGTAGTGGCAAATCGCTCCACCTCTCGGTTGATCCAATCGGTGATCTCCCGAATGTAGTGCTGGGGAAAGCTCAAATCGAGCCGCTCCAGCCGGTTGTACACGCCGATCACGATGGAGAAGGCGATGTCCGTGTAGTCCACGTCCTGCAGGTCGAGAATCTCGTTGACCGAGTAGGGCACCACGAAGAGCAGGTCCCGCAACGTTTCGTCCCCCTCGATCTCCTTGACCGAACGGTTCAGCTCCGTGCTCTTCCCACAGCCCACGTGGCCGGAGACAATAAACTTCGTGTCCAAACCTCGCTCAGCCCCCCACAACAGTTCCTGTTTGAGCAACTCCAGGCGGGAATCATGGTCTGAGCGCGCCACGTAAAAGGCATCGAGCTGGTCACCTTGCAAGGGGATGCGGTAATCCGTGTTGGCGTAGGCATCCACGAAGTTGGTTGCCGCTCGAGGATACCGGGGCCACTCCACACGTATCGTCATCCTTACCCTCCCCTTCACCACTGTTATCCTGAAGAAGTGCTTGGGGACGCCGGAGTCGGGAGCGCCGGAACCACGTGGTCACACGTGCCGGCCACGGTCGCACGCGCTACACGTGCTCATCCCTTCTCGCTCAAGGGGCCCGATGCCCGGCAACCGGCGGGGAAAACCGAGGACACACCACAATCACCGCCCCACGTCCACGTGTGTGCCGTGCGATGTACCCCGTGCCATCGCCCGAGTCACCTGTCTTTTGCTCGGCGCGTGGTGCAGTGGTCCTTTGGTATAATACGGGAAGTCATCCATCATGTCAACATACAGGTGATGAGTTATCCTTTAGTTTATGTCACCCTCATTCCCGTCACCCCCATCAGTTGCCCTGCCCCCATCCTGAGCCCACTTGACATCCGGACACGTGGTGATATAATCCGTTGACGTTTTATCAGGATTAGTGAATTTTACATAGATTTTCACCGACCACAGGAGCGGGACCGTGCAACTTGTGCTCTTCGGCACCGACCACCGCCGGACCCCCGTGGCCGTGCGCGAGCATTTGGCCCGTGCCGTCCACGACGAGGAACGGGTACTCACCACTTTGGTGGCGTCGCCCGACGTTGCCGAAGCCGTGGTGCTCAGCACGTGCAACCGCATTGAGTTCTACATGGTAGGCTCGGAAGCGTCTCTCCTCTTGGACACGCTCCAACGCCTTCTCGTCCGCGAGGGGGGCGTGCTCTCCCTCGACGAGCTTTCGGACCACCTGGTCTGCGCCCGTGGCGAGGAGGTTGTTGGCCACCTGTTTCGCGTGGCAAGTGGCCTCGAGTCGTTGGTGCCCGGCGAGAAACAAGTGCTCGGCCAAGTGCGCGCGGCCATCCAGGCGGCCCGGCGGGCCCACGCGGTTGGCCCCGTGCTCAACCGCCTCTTCGACCATGCCATCGCCTGCGGCCGGCGCGTGCGGGCCGAGACGGGCATCGACCGCCATCCGGTCAGCATCAGCCACGCGGCCGTTCACCTGGCCCGGGAGCACTTTGGGAGACTCGACGGGCGTGCCTTCCTGATCATCGGCAGTGGCAAGATGGGCACCATTGCCGCCGGGCTGCTCCAGAAGGCTGGCGTGTGCCACTTCAGTATCGCCAGCCGCACGTTGGCCCACGCCTGCGAGCTGGCCCGCCGGTGGGGTGCCCGCCCCCTCACCCTTCGCCACATCCCGGCCGCCCTGGCCGAGGTGGATGCGGTCATCTCGGCCACAGCCGCGCCCCACTACATCCTCCGGCGCGAGGCCCTGGATGCCACACTGCGCGGGCGCACACGCCCCCTGCTGCTCATCGACCTGGCCGTGCCCCGCGACATTGACCCAGCCTTGGGCGAGCTGCCCGGGGTGACGCTGGTGGACGTGGACGGTCTTCATGCTGTGGTGGAGCGCAACTTGGCCCTGCGCCATGGCACTCGGGAGGCAGCAGAGCGGCTCATTGCCGAGGAGGTGGACGCCTTCCGGGCGTGGCTGGCGGCACGCCGCGTGGCTCCTACCATCGCCGCCCTGCGCGACCGGGCCGAAGCCATCCGCCAGGCCGAACTGGAACGCGCCCTGCGCCGCCTGGAGCACCTGAGTCCTCAGGAGCGCGAGATCATCGCGGCCTTCTCACGCCGGCTCATCAACCGGCTCCTCCACGAGCCCACCGTGCGGTTGCGCGCCGAGGCCGCCCGCGGCAGCGGGGAGCTCTACCGCCACGCCCTCGAAGAGCTCTTCAACCTATACGATGACCTCCAGGCGGAGAGAGACATCGCCCGGAGGGCTGCCCCATGAGCGCCCAACGGCTGCGCGTGGGCACGCGGGGAAGTGCCTTGGCCCTCGCCCAAGCACGCCAGGTGATTGCTGCCCTTCGTGCCCTAGACCCCACCTTGCGTGCAGAAGAAGTGATCGTGCAAACGTCGGGCGATCGTTCATCAGCCTCGCTGCGCGACATTGGAGGGCAAGGGGCATTCACCCGGGAGCTGGAAGTGGCCCTGCTCGACGGGCGCGTGGACGTGGCCGTCCACTCCCTCAAGGACCTGCCCTCCTCCCTGCCTGAGGGGCTGGTGGTGGCCGCCACGCCCCCCCGCGAGGACCCACGTGACGTGCTGGTGCCCCGGACGGCCGCCGACGTGACCACCCTGCCGCCCGGGGCACGCGTGGGCACGGGCAGCCTGCGCCGGCGGGCGCAGCTCCTGGCCCTGCGCCCCGACCTGCGCGTGGCCGACATCCGGGGCAACGTGGACACCCGCCTCCGCAAGCTCGAGGCGGGCACGTACGATGCCCTGGTGCTGGCCGCCGCCGGCCTGCGCCGCTTGGGCCGCACCGACCTGGTGGAACGTTACGCCCTGCCCCTGGAACTCATGGTGCCGGCCCCGGCCCAAGGCATTCTCGGCCTCGAGTGTCGGGCCGACGACCTCGACACCGTGGCCCTCCTCCGACGGCTCAACCACGCGCCCACCTTCGCGGCCGCCGCGGCCGAGCGGGCCCTGCTGCGCCGCCTGGGCGCGGGGTGTCGTCTCCCCCGTGGCCGCCCACGCCACCGTGGTCGAGGAGGAGCTCACCCTGCGCGCCCGCGCGCTGGGTGCCAATGGCTCCCCAATCGTTGAGGTGGTCATCGCCGGAGCGCCTCACGAGGCCGAGGCGGTGGGCACCACCGCGGCCGAACGCCTGTTGGCCCAAGGGGCAGACGCCCTGCTGTCCGGCACCAACGGCCGTGCGGCAGGCTACCACGTGCCCCCCAATGCCCTGCGCGGTTTCCCTCAAATCGAGGAGGACAACCATGCCTGAACACCGTTTCGCCAACGCGCCGCTGCTGGTCTACTGGGAAGTCACACGGGCGTGCGACTTGGCCTGCCGTCACTGTCGCGCTGAGGCCATGCCCGCCCGTCACCCCGACGAGCTCACCACCGACGAGGGGTTTCGCCTGCTCGACGCCCTCACCGCCTTCCGGCCACAGCCCCACATCGTCTTCACGGGCGGCGATCCCCTCAAGCGGCCCGACCTCTTCGCTTGGATCGAGCGGGCCGTGGCCCTGGGCTTTCGCACCGCCATCACGCCCAGCGGCACCTACGCCCTCACGCGCGAGGTGGTGCACCGCTTCAAGGCCGCCGGCGTCTGGATGATGGCCGTCAGCGTGGACGGCTCCACGGCCGAGCGCCACGACGCCATCAGACAAGTCCCCGGCAGCTTCGACCAGACCATGCGGGCCATTTGTTGGGCCCAGGAGATCAACTTGCCCATCCAAGTCAACACCCTGGTCTGCGCGGAGACCTACGACGACGTTCCCGCCGTCGGGCGCCTGCTGGTCGAGCTGGGCGTTTCCCGGTGGAGTGTCTTCTTCCTGGTGCCCACGGGGCGGGGCCGGGTGTTGGGTGACATCTCCCCCCACCAGGCCGAAACCCTCTTAACGTGGCTCTACACCTTCAGCCGTACCGCCCCCTTCGACATCAAGACGACCGAGGCCCACCACTATCGCCGCATCGCCCTCCAGCAGTCCGACCGCCAGGATCCGGCCCAGCGGGAACGGCTGGCCGTGGTACGCCGCGGGTTCACCATCCGGGACGGTGCCGGCATTATGTTCATCTCCCACGTGGGGGAGATCTACCCGGCCGGCTTCCTGCCTGTTCCCGTGGGCAACGTGCGCACCCACGACCCGGTAGCCGTCTACCGCGCCGATCCGCTCTTCGTGGCCTTGCGAGATCCGGACCGCTTCCGGGGCAAGTGTGGCCTCTGCGAATACCGTATCGTCTGCGGAGGGTCTCGCGCCAGGGCCTACGCCCTCACCGGCGATCCCCTCGAAAGCGATCCGCTGTGCCTGTATCAACCACCCGCGTGGCCGGAAAGGAGTGCCGTGGCATGATCGAGAAACAGCCCCTTTCCCACCTCCGCACAGGGCATGCGCCCACCTTTCCGACCCTGCGCCCCCGCCGGCTGCGCCGCACCCCTGCCCTGCGGCGCATGGTGCGCGAGACAACGCTCTCGCCCGCCGATTTCATCTTCCCCCTCTTCGTCACCCACGGCCACAAGCGGCGCCGGGAGATTCCCTCCATGCCCGGCCAATACCAGCTCTCCGTGGACCAGCTCTCCGGCGAGGCCGAGGCCGTGGCCCGCTTGGGCATTCCGGCCGTGATCCTCTTCGGCATTCCCCGCGTCAAGGACACCATCGGCAGCGAGAACTTCGCGGAGGACGGCATTGTCCAGCAGGCTGTGCGCGCCATCAAGGCGGCCGTGCCGGAGCTGGTGGTCATCACCGACGTCTGCATGTGCGAGTACACCGATCACGGCCACTGCGGCATCGTGCGGGAGCTTCCCGGGGGCCACTTTGAGGTTGACAACGACGCCACACTGGAGATCTTAGGGCGGGTGGCCGTCTCCCACGCCGAGGCCGGCGCCGACATCGTGGCCCCCAGCGGCATGATGGACGGCATGGTGGCCGCCATCCGTCACGCCCTCGACGCCGCCGGACACTCCCATGTGGCCATCCTCTCCTACGCGGCCAAGTACGCCTCGGCTTTCTACGGCCCCTTCCGCGATGCGGCCCAGTCGCCACCCCAGTTCGGCGACCGCAGGAGCCACCAGATGGACCCGGCCAACGCCCGTGAGGCCCTGCGCGAAGTCGCCATCGACGTGGCCGAAGGGGCCGACATCGTCATGGTGAAGCCAGCCTTGGCCTACTTGGACATCATCCACGCTGTCCGCGAGCGCTTTGATGTGCCTGTGGCCGCCTATAACGTGAGCGGCGAGTATGCCATGGTCAAGGCCGCCGCCCGCAACGGGTGGATTGACGCGCGTGGGGTGACCCTCGAGCTCCTCACCGCCATCAAGCGGGCCGGCGCCGACATTATTCTCACGTACTTTGCCAAGGAGGTTGCCCAATGGCTCCGAGACAACGAGTGCTAAGCCACTTCGCCTTCTTCACCTTCACCGACGCCTACTGGGCGCTTCCGTCCGAGGAGCGCCACGAGACGGGCGCCCGCCTCGTGGAAGGTCTGCGTGCCGGCGGGGCCCACGTGGAACTGTACCAGCTCTTTCCCGCCCGAGGGGAGACTGACCTGCTCATCTGGTCCTCGACAGTGGCCGAGGACCCCTGTGCAGCCGCCACCTTCTTCCACCACTACGCCCAGGCCACCACGCCCGTGCGCGCCTTCTTTCGCCCCACTATGACCCTCTGGGGGTTCACCAAGCCCTCCATCTACACCCGCAGCGAGCGCAGCCCCCAGGAGCTGGACCCCTTCGCCCAGGAGCGCAAGCCGTACTTGATCGTCTACCCTTTTGTCAAGACGGCCGACTGGTACCTGATGAGCCGGGACGCCCGCCAGGGCATGATGAACGAACACATCCGCATTGGCCGTCAGTACCCCGAGATCACCCAGCTCCTGCTCTACTCCTTCGGCCTCCAAGACCAGGAGTTCATCGTGGTCTATGAGACTGATGACTTAGCCCACTTCTCCGACCTCGTCATGGAGCTGCGCAGCAGCGAAGCACGCCGCTTTACTGAGCGGGACACCCCCATCTTCACAGCAGTTCACCGGCTGGCCGAGGCCGTCATGGAGGTGTTCGTGTGATCGAATCGCGCTTCTTGCGGGCCTGCCGGCGGGAGCCGGTTGACCACACGCCCGTCTGGTTCATGCGCCAGGCCGGCCGTTTCTTGCCCGAATACCGCGCCCTGCGCGAGCGCTATCCCATCATGGAGCTCATCAAGACGCCGGAGTTGGCCGTGGAAGTGACACTTCAGCCCCTGCGGCGCTTCGAGGTGGACGCGGCCATCATCTTCGCCGACATCCTGCCGGTGTTGGAGAGCATGGGGCCTACAGGTGACCTTCGTGCGGGGCGAGGGGCCGGTGATCGGCGAGCCCGTGCGCAGCGCGGAGGACGTGGCCCGGCTGCGCGTGCCCGCGCCGGAGGAGATCGCCCCCTTCACCCTGGAGGCCATTCGCCTGGCCCGGCGCGAGCTGGACGGGCGCGTGCCCCTGATCGGGTTCGCCGGCGCCCCCTTCACCCTGGCCAGCTACGCCGTGGAGGGAGGCTCCTCCCGCCACTACCTGCACACCAAGGGGCTCATGCACGCCGCCCCCCCCACACATGGCACACCCTCATGGACAAGCTGAGCACCACGGTAGGCGCCTACCTGCAGGCCCAAGTGCGGGCCGGCGCCCAGGCCCTTCAGCTCTTCGACAGTTGGGCCGGCGCCCTCAGCCCGGGCGACTACGCGCGCTTCGTAATGCCCCACACCCGCCGTGTGCTGGAGGCGGCCCGCTCTACAGGTGTGCCCGTGATCCACTTCACTACCGGCACGGCCGGCATGTTGTCCTGCGTCGCGCGGGCCGGCGGGGACGTGATCGGCGTGGACTGGCGCGTCCACTTGGACGAGGCGTGGGTACACGTCGGCCACGACCGGGCCATTCAGGGCAACTTGGACCCGGCCGCCCTCCTGGCCCCCTGGCCCGAGCTGCGTCGCCAGGCCGCCGACATCCTTCGCCGGGCCGGCGGCCGGCCGGGCCACATTTTCAACCTGGGGCACGGCATCCTGCCCCAGACGCCCGTCGAAAACGTACAACGCCTGGTTGATTTTGTGCACGGAGCGGAACCATGAACCGACCGGACATGGCCGTGTTGGTGATGGCCTACGGCGGCCCCCTCTCCCTCGACGACGTGGAACCCTACCTGCTCGACGTGCGGGGCGGCCGCCACACGCCTAAGGAGCTGGTGGAGGAAGTGCGCCACCGCTACGCCCTCATTGGCGGGCGCTCCCCCCTGCTCGACATCACGCGGGCCCAAGCCCACGCCCTGGAAGCCGCCCTCAACGCCGGTGACGGCCCGCGCTTTCGCGCCTACGTGGGCATGCGTCACTGGCACCCTCTACATTCGAGACGCTGTGGCCCGCATGGCTGCCGACGGCATGGCGCAAGCCGTGGCCATTGCCATGGCGCCCCAGTACTCGCGCATGAGTATCGGCGCGTACATCAAACAGGTGGAAAACGCCCGTCGCGAACTGGCCCCTCACCTTCAGGTGACCTACGTGGAGCAATGGGGGAACCATCCCCTCTTCGTTCAAGCTGTGGTCGAGAAAGTCCAAGACGCCCTAGCCCGCTTCCCCGAGGAAGTGCGCGAGGAGGTGGTCCTTCTCTTCACGGCCCACAGCCTTCCCGCCGCCATCGTGGCCCAGGGCGACCCCTACGAGGCCCAGCTCGTGGAATCGGCCCGCCTGGTGGCTGAGGGGGCCGGCGTGCCAGCCGAGCAGTGGCGCTTCTGTTATCAGAGCGCCGGCGCCACCAACGACAAGTGGCTGGGCCCCGACATCTGCGATGTAATCGCCGAATTGGGCCAAGCCGGCATCACGAACGTCTTGGTGGTGCCCATAGGCTTCGTGGCCGACCACGTGGAGGTGCTCTACGACATCGACATCGAAGCCCGCCAGGTGGCCCAACACCACGGCATGCGCCTGGAGCGCACTGAATCGCTCAACGACTCGCCCACCTTTATCGCCGCCCTGGCCGACCTCGTGCGCCGGCACGCGGCCGAGTTCGAGGAGGTAGCCGGGTGAATGTGGTGATCCTGGGCGGCGGCATCACGGGCTTGGCCGCCGCCCACGCCCTCATCGCCGAGCACACCACGGGTGACGCCCCTCCCACACAGGTGACGCTGGTCGAGGCCACATCCCGCTGGGGCGGCACGGTGCACACCCTCCGCGTGGACGGTTTCCTGGTGGAGGCCGGGCCAGATGCCTTTCTCCTTCACAGGCCCGAGGCCCTGGCCCTCTGCCGCGAGGTGGGCCTGGGCGACCGTGTTGTGGGCGTGCCCCCCCAGCACCGCCGCGCCTACGTGGTGCGCCGGGGTCACCTCATGCCCCTGCCCGAGGGCCTTTTCTTGGCCGTGCCCACCCGCCTCCGCCCCCTGATGGCCACACCTTTGCTCTCCTGGCGCGGCAAGGTGCGCATGGCCCTCGACGTGCTCATCCCACCCCGCCGCGCCAACGGGGACGAGAGCGTGGCCCACTTCGTCCGGCGTCGCCTGGGGGAAGAGGCCCTTCGCTGGTTGGCCGGTCCCCTGATGGCCGGCATCCATGCCGCAGACCCGGAACACCTCAGCCTCCTGGCCACCTTCCCCCAACTGGCCGACCTGGAACGCCGCCACGGGAGCCTGATCCGGGGGGCGCTGGCCTCGCGGCGACAGGCCGGCGCCCGCCGCCGTGGGCCAGGCTCATCGCCCTTCGCCACGTTGGCCGGAGGACTCGGCGAGCTCATCGGGGCGCTGGTGGCCCGCCTGGAGGCTGCGCCGACGTGCCGTCTGCTCCTGGGCCGGCCGGCACAGGCCGTCCTCCGGGCGGACTCCGGCTACCGGGTGGTGCTGGCCAACGGCGAGATCCTGTCAGCCGACGCGGTCATCGCGGCCACGCCGGCCCATGTGACCGCCCGTCTCGTGGCCGACATGGCTCCTGAGCTGGCCTGTGCCCTGGAGCGCATCCGGTACACCTCCTCGGCTGTGATCTCGTTGGCCTTCCGCCAGGAGGAGCTCCCCCCTCTGCCGGCCGGATCGGGGTTCCTCGTCCCTCGCGAGGAGGGACTCACCATGACGGGCTGCACCTGGAGCTCCAACAAGTTTCCCGGCCGTGCGCCGGAGGGGTTCGTCCTCTGGCGGGCCTTCGCCGGCGGCGACGGCCGCCCTGCCCTCCCCGAGGACGACCACCTGGTGGCACAGGTGGTGAACGAGCTGCGCGCCCTTTTGGGCCCTCTGCCCAGGCCCCACCTGGCCCTCGTGCACCGCTGGACCAGGGCGCGCCCCCTCTACGACGTGGGCCACCTTGACCTAGTGGCACGGATCGAAGCCCTCTGCCCGCCGCGCTTCCTCGTGGCCGGAAGCGCCTACCGAGGGGGCGGGCTGCCGGCCTGCATCCGTGCGGGCACCCACGCGGCCGAACGCGCGCTGGCCGGACGAGCACACCCCCAGGAGGAAATCCTATGAGGAAACCGTTGGACGGGAAACGTGTGCTGGTCACCCGGGCCCGCCGGCAAGCCCGGCCGTTGGCGGAGCGCCTGCGCGCCGAGGGCGCCGAGCCGGTGCTGCTGCCCACCATCGAGATCGTCCCGCCGGCTGACGGGTACGCGGCCCTGGACGCGGCTCTCCGGGCGCTGGACACGTTCGACTGGGTGATCTTCACCAGTGTGAACGGTGTGGCCCACACCTGTGCCCGACTGGAAGCCCTCGGGCTTCGCGCCCACGCGCTCAACCGGCTCGGGGTAGCGGCCATTGGCCCGGCCACGGCACGGGCCCTGCAAGGCCGAGGCGTGCGCGTGGACGTGATACCGCCCACCTATGTAGCCGAAGCCGTGCTGGAGGTGCTCCCCCTAGACGCCAACATGCGTGTGTTGCTGCCCCGGGCCGACACCGCCCGTCCCGCGCTGCGCGAGGGGCTGCAGGCCGCCGGCGCCCGCGTGGTGGAGGTGACGGCCTACCGCACTGTCCCAGCCCAGCTTGACCCCGGCCTCTTGGCCCGGCTGGAGCAGAGCGTGGACGTACTCACCTTCACCTCCGGCAGCACCGTGCGCCACTTCGTGGCCCTGCTCGGCGCCGAACGAGCGCGCACCCTGGCCCACGACGCCGTGGTGGCGGCCATTGGGCCCATCACGGCCCGCGTGGCCCAGGAGTTGAGGCCTGCGCCCCCACGTTGTGGCTCGGGAACACACGGTTCCCGGCCTGGTGGCCGCCCTCCGGGCATACTTTCAGGAGCAGGCCCGTGTCTCCCGGAGGACACCGGACCACGGCGCGCCACAGGATGGGCCGAACGTTGAGGCACAAGGTAAGCCCACAAGGAGGAGGCATGATGCCCACCACATCGCAATCGCGTGCTGCGTTCGAGCGTGCCCGCCGGGTGCTTCCAGGGGGCGTCAACTCGCCCGTGCGGGCCTTCACGGCCGTCGGAGGCGTGCCCCGTTTTATTGCGCGGGGCCAAGGCGCCCACGTGTGGGACGTGGACGGCAACCAATACGTGGACTACGTGCTCTCGTGGGGGCCGCTCATCGTCGGCCACGCCCACCCGGAGGTTGTCCGTGCCCTCTGCGATCAAGCCCAGCTCGGCACCAGTTACGGGGCCCCCACAGAGCTCGAAACGGCCTTGGCCGAGCGGATTGTCGAGATGCTCCCCTCGGTTGAGGTCGTGCGCCTGGTGAACAGCGGCACCGAGGCCACGATGAGCGCCCTGCGCCTGGCCCGCGCCTTCACCAACCGGCCCAAGATCGTCAAGATGGAGGGCCATTACCACGGCCACGCCGATCACCTGTTGGTCTCCGCCGGCAGCGGGGTGGCCACCTTTGGCCTGCCCAACAGTCCGGGCGTGCTGCCCGCCGTGGCCCAAGAGACCATTGTGCTCCCCTTCAATGACCTCGCGGCAGCTCAGGAGCTCTTCGAGCGTGTCGGCGACCAGGTGGCGGCCGTCATCCTGGAGCCGGTGGCCGGCAACATGGGCGTGGTGCCCCCCCACGCCGGGCTACCTGGAGGGCCTGCGGGAGCTGACACGGGCCTACGGCGCCCTGCTCATCTTCGACGAGGTGATGACCGGCTTCCGTGTCCACTTGGGAGGGGCCCAGGCGCTCTACGGCGTGGAGCCCGACCTGACCACGCTGGGCAAGGTGATCGGCGGCGGCTTGCCCGTGGGCGCCTACGGGGGTCGGAGGGAGATCATGGAGCTAGTGGCGCCGGAAGGTCCTGTCTACCAGGCCGGCACCCTGAGCGGCAACCCGCTCGCCGTGCGGGCCGGGCTCGTCACGCTGGAGCTCATCCGAGAGCCGGGCATCTTCCAGGCCATGACTCAGCGCACCACACGCTTGGCCGAGCAGATGGTGCGCCTAGTCCGAGAGGCCGGCCTGCCCGCCACCGGTCACCACGTGGGCACGATGTTCAGCCTCTTCTTCGCCGAGGGACCCATCGCCGACTACGCCGACGCCAAGCGCAGCGACATCACCCTCTACGCCCGCTTCTTCCACGCCATGCTGGAGGAGGGCATCTACCTTGCCCCAAGCCAATTTGAAGCCGCCTTTCTCTCCACCGCTCACACCGACGAGGTGATTGAGCAGACGGTGGAGGCCACAGCCCGAGCTGTAGCACGGCTTTCATCTTAACAACCGCAGACACTCAAGGTGACTGTCACCTCTTCTCTAGGCCACGCGTGGTCGCCGGCGACAAGATGACAGCTTCGCCAAAACACGTATACTTGTGGACATGGGGGAACGAGATTGAGGTTCGGGTATGGTGTCCGACGCCCGCTTGCCAACCGGTCCACACCAGGCACATGTGCCCGAAGGTTGCACGTTGCGCCCTGCGCGCCCGCAGGACATGGCCACACTGCGCCGCCTGGTTTGGTCTGAACGGCTGGACCCCACACAGCTCCGCTGGTCTCAGTTCTGGGTTGTTCAGCACAGGGAACGGATCATTGCCTGTGGACAGTTGCGTCACTTTCCCGGCGTGCGCGAGCTGGGCAGCCTGGTGGTGGTTCCCGAATGGCGTGGCCGCGGCATTGGCTCGGCACTCGTGCGCCATCTGGTGGCCCAAGCCGATGCCCCGGTCTTCCTGGAGTGTGCGGTCCGCCTGGTGGAGTTTTACGAGCGGTTGGGCTTCCGGCAGGTGAGCTGGAAGGAGCTCCCGTGGCCGTTGAAGATCAAGTTCGGCGTCACCCTGGTCGTGGGCACGCTGGTGAGGCGTCGGGCCGCCTTCATGGGCTACGACGACCATCTCCGAAAAGGCGGTGTGACGTGAGGAGCATCCTGCGCAACCGGCTGTTTCTGGCCGTGGCCACGGGCCACTTGGCCGTGGACGTAATGAACAGCGCCATTCCCATCATCCTGGCGTCGTTGGCCCTGCAACTGGGGCTCTCGAACGCCCAGCTCGGGCTGGCGGCCACCGTCTACGTGGCGGGCTCCTCCTTGAGCCAACCCCTCTTCGGCCACGTGGCCGACCGGTGGAACAGCCGCTCCTTGGCCGTGGGGGGTGTCCTCTGGATGGGGGGCGCCTTTTGGTTGGCCGCCCTGCTCCAGGGGTATGCGGCCCTGGCCTGCCTGCTGTTGGCCGGGTTGGGCTCGGCAGCCTATCACCCCCAGGGCGTGATGAACGCCCGGCGGGCCTCGGAGCCCTTGGTGGCCAGCGGCACCAGCCTCTTCTTCCTCTTCGGGCAAGTGGGACTGGGCCTTGGCCCGGTCTTGGCCGGCCTCCTGCTGGCGACGACATCGCTGCCGGTGGCGCTGGTGGCCTTGGGCACACTGCCGGTGTTGGCCTCCCTGTGGTTGGTGACCCTGCCCCCGTTCTCCCATCACGGCCGCTCGTCCCGCCCGGGCGCGGCGGCTGCGTCGCCGCCGGCCCTCCGCCTGGCCTGGCCGATCCTGGCGGCCTTCTTGGCCCTGATGGCGCTGCGCTTCTGGCCCACATCGGCCACCCAGACCTTTCTGCCCAAGCTCATGGGTGAGCGGGGACTGGGCGCCGAGTGGTACGGCCTGGTGTTGGCAGGGTTCATGGCTGGCTCGGCCATCGGCGGCGTGTTGGGCGGAATGAGCGCCGACCGCTGGTCGGCCAAGGGCACGCTGGTGACGACCTTGGCGGTGGCGCCTGTGCCCCTCTGGCTCTACCTGCAAGTGCCGCTGGATCACCCCCTCGTCCTCGTGCTGATGGCCGTGGCCGGCGCGCTGCTGGGCGCCCAGCACAGCATTTTGGTGATCATGGCCCAGGCCATGCTGCCCCACCGCATGGGCCTGGCCTCCGGCCTGGTGTTGGGCTACATGTTCACCGCTGGCGCCTTGGGCTCCCTGGTGACCGGCGTGGTGGCCGACCGCCTGGGCCTAGAACGTGTGCTCGAGGCCCTGCCCCTCGTTGTGATTGGCGCGTTGATATGTGCCTTGCTCATGCCACGCCGGCGCCTCTTGGAGGCTGCCTCGGAGCCGGCAGCCGTGCCCGACAGAGGGGAGGGTCACAGCCCATGTCCGACACGCGCGTGAAGGCGCTCAAGGCCCACATTGCCTCCCTGGAAGCACGCATCGAGCGGCTCAGCCGCCTGGCCTACGTGGACGAGCGCACGGGCATCTACACGTGGAGGGCTCTGCGCGACTGGGGGGCGCGGGAGCTGGCACGGGCGCGCCTGTACGGGCGCCCCTTGGGCCTCGTGCTCCTGCACGTTCACGGGTGGCGTGAGATCAACGAGGTGTACGGCGCGGCCTGCGGCGAGGAACTCATCACCGCCCTGGCCGAACTCTGTGACACCCTCACCCGGCCGGTGGACGTGGTGGCCCTGGTGGAAGCGGACACCCTGGCGGTGTTGCTCCCGGAGCAGGTCACACCCCAGGTCTTCGAGGTGGCCGCCCACCTGGTGGACCGCATTCACGTCTCTACGTTCCTGACGTGGTTTGGCGAACTACACATCACCGTATGTGCCGGCATGGCTGAGTGGCATCCGGCTGATGGGGGAGCACCACGGGACTTCGCCGAGCTCGTGGCGAGGGCTAGCCGCGCCCTGGAGCGGGCCCACACACGGGGCGAGGGGTATGTGGTCGCGTGGTCCCGCGATGATGCCATTGGGGGAGAGGGGTGAGCGCACATCGGGCGATCGCGTCGGCTCGTAACGGAATGCCCCGCCTACTGGCGTTGGCCGCACTCGGCGGGATCGCCTACGTACTGGCCACGTGGCCGGTGATATGGGCCGGCGCATTGGTCGTCACAGCAGGGATCACTCTGCTGGTCCTGGTGCGCCCGGCGTGGGGGCTCTACGTGTTGCCCCTCCTGATTCCCTTCGGTCGCCTGCGCGAGATCAGCTTGGGCCCCGCTCGGGTAGGCGGGCTGGAGGCACTGTTGGGGCTCATCCTGGCAGCTTGGCTGGCCCGAGGCGTGGCCCGACGGGAGCTTCGCGTGTACCCGCCTCCCCTCCTGGCCGTGTGGACGCTCTGGCTGGGCGCCATGCTGGTCTCCGTGCTGGGAGCCCTCTCCCTGGGCAGCAGCCTCAAGGAGTTGGTCAAGTGGGGGGAGATGGCCGCGTTGTACGCCATGGCCTGGCACGAGCTGGAACGACGGGATATTCTCATCATCACGTTGAGCATGATCGCAGCCGGCGCGTTGGCGGCCATTCAGGGCATCTACCAGGCAGTCTTCCAGGTGGGGCCGGTGGGTTTCCTCTTCCCACTGGCCGGCCGACTCTGGCTGCGGGCATATGGCACCTTCATGCAGCCCAACCCGTACGGCGGGTACTTGGGGCTTACTCTTCCCCTGGCATACGGCGTGGTGTTGGCCGGCGTGCTCCCCCTGGCCAAGGGCCCACGGCTCGGAGGGGAGTGGCCCGCGCTGCTCTTGGGCGGCGTGGTGGCCGTGGCAGGTGGCCTCATGGGCGTGGCCCTCGTCTTCACCCTCTCCAGGGGCGCCTGGCTGGGCGCAGCCGCCGCCCTGGTGACCGTGAGCGCCGTCCTGAGCAAGCGGGCCCTAATGGCCTCAGCCATTGTCGCCAGCGCCGGCGCTCTCGTCCTGGCCTTGGGGGGCGTGCGAGCACTGCCGGCCACACTTCAGGAGCGCCTCACTGACGTCCTCCCCTACGTGGGGCTGCTCGACATTCGCGCTGTGGAGATCACTGACCGCAACTTCGCAGTCATCGAGCGCCTCGCCCACTGGTATGCGGCTGTGGGCATGTTTGCGGACCACCCTTGGCTGGGCGTGGGCGTGGGGAACTACGCGGCCGTCTACCCGGCCTACAAACTCCCCCCGTGGGATGATCCCCTCGGACACGCGCACAACATTTTCCTCAACGTGGCGGCCGAGACCGGCCTGGTGGGGCTGCTAGCCTACGTGCTCTTCTGGTTGGCTGCCTTTCGGCTCACGTGGCTGGCCGTGCGCACCACCGACGGCGTGTGGCGGGGGATCGCCGTGGGCGCCCTGGGCAGTTTCGTCCACCTCAGCGTCCACAACCTGGTGGACAACCTGTACGTGGCTGGCATGTACGTGCAAGTGGCGCTCCTGTTGGCCTTCGTGGCCCTCCTGACCAAGGAGCCCCATCGGGCCGAATCATCCCCTGAGCCGAACGGTGACGGGAAGGAGCGATCTCCATGTTTGGCGAATACTTGAAAGCGCTGCGCAGGCGCGCGGGCATCTCCCAAGAGGCTCTGGCCGAGGAGGCGGGCATCTCCAGCGCCTATATCTCCCAACTGGAGAGCGGGCAGCGCAACCCCCCTTCGCCCCACGTGTTGCGCCACATGGCCACTGCCCTGGGCGTGCCCTACTTGGCCCTCCTCCACGCCGCCGGCTACCTGCGCACCGAGGACATCGTGGCCTACGTCCTGCGCGCCTTCGATGAGGTGTTCGCCTACGCCGAGGGGCGAGATCGCCTGGTTGCCCATCTACGGGCCGTGGTGGACCGCTGGAACGCCCTGTCACCCGAGGAACAACGGCGCCGCCTGGCCCTGACCGATGCCGATCACATCGCCGAGCTCTTCGTTGAGGAGCTCCTGGCCCAACAGCACCACCTGTTAACAGACATGTTACTGCGCAGCCTTCCCCTGGAGGAGAATGAGGAACTATGAGCCGCACACGCCTCTACTGGCCAATGCGCGCCCTGCTGCGGGCCCTCTTCCGCCTTGGGCGCTGGCACGTGGAGGGCCTGGACTATGTGCCCCAGCAGGGCCCTCTGATTGTGGCCAGCAACCACCTCAACTTGCTGGACGCCCCCCTGGTGATGGCCAGTTTGCCCATTGGCCCGATTACGGTCATGGCCAAGGCCGAATACGGCCGCTGGTTCTCGCCGGCCGGCTGGATCTTGCGCACCGTGGACGTGATCTTCGTCAGGCGGGGACACGTGGACCGTCGGGCCCTGCGAGCTGCCCTGGAGGTGCTCCACCAGGGAGGGCGCATTGGGCTGGCGCCCGAGGGCACGCGCAGCCGCCACGGGGGCTGCAACGGGGGCGCGAGGGCGTGGCCTACTTGGCCCTGCGCACGGGCGCGCCCGTCCTGCCGGCGGCCGTGTGGGGCCACGAACGCTTTGTTCAGGATTTGCGCCGGGGGCGGCGCCCTGAGTATTGGGTGCGCTTTGGCCCCTTGGTGCGCTTGGAACCCGAGCCCGGCGTCCCCCGAGGACGTCAGCTCGCACAGGGCACAGAGCACATCATGTGTGCGCTGGCCAGGCTGCTTCCCCCCGCGTATCGGGGCGTGTATGCTGCTGCCGTGGAAGGATGACTGGGAGAACACCACATGTGAGGAGGTGTGAGCACGATGACCGTGATCACGGCGACCTTTGAGCTCGCCACCCAGGGCAACGCCCACATTGTGGACATCACCGGCCACGTGGTCCAAGCCGTGCAGCACTCCGGCATCCGCCAGGGGCTGGCCTGCATTTTCACCCCCAGCTCCACCAGCGGCATCACCACGCTGGAGTACGAGAGCGGCGCCGTCGCCGACCTGCAGCGTGCCTTCGAGGAGCTGGTGCCCCAAGATCGGGAGTACCGCCACAACTTGCGCTGGGGTGACGGTAACGGCCACAGCCACGTGCGGGCGGCGCTGTTGGGCGCCAGTTTCACCGTGCCGGTGGTGGACGGTCGCCTCACCTTGGGCACCTGGCAACAAATCGTCTTCGTAGACTTCGACGTGCGACCTCGCAGGCGGCGGATCATTGTCCAGGTGGTGGGCGAGCAAGGGTGAACGCGAACCGCCGTCAGAGTCAACCCCGGTGGCCTTACTGCTCCGCTTGTGCCCCCTTCACGGGCGACTTGGCCCGTTTGCCCGCGACGTTGATGACGTAAAAGCCGCCGATCAGGAGCAGGGTGAAGGCAATGGCCAGCAGGTCGAAATATTCGTCGATGAACCCCTGAATGGCCTCGCCGAAGATCATGATCAGCCCGCCGACGAGGAAGAAGCGTCCCCCGCGGCCCACCAGGGACGCCAGCATGAACCGCTTGAAGTCCAAGTCGAACACCCCGGCCGAGATGGTGAAGAGCTTGTAGGGGATGGGCGTGAAGCCGGCAATGCCAATGGCCCATACATCGTACTTGTGGTAGTAGTGGCGCACAGCGCGGATCTTCTCCTCGGAGAAGAGGCGGTGGAGCACGGGCTGGCCGCCCAATTTTCCGATCACGTAGCCGAACACCCCTCCCAACACCGATGCCACCGTCGCCAGGGCGGCGAAGAGCAGGGCAATGGGGGGTCGGGAAATGGCCAGGGGGATCATGAGCACGTCGGGGGGAATGGGGAAGAAGGACGACTCGGCGAAGGCAATGCCGAAGAGGGCCACACCGGCATAGGGCGTGTAGGCCCACGCCACGACCCAATCGTATAGGCTGCGCAAGAGCTCCATAGCGTCTTCTCTCCTCCACTCTCAATTCCGCACGAAGCATAGTCAGAACCCCGTTTTTGGCAAACACGGCGACGTGTGGAGTCGTGATCGGCACAGGGGGGCTTGGGGAGTACGCCGGTGCTCCACCGGACTGCTGGCCTTCCTCATGAGACTTCAAGTATGGGGACCCCGTGTTAAGTTAAGGGGCAGTCCCACGTTCTCCTCACCCGCCGGCCCCCACCACCTGCACCAGCGCCTGGTAGAGGGCCTCGTCCAGCCAGCCCAGGTGTTTGATCTCGCCCCTCTCCAGCACGTAGACGTGCCGGCGGGCGCGGGGGTCGCGCAGGGCCGCGGCCAGGGCGCGGAGGATGGCCTGCCGCTGCTCGGCGGTGGATTCCCGCGCCCGCCCCAGCCCGGCCAGCAGGCGGGCGGTGGCGTAGGCCGCGGCCGCGCTCTCGTCGTACAGCCCCTCGGCCAGGGCCGCGACCAGGTCCCCCTCGGCCAGGCGGAAGCGCTCCGCCGCGGCCAGGGCGTCCTCCTGCACCCGGCCCACATCCCGCAGCGCGGCCCGCAGCGCCTCCGCCACCGCCGGCGTGGCCCGCCGCAGGTGGCTGAGCGCGGTGAGGGCGAAGCGGCGGGTGCTGAAACTCTCCGCCTCGCGGGTAGCGCGGGTGAGCAGCCCCTCCCAGCGGGCCGGGTCGGCGCGGCGGCGGAAGCGGGCCGGCAGCGCCTCGGCCACGGCGGCGACCACGGCCAGGGCGATGCGCCGGGGCGGCCAGTCCCCCTCCCCATCGACCAGGGCGATCTCCAGGCGCTCCAGCAGGCGGGGGAAATGGCGCTCCGGTTGGGCGACCACCAGGGCGCGGGCCGCGCGGGTCACCCGCTCGTGGTAATCGCTCCAGACGTCGTCGTCCGTCCCGGCGGCCAGCAGCGCGGCCAAGGGCGAGACCGGAAGCCCGCCCAGGGCCTCGGCCAGCCGGTCCAGCAGCGGCGCGGGGTCGAACGCCTCCGGCTCGCCCTCCTCATCGGCCAGCCAGAGGCGCACCAGCCCCCCGGCGGCGGCCTCGGCGGCGGCCGGGGCGGGGTGGGCCAGGCGGGCGGCGAGGGTGGCCTCCACGGCAGTGCGC
>JAUZRY010000065.1 GCA_030949995.1 Ardenticatenia bacterium
AAGTGGCCTCGTATGCCCCCACCCTCTGTCAATCACCACACTGTGGACGCCGGGAACATGGTTGTCCACCAGCACGAGCGGCACCCCCCCATGCTTCAATTGGAGCTAATCAGCGAGCGCGGGATGTCGCACCCGGCCAGAATCAAGCCTTCGACGCGCTGTTCCTGCAACAGGGTGAGAGGAACCGCCTCATCGCCCTGGTTAAACGTGGCAAAGAGGAAGTGGTATTGGTGCTTGCGGGCTTCCTGCTCTGCAGCGGCTAAGACCTCACCGTAGAAGGCATGGGGAGAGAGGGTGTGGCGGGCGTGCACCAGGAAGCCCAACGTGCGCGTTCGTTTCGTGACCAGTGACCGGGCGGAGAAATCGGGAATGTACCCCAACTCCCGTGCTGCCTGAAGCACCTTCTCCCGAGTCGCCTTCCGAACCCCCGGACGACCGTTGAGCACCTTGGAGACGGTGGCCGGAGAGACGCCGGCTCTTTTGGCCACATCGTGGATGGTTACGCTCACGAAAATTCTCCGAAATCGATTTCCAATTGTTTTCCTCTATCATACACTGGTCTCCACCATTTGTCAAGGAGGAGGTGCGAACACGTGAACTTGACACCGTGGTCAAAACGAGGTACACTCCCCCTGGAGTAACCGACCGGTCGGTAGACACATTCGCGCAAGGAAGATGCACCATGAACCCAGTGGATGATCGCGCACGCTCTCGCATGTTGGCAGTTCTGTTCGTCGGGGTGTTGATGGGTGCCCTCGACATTGCTATTGTCGGGCCGGCTCTGCCCGCCATTCAAGCCCAGTTCCAAGTGGATGACCGGGCATTACCTTGGATCTTCACCATCTACGTGCTCTTCAGCCTCGTCGGGACGCCGCTGATGGCCAAATTGTCCGACCTGTTCGGGCGACGCCCGATCTACGTGATGGATGTGACCCTGTTCGCCCTGGGGTCCTTAGCAGTAGCGGTGGCGCCGACCTTCTCCCTCCTGTTGGTCGGACGTGCTGTCCAAGGGGTGGCTGCTGGCGGGATTTTCCCGGTGGCCAGCGCCACCATTGGGGACACGTTCCCGCCGGACAAGCGTGGGAGCGCCCTGGGGCTGATCGGCGCAGTCTTTGGGCTGGCCTTCCTCATCGGGCCGATCTTGGGCGGGGCGCTTTTGATGGTGGGATGGCAGTGGCTGTTCATCGTGAACCTGCCTGTGGCACTGCTTCTCATCGTGTTCAGCCTGCGCACCCTGCCCGCAGAGCGCGCTCCCAAGCGTCGCCCCTTCGATTGGGCGGGCATGGTCATGCTGGGCGGACTCCTGGCAGCGATGACTTACGGGCTCAACCACATCGATACAGCCCACGTGCTCGACAGCCTAATCTCGCTCAACGTGTGGCCCTTCTTGGTGCTCACTTTGGTGCTGTTGCCCCTGTTCTGGCGTGTTGAGCGCGATGCTGAAGATCCCGTGCTGCGCACGCGCTTGTTCCACTCCCGTCAGGTGGTCTTGGCCAGCATCCTGGCCATCGGCACCGGGCTTGAGGAAGCTGGATTGGTCTTCATCCCGAAGGTGTTGGTGATGGCTCTAGGGGTCGAGGAGTCCACAGCCAGCTTCATGTTGGTGCCGGTGGTGCTGATTATGGCGATCAATTCGCCAATCGTTGGGCGGCTGTTGGACCGGCACGGCTCCAAGGTGGTCATCGTGGCCGGATCAACCTGCCTGACGTTGGGGATGATTATGTTAGGCAGCCTGCCCATCGCGCTCGGAAGTCTGATCACGGCCGGATTGTTCATTGGAGTCGGGCTCTCGGCTTTGCTTGGAGCCCCGCTCCGTTACATCATGCTCAACGAGGCATCATCGTCAGACCGCGCTGCAGCTCAGGGAGCCATTAGCCTGTTTACACGGGTTGGACAGATACTCGGCGGTGCTGTGGTTGGCGCGGTGGCGGAATCCCAAGGCGGAGGTATTCCCGGCTACCGGACAGCTTACCTGCTGCTCGGCGCTTTGATGCTCCTGCTGACAGTGGCAGCCTTGGGCTTGAAGAGCCGAACTGAGGAGTTGGCCACACTCCAGGGCCGACACAACGCCAGCCCTGCATAACTTTTTTCAGCACAAACTCGTCAAGCAGCTTGTCCCTCTTGCTTCCTGGCCGGCCTCTCAGCTCGTTAGGAGGGGCAAC
Organism: Ardenticatenia bacterium; assembly: GCA_030949995.1. Taxonomy (GTDB): domain Bacteria; phylum Chloroflexota; class Anaerolineae; order Ardenticatenales; family Ardenticatenaceae; genus WFWG01. Next base: position 2,163 of record JAUZRY010000065.1, read on the forward strand.
CACTTGGCCTCTCCTTTCCATGCATGTGGGAACTATACTGTAGTCCTCTCAGCCACGGTGATAGGCCCGACGGGCCACATTCCCGCTCATTGAGGAGACATGCCCTGGGGGCAGATGAACACCACAGGGGCACAGAGAACGCGGAAGAGTGGCGAGAAAGGGCGGTGGAAACCGATGCCTGCGTCTTCCTGTCATTATGAGGAAACAGCAGGGTGGCAGATAAGCAAATACAGAATTTGTGGGGGCAGGAAACCTTCCTATAATTGTGCATGAAGGAGCTCAACGCCACGCCCGTGTCCTGGCTTCCACCTGCCTGGCCGCTCTCACTCTTGGGCCGTCCGGCACCGTGGTGGAGCTGAGAAGCAGTGTACAGCACGGCCGGGTGGGCAACGGCAACATCCCCATAGGAACGTGAGGGATCACTCTCCAGGAGGTCATCCGGTGCCATCAGAACCCGTTGCCGTGCGCGAGCGCATCATTCAGGAGGCTACCCGGCTGTTTGTGACTCATGGCTATCACGGCATCTCCATGCGGGAGATTGCCAAGGTAGTGGGGGTGTCCAAGGCGGGACTCTACTACCATTTCCAGGACAAGCAGGAGTTGCTCCTGGCGATCCTGACCGACAGCTTGGAGCACATTGAACGACTCATTCAAGAAGCACGACAGGAAGGCACGACAGCACGCGAGCAGATCGGTCAGGCCATGCAGGCCATCTTTTCGTTGGCGCCGGAGCGCCGGGCCATTATTCGACTGGCCAGCCAAGAGATGGCTCATTTGAACCCCACTACCCGAGCGGCATTCAGGCAGCGCTACTACGACAAATTCGTTGGCCAGATAGCCGATATCCTGCGCTCTGGAATGGAGCAAGGCGAACTTCGCGTGATGGACGTGCGTTTGGCCACCTGGATGTTGTTGGGCATGATGTACCCCTTCCTGTACCCGGCTCACGAGCGCGAATTGGGGGTTCCCGAGACAGCTATCGAGCTCATGCTCACCATCTTCTTCCACGGGGCAGCCCGCGAGAGCGCGCCACAGAGCTCCTAAAGATATACTTCTAGGCGTTTCTCTGCACCACATCCACATCCGCACATCTACAACCCGAACGGCGCTTGGACAGCGCATGTCCGCCTCCCCCCACTCTTTTTAGCTTTGGCCGGCACGGCGTGCACCTCCCAGGCGTCGTGCAAGGGCAACGAGCCGAGGAACACCGTCGCCTGCCCGTCCCGAACGGGAACCGTGGTGGTGAGGACGATGGGCGGCTCGGGCAGCACCACCTCCCCCTGGTACGGCATGTGGCGCACAGTGACGAGGGCGCCGTTGGCGAAGGCGGGGGGCAGCCCCGTCAGCTCCAGGCGAATGGGCCGCGCCGGCAGGTCGGGCCCCTCGATGCGCCGCGTGTGGCCCAGGAGCACAGTGACGGCATCCGCGTCCGGGGACAAGGAGGCCAACGGCACGATGACGGGATGCGTGCTGCTGCCGGCCACGCGGCCCGACACCCCCTCCGCGTAGATCTTGTAGGTCCACCACTTGGGTCGCGGGCGCCAGGTGCCGGGCTCCACCAGGCCGTCCAGGGAGTTGTTGAAGCAGTTCTTCTCGCCGTTGGAGGCGGGCCAGCAGGAGTGCGCTGCGGCGTCCGCGCCGCCGAGTTCCAGGGCCGACAGGTAGGCCACCAGTTCGCCGGGCCGGTACTGGTCGGCGGGCCCACGTATTCGTTGATGTGGATCTCCCGCAGCCCCACCTCCGCGCAGTCGGGATTCTCCAGGAAGAGCCGCCGCGCCTCCTGGAGGTGCTCCTGCACCGCGCTGATGTTCGTGCCCTGCTCGTTGGGGGTGGGTGGCCACAGCAACTCGTGCCAGCTCAGGACCTCGAAGCGGACGTCGTTGGCCGCGGCGTAGTCCAGCAGGCGGCGTAGGAACTCCCGGTCGTAGAGCCCCGTGCTGGGCGCGGCGATCCAGGCCCCCGGCAGGAGGGAGCGCACCGTCTCCACGGCCACGGCGAAGGTCTCGAAGAGCTGCGCCTCGGTGCCCACCCAGAAGGTCTGGGAGTTGGGTTCGTTCCAGAGGTCGAAGATGAAGCTCCCGTCAACGGGGATGTCCTCCCCCTGCTCGTCCCGAAAGCCTGTGATAAACCGCCGGATGGCCTCGCGGAAGCAGTCGAAGTTCTCATAGGGCGGCCCGATGTTCTTCCAGTTGTTGAGGGAGGGGATGCAGGGTTCCTGTTGTGCGCCCGCCTCGCCCGAGCCGCGCCCCCGGGCCTGCTCCTCCCGCGGGGGATGGCCCCAGACGTTGGTCAGGAGAAAGTGGTAGCGGGCGCCCAGCGCCTGCGCCCGCTGCCAGAGCCCCGAGCCCCGCAGCAGCCGCGGGGAGAGCGCGCGGACCACCTCCAGCGGGGGCACGTCGTCCTGCTGGCCGTGCAGGAAGCCGACCATGGAGGAGGTGTCGGGGAGGGGTCGAGGGGGGCTACGGTGCCGGTCACCGCCATGCCGGCGCCGCCCTTCTGCACCAGGGGCAGCCAGAGGGTGTGGGTTGGCGGCGACGCGCTGGGCCCCGTGTTGTCGATGATGTGCGGATACCAGATGGTATTGCGGCCCCCGTCCTCGCCCACCGCAGTCACCACCAGGGCGTAGACCCCGTCCGGGACGGCGGGCGCGGCCCCGTCCGTCGGCACCTCCAGCACGTAGGGCGGGGCGGAGGGGGCGGAGAGCGTGGCCGTCACCACCGGATGGGGCGGCACTTGGCCGGCGCGCAGGGCCGCGATCAGCGGGTCGTCCAGGGGGTGGAGGTAGAGGGTGACCGTGGCGATGCCGGCCCCGTTGACCGACCCCACGTCGGGGTCGTAGGCCGTGGCCTCGTAGCGCACCGTCCCGCTGACCACGCGGTCCCCGCCGGGGCTCAGCACGTCAATCACCGGCAGGCGGTCCAGGGTGCGGGGCTCGACGACCACCTCGACCCGCAGCGTGTCCGGCGTTTTCTCCAGCACCCGCACCTCCACTCCCGCCTCTGAGTCGTGGAAGCGTTCACCCACGCCCAGCTCCACGTCCCGCCAGTCCTCTCCCTGGGACCCCGGCGTCATGTCCAGCAGGATCGACGCCGGGACGTTCGACCGCGCGCCCCAGGTGAGGATCAGGCCGTCGTTGCCCTCCGGCTCCTCGGCCCGGTAGAAGAGCCAGTAGTCCTGGCGGGGATTCCTGGGGAGGCGCACGGCGGTGTACTCGGTGATCCCGGTCCCCCGCTGGGGCGCCCGCTCCAGCGCCCGGATCGTCACGGTATAGGTCCCCGGCTCGGTGATCTCCCGGACGTTTTCCGGCGGGATCCAGCCGGCCCGCCACTTGAACCAGGGGTTGTAGTGGTGGAAGGCCCGCGGCCGTCCCGGGAGCTGGTCCCCCATGATGTCGAAGGGGTCGCCGTACTCCACCTCGGTCCCGTTCGGGGCGATGGGCGAGCCCGCGGTGACCTGCCAGAAGTTGGCGTGCATCCAGCCGAAGGTGTGGCCCAGCTCGTGGAGCACCAGGTAAGGGCACCAGTCGCAGCCGACCAGGGCGGTGTGGCCGTTGAGGGTGCCCTGGCCCGTGGCGTAGGGCCAGATCTTAGGGCTGATGATCACCTCCCGGTCGTAGATCTCGACGGCGTACCCCGCCCGCCGGGCTGCCTGCAGGGCGTCCGCCCGCACCCGCACCAGGGTGGGGCCGTTCTGGTAGTAGGAGACCGGTTGGGGCATGGGCAGGGGCGGCGTGACGTCGATGGTGAAGGTGGCGTGGCCGTAGCTGTTGCGCTCTAAGCCCTCCTGGACGATCCCGGCGACTTGCCGGGCAGCTTCCTCCGTCAGGATAGGCTCCCGTTCGCCGGGGTAGTACACGAGGATGAACAGGATCTTCTGCTCCCCCAACACCGGGCGGGACACGATGTCCCCTGGCGATGAGGAATTTTCTGCCGGTTGGCCGGTCACTGCTCCCCGGACATGACCGGCATCGACTTCCAGGGGAACACCGCTCCGGCCGGTCCCTGCTCGCGCCAGAGACCCACTTCCACGCGTGATTCTGATCGCTCCGCCGGTCGCGGTGGGGACCGAGACCAGGGACAGTCCGAGCAGCGCGACGGCCACAAGCAGGTGTTTCCACAGGTTCACGTGGGCACTCATTGACGCTCCTCCCCGATGCTTCGTCTCGCCGGCATCGCCTCATTTACTTCCCATAACCATAACGGCGAAGGACCACAAGGTTAGCCGATGGCTGAGGAGCAGAAGTCCTCGGCCTAGGGCTCAAAGCCCCGGGCTGAACAGAGGCCCTCAGGTGAACGTCACCTGAGACGTGATCGTCACCTGAGGGCAGAGGTCGCCTCCAACCGACTTCTGGGGTAGAATACGAATGCCGTCGTCCGGAGCCAATTGTGGAGAACGCTTGGGGTCCATGGAGTGAGGTGGTTCGGTCGGTCGAGGGGCTCGGCCTTGGCCGGTTCAGCAGCCGGGGAATTCGACGAGGCGGAACTGGTCCGCCGCGCCCAGCAGGGGGATGCCCAGGCCTTTGGCGCGCTCTACGACCAGCACGTGGATCGGGTCTACGCCTACATCGCCCACCGCGTGGGGAATCGCGCCGACGCGGAGGACCTGACGCAGGAGGTCTTTCTCAGGGCGTTGGCGAGCCTGAGCCGCTTCCGCTGGCGCGGGAGCCTGCTCCCCTGGCTGCTGACCATTGCCCGCAACCTGGTGACAGACCACCAACGCCGTCGCCGCCGGGAGGGGGCGTGGCCCGCTGCTCCCCTCACCGCTCCGGCCGAGGACCCCGTTGAGCTCGCCGAACGGCGCCGGCAGCGGGAGCGACTGCGCGCTGCGGCGGCCGAGTTGACGGAGTTGCAGCAGCAGGTGATCGCCTTGCGCTTCGCCGCCGGCCTCTCCATCGCCGAGACGGCCCGGGTGATGGGCCGGAGCGAGAACGCGGTGAAGAACCTGCAACACAAGGCCATCGCCGCCCTGCGCCGGCGTTTGAAAGGGGAAGGTGGCTGACGGGCACAGGGGGAGACGCGATGTTGAGGTGGAAACCATTTCGCCGGGATCCCGTGGACCCGGTCGCCCACGTGCTGGCCGAGTGTCTGGAGCGGATCGAGGCCGGGGAGTCCCCTGACGAGGTTGTGGCCCGCTACCCAGACCTGCGCCAGGAGCTGGAGCCGCTGTTGGCCACGGGGCTGCACGCCCGGGCTGTGGCCCCGGAACAGCCGGACCCCGACTTTCGCCGCCGCCTGCGTTACCGGTTGGAGGGGGCCGTGCCGGTGGCAGCCCGTCTCCCACGTCCGGCTTTCGGCCTCTGGCGTGCCCGGCTGGCGTCGGCCGCGGTGACGCTCCTGTTCCTCCTCCTCGTGGCCGGGGGGGCCATCAGGGTCTCGGCAGGCTCTCTGCCCGACAGCCCCCTCTACCCGCTCAAGCGGGCCACGGAAGACGCCCACCTGGCCCTGACGCCGGACCTCGCCCGTCGCTTCTGGTTGCGGCTGGACTTCGCCGAGCGGCGGCTGGTGGAGGCCCATGCGCTCTGGGCGCGGAAAGGCGTCGTCTGGGAGGGGGGGCTGCTGGAGATGGTGGGGATCACGGAGGCGGTGCTGGAAGAGTACGAGGTGTTCGCGGACCCCGGCATGGCAGAGGGGGTGCGACGCCTCCGCGCCCTGGGGGAGCGGCAGCGGGCCTTTCTGGAGTTCCTGGCCCGCGAGGCGCCGTCCCGACGCGCCCGCTGGCTGGCGGCGATGCTGCTGCACTACACCGCTGACTGGGATAGCCGCGCCAAGGCGGTGCTGGAGCGAATGGGATCGGGGCGATGAAGGGATCATCTCGTCGCCCGGCCTGGCTGGCCGGGGAATGGGAACGGATCCGTCTCCATGAGGGCCGGGCGCGGGAGATCGCCTTCCGTTTTGCTGCGGCGCGCGCCCGGCGATTTCGGCTGAAAGCGGATGAAGAGGCTGACCTCTCCCCGTGGCTGGCACCGCTGCGTCCCCTGGCGGATGAGGAGCGCTGGTTCCAAGGCGTGGAGCCGGACCAGCCGTGGGCCCAGCGGGTGGGGTGCGGCTGCCTCGGATTGCTTCTCAAGCCACTGGTATGGGCGGATATCGTCCGGCCTGTGCCCACGGTGTGGATGGCGGGGCGCTTTGAACCGGGAATGGCGGAGCTGCTGGGCAAGTGGCTCCAGGCCGGAGCCGGCCTGCGCGAGCTCCACCTCCTGGCAGATGATGGCCCGGTGTGGCAACACTGGGACTACGGGACCTCGTGGGTGGTCCACCTGACGCCCGCCGAGTTTACCGCCTTGGCACGGGAGCTGCACTCGGCCCTGGGCTCGGAGGTCGAGCTGGCGTGGATTGAGGAGGAGGAAGAGGAGAAAGGAGAGCGTCCAGCTCGGCCCAATTGAACACCCTGAGGCACACCACGAGGGTGCAACCACGAGAGTGGATGAAATGAACGCATCAGTCCTCCTGCTGCTGGTAACACCACTTCTGGCGCTCTTGGCCTGTACGTCGCGGGGAGCGCTGCCAGCGCAGCCCCCCATCACTCTGACGACGACACGTACTGGTGCGTGGATTGCCACGGCGACACGCCCCACGGTAACAGGGACCAGATCACATCCGCCCACCGAGTTGCCAACGCCCACGTTCACGTCCACCGTGCTGCCGCCGCCCCCCACCACAGCCCCCACGCCACCAACGGCCACGGTCGCTTCCCCACCACTTCTGCTCGCCCCCGACACGGTGCAACGCCTGAAAGAGATCGGCAAGTTGAGCGTTGCCGGTGCTCTCCCGATCAACGACTTTGCTTGGACACCGGACGGGGCGTATCTCGTTCTGGCCGTCCCCTCCGAGACAGGTGAGCATTCTCCTCGCCTGACGTGGTATGAGGCCCGCACCATATCCCCTGTGGTGCCCCCAGATGAGATGCAAGGCAGCCGCGTCCTCTTTAGCCCCGATGGCCAGTTCATGGCCGTCGCCCGCAGTGGCCTGGGCGAGGATCGCCTGGAGGTCCGCCGTGCTGGGGATGGGCGGCCGGTACAAACGGTGGCGGGATTCTTCTACGGCATCCATGCCCTGGCCTTCAGCCCCGACAGCCGTCTGCTGGCCATGGCCAACGGCAACGCCACGGTACGCCTGGTGGAGGTGAAGAGTGGCCTGGTGCTGCACGAACTCAACGTTCCCTATGAGGGAGTTCATGCCCCTCTGGTGCAGGATGTGGCGTTCAGCCCGGACGGCGAGTTGGTCGCAGGCGCGGCCTATGGTGGCACTGTGCAGGTTTGGCGCTCTGCCGACGGAAGTTCGGTGACCACCGTACAGACGGGGAAGGTACAACCGAACGCCGTTGTCGTCCTAGATTCAGAGCGATTCGTCACCACCGGGTTTCCACTAGCCAGGGTGTGGCGAATTGACGGCACGGTGGAAACAGAACTGGAGGGCCAAGAGAGCCCACTCGACCTCGCACTCAGCCCCGACGGCCGTCTGCTGGTGACGGTTGAGCGGTTTTACGTCCTCTTCTGGGATGTGTCGCGCCGTCGGCTGGTGCACCGCGTGGAGAGCGAGGCGCCACTGCGCAGTGTACGGTTCAGCCCTGACGGCAGCCGCTTAGCCCTCATCGGTGAGAACAAGATATGGATATGGGGTACCGCGATGCCGAACTCGTGACAAACTGGGCACACATGATCTTACTCTTTGACGCGCGACGAGAAGCTCTCAAAGTACGAGGGGTCATGCTCTTCTCCTTGGCGTCCGCCACCCTGAGCGTGCGCGCCGGCGTGCATCTGGCCCAAGCTATGGCCTGAACCTGGCAGACGGAGGCATGCTGGCTCCGCTCTCCGTGCGGCTGGCCTGGGGGGGCGGAGTGATGCCGCTGGGCGTGGGCTTTGCCCTCACCATGTGGCTGTACGGACGCTGCTACGCGGCTCGGCTGGAACTGGACGAGATGAGGCAACACTTCCACGTGTACACGCTGCGCTTCTTCGGCACCACTCGGCACGTGTATGACGTGTCGGACGCAGTGGGCACTCGTCAGCACTGTGGGACGTTCACCACCTCCTGGCTGGTAGGAGATGCCCCGTGGCGCACAATTCAAGCCACGGGCCGACGGCTGTCGTTGATCCTCGACGCGCAGGGAGCAGTGTGCCACTAGGTATGGATGTGCCGGCTGGGCCTCTGGGGACGATGAGAGGGACAGCGCACAACAGGTCACAGATGACGCTTGGGGGAACAGGAAAATTCTGGCCCCTTCAAGACCACATCATTTAGCAATCACTACCGGCAGGTAGACAGAACAGCCAAGACCGGCAGCAGCACAGACAGATGGTGGTGTCCCGGTCCCCCACAACATCGCCCGGCCGTCGTTGTCCCCGCGGTACCGGGGCCAGATGGCGTCGCCGTAGCCGCTCACCCCCGCGCTCTCGATGATGTTCAGCGTGCCGTCCTCCTGCACCACATAGATCACGCCGTTGTGGATCACCGGGCTGGTGAGCACCCGCGCATTGGAGGCCAGGGTGTACTCTCGCACCGGCGTGCCATCCAGGGTGAGGACCTGTAACCGGCCATCCGTGGCGAAGAGCACGTATCCCCCTGTGGTCCCCCCTGCCGGGGGGACGTCGGCCAGGGTGGGGGAGGCGTGGGCGAAACTGCCCGTTACCTCGGCCAAAAGCGTGGTCTGGCAGCCGGGCGTCACCTTCCACAGTTGCCCTTTGCGGGTGTCGGTCGCGTCGGGCACGGTCACCGGCACATAGGCGTTGCCCTCGCTGTCCACAGTAGGCGCGGCGTAGAAGCCCACCGCCTGCGTCTGTGGCTCGAAGGGAAACATTACGCGGCACTGCTCCTCCAGCTCATTGTTCAGACGGTAGAGGAGCACCTGGAACGTGCCCTCGGTGGCGGGGGCGTCGTTGGGCCGCACGTACTGGGCCCACACCCCGTGCCGTCGGGGACCACCTCGCCCGAAACCGAATCCGCGTTGGCGCCCACATAGGGCAGGTAGTAGCAGGCGAAGTCACCGGGGTCGAAGGAGGCCAGGATGTTCAGGTTCTTGTCGGCCTTGATCACGGAGCAGCCGTACAGGTACTCGTTCTCCGTGCCTTCCTCCCCCTTGGTCTGCTTGGCCGAGCCGATGTACAGATACTGGCCGTTGGTGGTCAGGCCGGTGCCGATCCAGGTGCGGAAGCCGTCGTCGGTGTTCAGCGTGTGCACAATGTTCCCCTGTGCGTCGATGGCGAAGACCGCGCCGCAATTGGGGTTGATGGGATTCTGGCACAGCTCGTCCGGCGTGTTCACCGTGCCGAAGTAGTAGAGGCCTTCCAGCACCACACCCCCGCTGTCCGATGTGGTCCCCACCGACACCTTCTTGCGCAGGGCGAAGGTCTGCGGGTCGAGGAGGAAGACCGTGCCGCCGAAGGTGGTGGTCCAGTAGAGGATGTTCTGATCGGGCTGGTAGAGCAGCGGGGCCTCGCCGGCGCCGTCGTCCCGCAGCAGATAGAGCCGGCCGTCCTGCAGGTTGTACCCAAAAAGGGCTTGGCGATAGAGGCCGGGGCCACTGCAGTTGCGGTTGTGTTCGTGGTTAGGATAGACCAGCCAGTCGCCCACCAGGATGGGTGTGGCGGTGAGGTTGGCGCAGTCGGTGGTGGGGATGCGCACGTAGCGCACGTCACCCACAGTGCCGTAGGTGGCATCGGTGACCAGGGGGAAGGGTTGGGGCGTGGGCGTAGGTGATCCCACTGTGGTCGGCGTGGGCGTTGCTACTGGTTGGTAGGAACTCACCACGTCACGGGTAGTACGAGCCTGGGCGCTGTAGCGCTCCAGGAGCTGGAACAAGGGCTCGATCTGGTCGAAGTGATCCTCAATGGTCGTGTCGTTGATCACAATGCCCAGGACCTGATCTGCTGTGGCCCCTTGGAGGGCACTCTCAATGTCGGCGAGCGTCACAGCCGCATCGCCCAGGTGGTCAATGGCGTAGCCGGCGTTCGTCACCTTGGTCACGGTAGAGCCGTTGTAGGTCGCCTGGATGGGCACGCTCACCAGGTCGGTCTTGGCGTTCTCCTCGCCTGCCTTGGTGGCGTAATAGAGCACTCCCTCAGGCCAATCAGTCTCCGCGTCGGACATGCCGGCGGAGACGATGGGGTTGACGGCCAAGGGATCGAGGAGGGCCATGAGCGCGGCCATATCCCCTTTGTACACGCCAGGGGTTGCGTACCAGCCGTCGGTGCGGATCAGATCCGGCCGGTTGGTGTAGCCGTCGAAGAACTTGTGGGTGGGGCCGTGGTGGTGCAGGGCGATCTCGTGGCCGTTGGCCTCCCAAGCCAACACCGTACTGGCGAGGCCGTTGTCAAACACATACTGGGCCCAAGGCTCGGAGAATTGGAGGGAGACCTTGGCGCTGTACTGGTCGGCCAATACCATGAACGCCATCAGCTTGGGCCACAGGGTGGTGATGCGGGGCGTATCGCTCACTTCCAGGTGGAAGGCAAGAAAGACGCCTTGGGCTTGGGTGGTCTGTTGGGCCGGGAATCCCCCCACGACCGAGGCGGTAGTCGGCAGGCCAGCTACCACAATCAAGGCGGTCAGCAGGAGCCCGGGAACAATCAAGCGTTTCATGCCAGCACTCCTCTCCCTTAGCAGTGGGTCAGGTAACGGTCACCTGAGGGGGTGACCGTTACCTGACAAGCGCACACACCTCCGCGACACGCCATGCCCTCTGCCTCGCCGTGGTGGGCACCGATGGAACGGTGTAAGCCCTATCACTGATGGTGAGCTTGCAACTTCAGGCACAGTGTCCTCGGAGGGCGCCGCACCGGGTGGCCGGAGCACCCGTTGATTTGCCTCCAGGTAGAGGGAAGTATAGATCAGAAATGTTCGGAGAGGATCAATAAAGTGTAAAGAAATCGAAAAACTTCCTGCCGAATCTCACGGGCTCGTCACCTTGCGGCTGTAGTAGATATCAATACCCGGTGTGCCGTCCTCGCGCCAGAAGACTTGGGCGAAGACCAACTCCGTGCCGTCGGCCGTCATGGATACCTCGGCGACGAGGGTCTCACTGTTGATGAACAGCTCCGGCCCGCTCCACTGTAATCCCTCTTCATCCAAACGGCGGAGCCGGTAGATCTGGGTGCGCCCCAAGTCGGGGAAGTCACGGCTGGAGGTGATGTAGAGGGTCTGGCAGTCGTCGGTGAGAAATGCCTGGGAATCTTGCACCCGGTCGTCGCGGGCGTTCACAGGATAAGGGGCCACCGTCACCTGGCCTTGAAAGCCGGTCGCCGCAGCGTTTCGCATCACACACAAATTGGCGTCGCTGGGGCAATCGAACCAAAGCTCATCCCGAGCGGGGCAATAGTGGGGGTTGTCCACCGCCTGGTCGGTCCTGAGATCCAATCGCTCTCCGTCCCGGTAGATGGAAACCGGCACATCTTTCATGAGCTCCCAAGAACGGCGGTTGCTCACGTAGAAGAGCTCCCCGGACGGTGAGACGTAGGGACAGCATTCCAGCGCAGGGCTTCCATCTTGGGAGATGGGGTGGACCCGCCGGCTCGTGAACGGCCGGTCACTGACGTAGATCTTGCCGTCCAGCCCCTGAGCTTCTGCCTCCTGAGGGTGGGCAACCACGTATTCGGTCAGCTCGTCAACTGTGGTGACGAGGTCGGGAAAGGGATGATAGAAGAAGAGAATTTGGCTTCCGTCGCGGGTAATGTAGGGGGAGTCCTCCCAGCCATCGTCGTTGAACGACAATTTGATGGGTGTACTCCACCCGGGCTCGTGTATTCGTGCGCTGCCCGGCTCGCCCGTGGGGTGGAGCGCGCGCGGTGCAGGTGTGGTGGGAGGCGCAGGGGTGGCGGTGAGGATCGTGGGCAAATCCGGCTGGTCCGCACATCCGACAAGGACGAGGAGTACGGCGATTAGGGGCAACATGTGCTTTCTCACAAGAGGGCCTCCTGCTTGTGTGCGGACGGCACCTCAACTATACTCCGTGATACGATCCAGACGAAAAAATGGTTGCACGTTCTCGGTTGTCCCACCAGCGGAGCATCGCAATGAGGAAATGGCATCCCCCCAACGTGGTGCACGACACCCCACCTTGGCAGGCCTTGATCGCCTTTCTCGTTACCCTGATTTTGGCCACGCGCCAACAGTGGTCGGCAGAGGATCTGGCGTGGAGCTTCTGGCTCGTCGGCCTGCTCTTTGGGCTGATTTACCTTACTGTCTACCACATTTCTCAGGGAGAAACAGAAACGTTCATACCTTATCTTGTCTTTTGGATATTCTTCTATTTCATATTTGCCGGCTTTTTAGATATGGTATTTGCTCAATATTCGGATACATCCCGGGGAATCGCTCCCTTTGTTTCAATACCGGCAGCCATCTTCCACGCTGTGCGAGCACGTTGGCCTTTTCTGATCACCGCTGGTGTTGCTCTGCTTCCCGAGTACATTCTGGATGCCCGCACGGTGAACTTCACTGATTGGGGGAAGCCGCTCATTGGCAGAGATCTTCTGCGCATGGTCGCCTTGATATTTTGCCTGATGTTCATTACTCTCTTTGAAGCCGGTACCCCCGCCTTGTATCCGATCCTATTCATCTACTTCCTGCCGTGGGAGCACATTCGCCACATCTACCGCACAGTTCGCAAAAGCCTTTAAGTTCCCCCCACGCTGTGTGCCACGCCCTCGCGGACCCAAGTGCCCAGGAACAGGCTCTTTGCCGGATCCACACCGTGCACGTCCCGCACACGCCTGTCAGTTCTTTGAGGAAATCCCCTTGAACACAGCTCACCACCTTCCGGCAACACATATCATTATTGACTCCCCTGCAAAAAGGTCGGGTCGGCCTGACCCGCCTCCACCCCGGCGCCTTTTGGCTCTCATATGGGCAACCTGACCCGAGAGGAGCGCCATGTTTGGCAAGAACACCCGTCACCGCCAACGGCCCCTGACCAGCCATGTGGATGAACTGCCTGAGCCCCTTGCGCAAGCGGCTGAAGAACTCGTGGGCGAAGACCTGCGGAGGCTGTACAACTTCCGCAACGGCTGGCGCAGCACATGCAGGAGACGGGCAAGATCCTGCTGGAGCGGGCATTCGAGCAGGTGACGGATGAGCAACTGGACGCCTTGGCCCTCAAGAGGGGGCAACCGCGGATGGACAGCACCATGCCGGCGTCGAACATCCGCCAGATGGGGCGGGTGCAGGTGCTGGTGACGGTGCTGCAGCGGGTGCATCGCATGCGCTCGGAGGGGGACCGGGAGCGTTACGCCGACCTGCTGGCCCCTTACCTGAAGGGGCATCCGGGGCACGATGTGTATCGGCTGAAGAAGGACGAGATGCCGAAGCATCTACAGCGCATCGGGGAGGTGATCCAGCAATGGCTCCAGGCGCTGGAAGCGGACTACGGGCAGGAGCCGGCCTATCGAGAAAGCTCAGCCGCCCGCCGCAGCGCCAGCGGAGGCGGGTCGGCTGCAGCGAATGTTAGGTGGTGCCCTGGTGCGGCACTACGGTGATACAGGCTTGACTTCGAATTCAAGTGTAGGGCGGTAGAAGCAGACCTCAAGCTCCATAAGAAGTTCGTTTGCCCAAGGATCAGCGGCACATCACTGCTCTTGGCCCACGCGAAAGCCAAACGGACTGGCGCATACTCACCCACCTGCGCCATCACAAACAACGGCATCGCAGGCTGGCTCCCCAGACTCCCCGCTAACCGGATAGTTGCCCTGCGGTCATCCCATACCGCTCCAAGTTGCAGACCAACATCATAGGGCCACACACTGACCGTTACTCCGCTATCCACCAAACCGGCGACTTCGATTTGGCGGTTGTTGTAACGCAGCACCAGCGGTAGCCGGGGCAAAGCGTCAAATTCGTCTTGGGATGGATTCGTCGTCGAATACTTGAAGCGCATCTTGCTCAGTCGCTCCTGTTGTGTGTCTTCCCCATTGCATCCATCAATGCCCGGCCCGCGCCAAACATGTCATAGGGGGTCGGCAAGTAGTAAACTTTGTACGGCTCGAAGGGGGAGATGTTCTCTTCTAGGTCCAGCTCTTCGGCCAAGAGCCGATGTACAACACCCCCCTCGTCCCCAATCCTCCCCTGACCCGTTCGACGGCCGGGATATACAGCGGATCGTCCGCCCGGTTCCCGGCCACCACTTCCCTCGCCACCGGCATCCCCAACGGATCCAGCGCCGACAGCACCACCTTGACCTGGGGCCGATCAGGACGACGGTCTTTGCTGTGCCCGAACGTGAACAATCCCCCCTCCGTCACCCTCCAGTACCCACTGCCCGTCGTCGTGTCGAGGCGAACCCGATCCGATGACAACGTGTACACCCGAAGCAGGTGACCGTTCGCCCTCTCTTCAAAGGCCACCCACTGCTTGTCATCGCTCATCGCCCGCAAAACGAGGGCCAATCTGTCGTCGCTGAAGTCCAACGAGCGCACATCCTGCCCTGTGCAGACGCCCGGCGTCTGCAACCGTCCCTCCGCCCGGTCCGGGACGCGGCTCAACCGATGATCCCCCGCCGAAAGAATGTGCGCCAGCCAGCACGTGGTGACCCAGCCTAGGCTCAACCCCTCCCAGTTGCCGTGGGTCGGAAAACAGGCGTCCAGATGCTCCGGCAGGCCCATCCGTTCCACATGAGCGATCAACAACGGCACATCATCTATTCGTTCACTGACAAGTGTAAGCTCCTCGGTCATACCGAGAGCTTGCCTCGATTCTCTAAACTCCTCCAGATTTGAGCGAACCGTGAGTCAAGCTTCCAGGTAGCACAACACCGTGTTCATACTGCCGACCTTGGAGCAGCGCTTTCCTTGGTGGAGGGGGGGAGTGAACATGAAGACAAGCCGCGCTCCTGGCACAACACATTTCTGAGGGGAGCGCGGCTTTGTGGTCGTGCGCTGAGTGAGGGTTAGTTGTTCTGTGCTCCCTGGGCCACCCACATCTCAACCACGCGGATGTGCTCGTCGTTCAGGGGAGGCCCGCCGAAGGGCATGCGGGGCTGGCTGATGCCTTTGATTCGTTTGACCAGTTCGCTGTTGTCTGAGTCACCCGGAATGATCACCGGTCCGGCTACGCTTCCTGCCATGACCTTCTCGTAGCTTGTGAGGGAGAGCCCGTCCTCCGGGCCAAGATCACCATGACAGGTGACACAGTAGGCGTCGAAGATGGGCTGGATGTCATTGGCATAGCTGACCTGAGGAGGAGACGAGGTGATGAGCGGGAGGAAGATGGCAAAGGCCAGAACCCGCTGAGGATAATAGTCGGCCGCATGTTGGGCGTAAAGGTAGGCAGTTTGTGCACCTCCCTCGTCCGCCACAGGCTCGACCTTGCCGTTGCCATTGGCATCGGTGCCGTTCAAAATCAGGTCGGCCAAGCGCACCATCTCATCCGCATATTGTTGGGTTTCCGTAATGGTGGTGGCGTTAATCAGTGCCTGTGCGGTTGTCAGGAGTTGGTTCCCCCAGTTGGGATAGGTGGGATCTCCCTCCCGCCCCATGATGTTGTAGGTGGCGGCCTTGACCTGGTCGGCGCGGGCCTTGATGTTGTCGGTGGCGTCTGCACTGTTGGCCGCGTTCTGGATGTGGTCGTGAGTACCTTTGGCGTAGCCGACGTTGATGCGGCCATCGCCGTTGCGGTCCTCGCTGCCTGGGAGGATGCCGAAGCCGTCGCCGGGATTTTGGAGGTCGCCATCTCCGTTCCAGTCCTGGAAGAAGGGGCTATCCTCACCCACAAGAATGTTGATGACGTGCTCGGTGTGACGTTTAGCCTCGTCGAGGTCATGTTGATCGGCCCAAGTCTTGGCGTTGGTGGCGTGAGTGAGGAGTGTCTCGGCTTGTTGGACGAGGCCGACGGCGTAGCCCACGTTATTGGGCGTCTCGCTGCGCTGGTAGACCACGTGGCGGATGTGGTTCAATGCCCCCGCGGGCAAGGTATCCTCCGCATAGGCGACCTCACGTACCAGCTTAAGTGTGCTGTAGGTGCCGATGAGGTTCTCTTGGGTTGGGGAGTCCCAGGTGCCCGTGAGTTCACCGTTGACCGGCACCAGGCCGGTAATGACCTGTGTGACCGTCTCGTCATCGTTGTACAGGTAGAGGGTGTAACTGGTGCCGGGCAGGGGGGCATCCAGGCCACTGAGCGCAAATACCAGGCGGTCGCTGCCCAAGAGTGTGGCATCCCGTTGTTTGATGCGCCCGGTCACGCCGTGGCCTTCAGGATAATAGTCGGCCGCATGTTGGGCGTAGAGGTGGGCAGTTTGTGCACCTCCCTCGTCCGCCACAGGCTCGACCTTGCCGTTGCCATTGGCATCGGTGCCGTTCAAAATCAGGTCGGCCAAGCGCACCATCTCATCCGCATATTGTTGGGTTTCCGTAATGGTGGTGGCGTTAATCAGTGCCTGTGCGGTTGTCAGGAGTTGGTTCCCCCAGTTGGGATAGGTGGGATCTCCCTCCCGCCCCATGATGTTGTAGGTGGCGGCCTTGACCTGGTCGGCGCGGGCCTTGATGTTGTCGGTGGCGTCTGCACTGTTGGCCGCGTTCTGGATGTGGTCGTGGGTACCTTTGGCGTAGCCGACGTTGATGCGGCCATCGCCGTTGCGGTCCTCGCTGCCCGGGAGGATGCCGAAGCCGTCGCCGGGGTTTTGGAGGTCGCCATCTCCGTTCCAGTCCTGGAAGAAGGGGCTATCCTCACCCACAAGAATGTTGATGACGTGCTCGGTGTGACGTTTAGCCTCGTCGAGGTCATGTTGATCGGCCCAAGTCTTGGCGTTAGTGGCGTGGGTGAGGAGTGTCTCGGCTTGTTGGACGAGGCCGACGGCGTAGCCCACGTTATTGGGCGTCTCGCTGCGCTGGTAGACCACGTGGCGGATGTGGTTCAATGCCCCCGCGGGCAAGGCCGCTTCGGCGTAGACTTCTTCACGAGTGATGCGGAAGGTGCTGTAGGTGCCGATGAGGTTCTCCTGGGTTGGAGAGTCCCAAGAGGTGTCAATAGTGTCGCTGGTGACCGATAATGTGCCGATAGGGGTGACTATCTGGCCATCATCTTGAATCAGGTATCCGCGCAGGTCGCCCAAGGATGGGGCTTCTACGCCGCTCAATTGGATGATGAGGCGGTCGCTTTTCAAGGGGGTGGCATCCCGTGGTTTCGCCCGCCCACTCAGCGTAACCGGTGCTGTAGGAGTGGCTAGCACCGTGGTCATGGTGCTACCTGCTACCACCAGGAGAACCAGAAGAGCGCCTAGAACGAGAAGCGTGCGGCTGGACATACTTGTTCCCTCCCAAAACGTAGTGATGGCCGAGTGTGACTTTGGTGTTCCATACGTTTGGGAGGGGCGATTTATTCCCGTCAGGGGGACAGAGTGCGAAAAATCCTCTCCACGTCCTCGATGGGTTGACCGGCATATCCCACGAGGGCGTAGCCCACGTCTTCCTCGCGCCACACCAGAACCGGCCGTTCCCATGCCACGCCCAAGTAGGTGGCCTGTCCGTTGAGGTCACGCCGAGCATCAGGGGGAAAGTCATCCTCACGGGGCACAAAGAGCAATAGGCCTAAGTAGTTTCCCTGTCGCTCGTACAGGAGGTAGACCAGCGGCTGGTGGTGGAACTCCCCAAGGCGTCCTCCGACAAGGCGCCAGCCAGAAATTTGAGGCACGCGCACAGGCCAGGGGGCACGCGACCGGAACCAGTCCGCGATCTCCTCAGCACTTCCCTCCACATCCAGCACAGGCTCTCCTGTGGTGTAGACCACGTGTTTGCCGCCCAATTGGCGAAACACCGTGTGTTTCTTCTCCGCCGGCCAGACAGTGCGGGACATCCACACCCCGCTGCCGATGGCTAGCAGCACAAGCACAGTGTAGGCGGCTATGATCCACCGTGGAGTAGAAGGAAGTGTGTGGAGCCAAGCTCGCATCCGGTTCCACCACGTGGAAGCTAACCTGCGTTCAACCGCACGGTGACCTGATGTGATGAGCGCTTCCACGTGTGCCCGCAAGGTGGGTGGCGCGTGTGTTTGGCAGACATGGGCCCGCAAAGCGTCACGAAACGCGCGTTCGTCTTCCAAGGCCTGGCGCAATTGGGGATCTGTCCGCAGGCGCTCCTCGAACTGACTGACCTCTTCGGCTGACAATTCTTGATCCAAGTACGCATGAAGCAGTAAGCGTAACTCAGTGTCTCCGGTGTTCATGGACGATACCCTAATTGTCGGGCGTAATGTTTCAGATGGTGGCGCAATTTTTGTCTTCCCCGGTACAGACGGGACATGACTGTGCCCGCAGGCCAGTGCAATACTTGAGCAATCTCCTTGTACGTAAGCCCCTCCACGTCAGCGAGCAAAACGGCCAACCGCATCTCTTCGGGCAGTTGGGCCAGAGCTCGTTCAATTTCCTCGTCCATCACCCGATTGAGCACCTTCACATCCAGCGGGGCATCCACCAGAGCTGGGTCATGGTGGTCCTCCAGGGCTTCCAAACTCACGTGTCGGAACTGTTTCCCCTGACGCCGATAGTGGTCGATAACTGTATTGCGCAAAATGGCAAAAATCCACGGACGTAATGGTGCCCCGTCGCGCAATGTGTCTTGTGCCTTGAGAGCTTTGACGACGACATCGTGCACAATGTCTTCAGCTAATGAAGCGTCTCCTGTCAGATAGCGGGCTGTTCGGTAGGCGCGTCCAATTCTGCGAGCAGGTGCTGCTCAAAATCCTTCTGGTTCATGGAAAGATATTAAAGATTGTAGTCACCTGCTTCTGTGCCATCCAAAATTTCCCCTTGACTCCAGGAGTGTGCACTGGAGCATCTCCCTATTCTGCGACGGGAGACTGTACAAGCATAGCAGAAGTTGTGCAAGTGTTCAACTTGGTTGAAGCCAGACACCCTGACTGTGCTGCTCAGTGATGCCCGCTCATCAGTTCGTCCAAGCTTTGCACGCACGTGTGGAGGTCCTGTACCAGCCATGCTGCGGAGTCCACCTCGCCCTGGGGATTTTGGAAGACGACCTTCAACAGCAGGCTTCCCCTAGTTTTTCCCAGGTGAGAGCTCGACGTTCCGACGGAGAGGAGGGCTGCTTTGGGGATGTGCAGGACTCGCCTGGGCATCCACATTTCGAAATAGAGTTCCTCCTCCGTCACCAGCAGGATGCCGTTGCCCCTGACCTGTATATATCCTGACGATTCTTGCCCGAAAAAATTGGCGTTGGGCTCCACGGCGAGCACCCGTTTGTTAGCGAATGTTCTGAGGACCTGTTCCGTGTGCTTGGATCGCCATCTTCTGACGACAAGCAATACGGTGGTTATAATTGCAATTGTAAATAGGATAACGGGGCATGATATCAAAAATAACATGGAAATTGTTTCAAGATTCACCATATTTGTTGTGCTCTTTCACCGCCTGAGTTGCTAGGAGACTTGACCACCACATGCTGCTTGATGATATCCCGACCAGCTTTTCAGCACGTGTGTTGATGATGTTGTTGATTATCTGTGGTGCAAAACGAGGCGCAATTGAGTAAATGTGTGTTAAATTAACTATACTAAAAGGTGATCGTGATGTCAAGCAATTCGCGGTTCTCCTTTTTTTCTGTATAAT
Source organism: Ardenticatenia bacterium (assembly GCA_030949995.1). Classification (GTDB taxonomy): domain Bacteria; phylum Chloroflexota; class Anaerolineae; order Ardenticatenales; family Ardenticatenaceae; genus WFWG01. The sequence continues at coordinate 21,705 of JAUZRY010000065.1, forward strand.
TTACTGGAACTGGCTCCATACCCAGGGAAGTCAAGGAGGAGAAGGGATGAAGCGGCGCGATTTTCTCAGGTTGGCGGCCCAGGGAACGGCGGCAACGGTGGTCACGGTGGGCCTGGTAGGCTGCCGCCAGCAGGTGGCGACCCCGACGGCCGAGACGGGCGCTCCCGAGACCCCCCTGGAGGAGCGCGAGCAGGAGTTGACCGAGGTCATCGCACAGGACACGGGGCTGCCCGAGGTCGAGTGGCAGATGGCCACCAGTTGGCCCCTGGGCTTGGACACCATCTTCGGCGGGGCCCAAGTCCTTGCCGAGCGGGTGGCGGCCATGACGGGCAACAAGTTCCGCATCTCGCCCCGTGCGGCCGGTGAGCTGGCCCCGGGCCTCCAGGTGCTCGATGCGGTGATCCAAGGGGCTGTTCCCATTGGTCACACGGCCTCCAACTATTACATTGGCAAGAGCCCGGTGATGGCCTTTGGCACGGCGTTGCCCTTTGGCCTGACGGCCCAGCAGCAGAACGCGTGGCTCTACGAGGGCGGTGGCCTGGAGTGGCTGCAGAACTTCTACGCGGAACGCTTCAACGTGATCCAGTTTCCGGCCGGCAACACGGGCGTTCAGATGGGCGGCTGGTTCCGCAAGGAGATTGAGACGACTAAGGACGTGCGGGGCTTGAGGATGCGCATCTCTGGCTTGGGCGGCCAGGTCATGGGCCGGCTGGGAGCCATCGTGCAGGTGTTGCCGGGTGGCGAGATCTTCCAAGCCCTCCAGATGGGCGCCATTGACGCGGCCGAGTGGGTGGGCCCCTACGACGACAGGAAATTGGGCCTTCACCGAGCCGCTACGTACTATTACTATCCCGGCTGGTGGGAGCCCGGCACTTCCTTAGAAGTCCAAATCAACCTGGACGAGTGGAACAAGCTGCCGGAGGAATATCAGGAAGTGATCCGCACGGCGGCCTCTCAGGTCAACATGACCATGCTGGCCCGATATGATGCTCGCAACGGTGAGGCGCTCCAGCAGTTACTGGAAAGCGGCATTGAAGTGCGCCCGTTTAGTGACGAGATTCTCCAGGCCGCCGAGCAAGCTTCCTTCGACCTCTTTGAGGAAATGGCGACCCAGGACGCCGACTTCCGCGAGATCTTTGACCAGTGGCTGGCCTTCCGCGACCGAATTTACTCCTGGCACAGCCTCAACGAGGCGAGCTTTTCCCGCTACTACTCCGCTCTGCGTACAACGCTCGCTCCCCTTTCATGATGCTACCAGAAATTTCGACGATGAGAGTACCCTCACCGCGTAGCCATCAGCGCGCTGACCGTCTCCACCTGCACGCCATAGCGTCCCAGCAGTTGGAAGAGGGGTTCGATCTGGTCGAAGTGGGCCTCTAAGGTGTTGTCGTTGACCACCAGGCCCAGGTACTCATCGGGCGCCGCGGTTTGCAGGGCGTGCTCCACATCGGCCAGGTTCGTGGATTCCGTGCCCAGGTGGTCGATCTGATAGCCGGCGTTGTAGATTTCCACCACCGGGTGGCCGTTGTGGGTGGTCTCGACAGGGCGGCTGAGCAGATCGGCTTTGGAGGGCGAATCGCCGGAATCGGTGGCGTAGTAGAGCACACCTGCCGGCCAGTCGGTATCCGCGTCGGACATGCCGGCCGAGGTGATGCCCTTTTGGGTCAGGGGGGCCAGGAATTCCATGAGCGCGCTCATGTCGCCCAGGTAGCCGTAGTTCGTGGCGTAGCGCACGCTGCCTATCGCGTCCGGCGCGTCCGTGTAGCCGTCGAAGAAGGTGTGCGTCGGGCCGTGGTGGTGCAGGGCGATCTCGTGGCCGTTCGCCTCCCAGGCGTGGACGGTATCCAGCAGGCCGCTCTTGTAGACGTAATCCGCCCAGGGCCAGGAGAATTGCAGCGTGACTTTCACGTCGTATCGGTCGGCCAGGGCCATGAACTGCTCCAGTTTGGGCCACAGGGCCTTGATGCGCGGCCCGCGGCTGACCTCGAGGTGGAAGACGATGAACGCGGCTTTGGGGCCTGGCCGCTTGGCGTGGCCGGGGCCGGCGTGGGAGAAGGCGCGGCGGCTACCCCAGAGGTCGCCTCCGTGGCTGCGTTGCCCGCAGCCGGCTCGATGAGCACCGGCGTGGCCGAGAGGGCGATGACCCCCGCGCACGCCTTCCTCGGCGGGCAGGTCGAACACGCCCTCCTGGGTGACGAAGTAGCGCACCCGCACCGTCTCCACCTCGGGGAAGAGGGTGCCCACATCCAGGGAACCGCCGGCATCGTCCCAGGCGATGACGAAGGGGTCGGCACCGTCCCGCTCCACCCGCACCACGGCGCGGCTGGAATCAGCCTTGCCGGGCACCACGCCTAAGGTCAGGGGTTCCAGCACGGTCAGCCCCCGGTAGCCCAAGAAGGCCTCGGCCAGGGCGCGGAAGTTCACTCCTGCAGGATAGAGAGGTGGGGCCGCACAAATCTGCCCGATGCCCGCGCTCCCGGGACAGGGGCCGTACAGGCCCGAATAGGCGAAGACCGGCACCATGCCACCGCTGCCGACCACTTCGTCGGGCATGTTTTGCAGCCCCCACCAGTGGGCCTGCTCCGCGCCCACGGCCAGGGCCCCCACCAGCAGTTTGACCACCTTTTGGGCCTGGGTCTCCAGGCTGGCGTCGGGCTGGGCCTGGGTGGGCTTGTTGAGGGCCAGCACCTGCCCGGCCCACACCGGCAGGCCGCTGGTCTGGTGGGCGTAGGTCAGGCCGTCCACCAGGCTTTTCAGGTCGCCGGAAAAGTCGTGGATTTCCACCGCGTCGATGCCCTGGTAGCCGCCCAGTTCGGCCACCCGCTCCATGTAGCGTTCGGGTTTTCCATCGCCGTTGAAGTCGTACGCGTCGTGGCCGGGCCAGGGATAGTTGGAGGCCACGATGACCGCGTTGGGCATCTCTTCGCGGATGACGGCGGCGGTGAATTGCAGCAGGGTGGCGTAGTCCTCGGGGGTGGCCCAGGTGGTCACGCCCTGCTCGAAAGCCACAGCCCATTGGGCCTCCAGTTCGTTGTGCACCTGCCAGACGGTGATGGGGTAGAGCAGGCCCGGCGCGTCGTCGATGCCGTCGCCGTCGTAGCGTTCCACGATCTCCCGCAGGTAGGCCTCGTAGCGGGCGCGCTCCGCGTCGTTCGTCCACAGCCAGGGCTGGGTGATGTCCGCGCCCTTTCCGCCGGCCAGTTCGTGCTGGTAGGCCACGGTCAGGGTGACCCGCACGCCGTGGCGCTGATAACCGGCGATGAGGGCGTCCAGGGCGTCGTAGCCGTATTGTTCGATGTCGGGCATGGCAGCGGCGCGCGTCTGGGCGATGTTGATGCGGGCCACGCGGGACCCGGTCGCCGCGTACAGGTCCATGACCGCATTCACATAGTCCGGGTATTGGGACCAGTCATACTGCCGGGCTCGAGCCGCGGGGATGTTGGCGATTTCGCCTTCCAGGCCGATGGGGTAGGAAAGGGGCGGCGGGGTGGGAATCGAGGGAGCCGCAGGGGTAACTTGAGGCGTAGGGGTGGTCTCCGGGGCCTCAGCGGCCTGAACAGGGGTGGCAGAGGGGATTGTGGTCCTGGTAGGTGGCGTGTTCACCAGCCGCGTGGCCCTGGGCCGGGGCGTGGGGGACGGCGTGCCGCAGGCGGCCAGGAGCCCCAACAGCACGAGCAGAGCAGATAGCATCTTGTGGATATGGAGAACACGGGAGGCATTCATGGCTCATCTCCTGTATGTGGCCCGAGAAGTGGGTGAAGTGTTACGGACACTGTCCACGCCACCGGCAGGCATAGGCCCAGGTGGCCTGAAGGTAATCAAACCGGGAAGGGGGATACACATCGGAGGGCTCCAGTTCGGTGCCCTCGGCCCACTCATTCCAGGAGGTGATGAGAATCCAATCGGGGTGTTGTTCCAGGGCGTCTTCCCACCGGATGCGATAGTAGCGACCAGGGTCGCCGGGGGCGCCGTAATCACGCGGCAAAGCGACGGCGTTGTCATCGGCCAGAAGCGGGCTTTTCTCCCAACCCAGCACCACGGGCAGGGCCAGGGGCATCCCGCGTTCCCGGGCGGTCCAGGCCGCGGCTCGATAGGCCAACCGACGCTCGTCCCGCAAGGCGTAGGGCGGCAACCCCAGTGGGGGTTCCAGAGTCTCGATGACTTCCAGGTCGTTGTACACCCCGTCCAGCCCGACAGTAAAGGCCCAGGCAAAGGCCGAAGGGCCGCTCCACAGGAAATAAGGCACGCCGGCCTCGTCCAGCACGGCGCGCAAGGTGGCCCAGGCCTGAGGGGTGGTGAAGCGGGCCAACACCGCAGGGTCGATGAAGAGCACCACCCGCTCCTGTCCGTCGGGGCCGGGGGCCGTCAACGCGGCCGGGCTGTTGGCCATGCGTTCTAACACAGCGCGCAACTGTCCGCCAACCCGTTGCGCGTCCCGCTGCTCGTCAGCGGACCAGCCTTCGGTTTCCGGCGCCTCGTAGAGCGGGGCAATGGTAAAACCCACCTGTCGGGCTCCAGGTAACGCCCGTTCCGCCAGAAAGCGCATTTCGGCGGGGTTATCGCCGTGCACCGAGACGACAAACCCGTCCAGGCCGTACGCCTTGGCCAGGGCCATTTGCTCGGCCAGGAAGTGGCTTTCCCAGACATCGTAGATCAGCCCCCGGCGGCCAAAATCGTCTTCGACTTCCTGCCAGCAATGCGTTTGGGCGTAAAGGATCTGCTCGCCGTCACGCGCGATGGGCAAGTGAGGTGTCACAATATGGCGTTTCCCATCGTCGTCTTCACGGATCCAGGCAAAGGCATCACCACCGCATTGGTAGGGGCCTTGAGATTCGGCCGTGGTGCTCCACCAGGGGTAAAAAAAAGCCAGCAAGCGTGGCGCGAGGGTCGGGGAGGGATCGGGCAAGGGCATTGCCTCCGCGGCGCAAATATCCACGGAAAAAGCCTGATAGGCATCGGCCAGCCGGATGTGGGCCAGCGGCTCGCCTGGGGTGTCCAACCCTGAAGCCGTGTTGGCGATCGTCACCTGGGTTTCGGCGGCCTCGGGCGCGTCCTGGCCCATTTCCAGTTGGAGGTGCTCACCCGGTTGTACGCCGGAAATCAGCACCAGGAATTGGGCCTCGAGAGGCTCTTGAGCGGTGTTGCCGCTGATGCCGAAGAGTTCGCGGTTATCTTCGGCATAGGTGTGCGGCCCGGGGCCTTCTTCCCCAGGGGTCAAGCCCGGCCCCGATAAGGGCCAAACCACATCCACCGCCTGAGGCGGCCCCGCGACGCGCATCGCGGCTTCGACGGCGTTGGTGCGTAGCGTGACCAGCAAGCGATAATCGCCGCAGCCGGGACGAATGGGATCGCCCGGAGGCACCGTCAGGGCTGGTACAGTGGCCTGAGGGTTAGGTGCGCGGGGAGGCGCGATGTCTGGTGTGGCTGTCTCGGTGGTGATAATGGGCGTGGGAGAATGAGGAATCTCGCTACCACATGCCACGAGGATAACGGCCAACCCGGCGATGAATCCGAAGACGAGATGGTTCATGAGGCTCCCGGTCCTCCTTGCTTTTTCCGATGCCGCCCATCACTCAGAGCCGCTGTTCCTAACGAAATGACCGTGGTCGACTGCTAGACGCATAGTATGCTGAGCACATCGACCACCGTGGAGATGAGCGGAATGGCGTGTAGGCTGTCGTCGGCGTTACTGGTCATGTACTGTGCACGTCACCAGTATACTTCTTCGATTCGGTTGCTGTGCAGGGGTGCTCGGACGTGCTCCTGTGCCGTAATGGCTAGGGTGGAATGTGATGCCGTTCAAAGATTCCCTGTAGTATGTAAGTACCACCAAGTTATTGGCCGAATGTCATGAAAGTGCAAAGAAAGTGTAAATTCTCAGGGCCGAGCAGTGTGGTGATCAGTGGTCCGCCTCGAGGTCACTGACCGTTGAATCCGTCCTGTTGGACGGAACGCCCAAAACGGGCTATCATGTACCTGATTCCTGTATCCTCACTGTGACCGGCGGCGGACAACGCCTACGGAGAGGCGAGCATGTGTGTGGAAAGAACGTCCTCCGTGCGCATTTTGGTGGCTACTGGTGGTGCTCCTCATTTAGACTCGTTGCACAATAGGGTGAGGGGCGGGATGAGCCTTTCATCTCGGATGAGATCAGGCCATTTCCAGTGCCGGTCGCTGTCGGGTCCGGCGGTTCACAATGGCAGCCACCAGGACAAAACCGTCTTCGTTCACCACCAGGCCGTTCTTGACCGTATGCCGCTTCTTCTTGGCCGAGTAGAAGCCCCGTTGGCGCTCCGGGGACCCGGGCGTTGAATGGGTTGCACTGTGCCATCCAAAAGGGCAAACAAGTCCGGATCGGTGACCAGAGCTGTCGCCAAATCTTTCCCCTTCCCCCCGCACCGGTGGGTCCGGCCAGTCGATCTCGCCTTCCGTCACTTGACGCAACACCGCTAACACCCGTCGCCCATTCCGACTGACCGTCGCCTTGTCGATGCCAAACAGCGCAGCCAAGGCCGCCGTAGACAAGTAGAGCCGCCCCCACATCATCGTCATCAGCAAATACGTGGCCATATCCAGCTTTGTACTTGCGGCCCGCCCCTATCGCCCGCTGCCGATCCGGTCGGCTCAACCGTCCCCTTTTGGCTTCTCCCCAGGCGGCGCACGACGCCCACCATGCGCCGTCGCTTATACTGCTTGACCACCTGGCCTAATCACCACGCCCTTCCACGGCACCGGGCGAGGGGGCCCTGCCCCGGACACCTTGTTGCGGAAGGCCCGGCAGAAGGCATGGACGTAAGCAGCCAACCCATCCACAGCCACCAGCAAGGCCCCGGCTGGGCGCAGGCCCGCACCATGTCGGCCAGTTGGCGAATGAGAGCCTTGTCTCGATGAGCGCTGCTCACACCCCCAACCACGACCGTGTCGACACCATCAGCGCCATAGCCATCCACACAATCTCCCTTTGCATCCGAACGCGGATCTCATCCGCTTGGACGTGAAGCGAGGGCAATTGCGCTCCCAGAATCAGATGACGATGCACCTGCTCACAATGCACCCCCACCTCAGCCGTCCAAGTGCGCACCGTCTCCGCTTGCAAGCCAAAGGTGGCCACAATGGCGCTCACCGGACACCCATGGGCCAGCAAAGTGACCACCAGCACGATGATGTCCACTGGGTCTTCTTCCAGCAAAAGATGGTTCCCTTACGAGCGCTGAAGGTCTTCCCGCAGACCGTACACGTACAACGATGCTGTTCTTCCTGCCGGCTGTGGCCCTTGATGTCCCTTCCCCTACCTGCCCTCTGGCCGGACAGGCCTCGTTGGGGCAGAAACCCGGGTGGGGTCCATAGCATTCCTGCTTGGTTAGGGTATGGATATGGGTATGCTATTGTCCCCCAATTTTTCCAAGTCCTGGCCCCCATCACGGTTTCACGAGACCGATCCAGAGCAGGTGGATGACCGGAAATTGAAGCTATATGGAAGAAGGAAATAGCCCTACGTCGACCTGTAACGCTGATGGATTGGGTGGCGAGAACGGCTGTATTGCACGCCTTTCTCCCGGCTGTGGATGTCAATAAGCCTGCTAGCGCAGGACGAGCGGCAGGTAAAGGGGTGATAGGCCAAACTCATCGGCGCCGATGTCGGGTTGGCTATCCCGGAGCTGGCCTTCAAGGTCCTCCGTCACGCCCGCGTCCACCCCGGCGTCGATGGCCGCGGAGCCCCACTGCAGGCGGTAGTCCCCCGCCGCGGGGTTGAGAAACCGCGGGTCGCCGTCCACTGGATTCGTGCCCCGGACGCCGTCATCGTCGTTGTCCCAGAAGAGAATGTGGTCAGCCACGATGGTAGCGCTGGCGGGGATTGCGGCGGTGATGCCCACGCTAAGCCGGTGACGATGGTGTTGGTGACGGTCAACGTGACCACGCTCCCGGCGTAGCCGCCGACGTAGATGCCCTCCCCCCTCCCCTCGCCCACCAGGGTGTTGTGAACCAGGGAGGCGGTCAGGGGATTGCGGTCGGAACCGGAGGCCACCACAGCCCGCTCCCCGCTGCGGGCGATGATGTTGTTGACCACCACGGGGGCGATGTCCTCGCCATAGGCGATAAACAGGCCCGTGCCGGTGGCGTTGCGCAGGATGCGGTTCCCCTCCAGGCGGGCCGCGCTGTGGCCCAGGTAGACGGCGTTGCCGCCCCGGTTCCCGGTGAAGAGATTGTCAACGATCAGGCTCTCGCCGTATAGCGCGTCGTACCACGTGTAGAGGCCTGCGCCTGCAGGGGCTTGGTTGTAGGCGACCTGGTTCTTGCTGACGGTGGCGGCGTTATCAAGTGCGATTCCTCCACCCCAACTGGCCACCGACCGAGTCGTGGCCGTGTTGCTGAGGATACGATTGGCCACGACCTGGATATCTGCGCCTCCTAGGGCCTCGATGTACAATCCGCCCCCCATGCCGTTGGCCGCCAGGCTGGCCGCGTTGCTGATGATGAGAGAATTCTCGACGCGGACGCCGGCCACATCCACCAGGGCGATGCCTCCGCCGTAGCCGATGGTGCCGGTGGGGTACCCCTGCGTGGTCACCGCGGCCACGTTGTCGGTGATGACGCTACGGCGGATGATGACTTGGGACAGGGGCGCGGCCAGCACGCCACCACCACAGCCGTCCGGCCGGATTCCCGGGGAGGAAGCGTAACCGGGACAGCGGTCCAGCGTAAGCCCGGTGGCGTTGCCGCGCGCGATGACCAGGCCGTCCAAGGTGACGGCGACCTCCTCGTCCACGTACACCACCCGGCGCCGGCGTTCCCCGTCCAGCACGGTGGGATAGCGTTCGGGGTCGATGTTCAACGGTCCGGTGGCCGCGCCGTCCCAGCCGCCGGCCAGGGTGATGCTCCGGGTGAGGGTGATCACCGCCGCGCCGCGGCCGGTATAGGTGCCCTAGGCCAGGTAGAGGGTGTCACCGTCCGCGGCCAGGCCCAGCGCGGTGGCCAAGGTGCAGGGCGCGGCCCGGGTGCAGGCCGTGCCGGCACCAGTGGGGGAGACGAAGAGCTCACGGGGGCGGCAGTGCGGGCGTAGGCGCCCCGTGCCAGCCCGACCCCCAAGCCTGTCAGGGCCAGCAGCGCACCAGCCAACACAAGCGCGGACAGCAGGCGACATAGGCGAAACACGGCCATACCTCCTCATCTACCATCTCCGGTGCTCCTCCCGGGGATGGAGACCTCACCCCATCCCCCTGCCCCCTTCCCCTCTCCGCCGCGGAGAGGGGAAGGGGGTGCCGCCGGAGGCGGCGGGGGTAGGGGAGAAGTCCTCTCCCGACCGCCCCTACCGCTCCTGCATCGCCGTGAGGGCGTCCAGGGCACGCTCCAGCGCCGCCAGCCGCACTTCGAGCGCCGCGTTGGCCGCCCGCAGTTCGGCCACCTGTCCTTCCAGGTCCTGGATGCGCTGCTCCTGGGCCAGCAGCAGGGCGGCCATGCCGCCGGCGTCCGGCAGGCCCACGGCCACACGCACCCGCCGTAATCCCCTCAGGACATCGTCTGTTGCACGGTCACACCCCTTTACCTTATAATCAGGGGCAGATACACATTCTGGCGTGCAAGAGGGATTTCGCCTTCGGGCCCAACGGCCTCGTAGGCTCCGATGTCACACGCCGTCCCCTGGGGTCGTGCGACGCCCCGTTGATCGGTGGCCGCGCAGGCGTTGCCACCGCTTCCCGGAGCCGCCGGGTTCCCGGCGTCGATGGCCGGGCTGCCCGGGAGCAGCGCGTGGGTGCGGGTGGCGCCCCCGTTATCCGCCAGGGGGCCGAGGAGCGGGTCCACCCCCAGGAGGTTGCCCGTCGTATCGCCGCTCAGGGTGCAGCCTGACGGGTTCTGGATCAGGTTGTACCCTTGGGAGTTCATGGTCCCTCCACAGTCGGGCGCTGCTCCGCTCCCGTCCACGTTGCCGGCGATGAGGGTGTTCTTGAGGTTGAGGGTACCCACGTTCTCGACCCCGCCGCCGTCGCCTTTGAAGACAGTGTTGTCCGCGATGGTGACGTTGTTCAGGTTCACCGCGTGCCCTCGGTTGAAGAGCCCGCCGCCTCCCGTCTCCGCCGCGTTGCCGCTGAGGGTGCTGTTGACGAGGGTTAGCGTGCTGTCGTTCCAGATGCCGCCACCCTCACTACCGGCATTGTTCCCGCTGACAGTGCTCCGCTCCAGCACCACCGTGCCCGCGTTGTTGGCCAGACCACCGCCGGCGAACAACTCGGCTGTGTTGCTGATGACCTCCGTGTCGATCAGCGTCAGGGTGCCGTAGCGGTTGTAGAGCCCGCCGCCGTTCAAATCGGCCGTATTCTCGGCGACGCGGCAGTTGCGCAGGGTCATGGTGCCCGTGTTCCAGACGCCGCCACCGTTGCCGGAGGCGGCATTGTCCGCGATGACACAGTTCCCCAGGGTCAGGGTGCCCTCGTTGTCCACGCCGCCGGGAGTGCCACTGCCATTGCCACCGCGGATGGTGAGGCCGTAGATTTCCACCGTGGTATCCGGCAGGATGTCGAACACGGTGTCCAGCCCGTTGCCGTCCACGATGGTGACGTCCGCACCGGCGCCCAGGATCGTCAAATCGTCCGTCACGTCCAGATCGCCGGTGGCGGCGGCGTTCTCGTTGGCGCCTGTGAAGGCCAGGGTGTAGGTGCCGGGGGGAACGGTGATGAGACACGCCCCTGGAAGGGCATTCGCCTCCTGGATGGCCGCCCGCAGGGTGCACGGCCCTTGGCCGCCCGCGCACACCCCGTCGCCGGGGTTGGCATCGCGATCGTCGAAGGTAGCTTCGACGGTGAAGCGGCAGACGCCCGGCCCATCCTCGGGCGTGTAGACGGCGGTGAGGGTCCCATCGCGCAGGAGGGTGAAGGGGAGCGCGTTCACCCCGGTGGGGAAGAGGATGCGGTCATCCAGCATCCAATGGCGGAAGGTCAGGCGCCCGCCAGCCGTGTCAAAGGTTTCCGGTGCCGTCAGCGTCACGCCATCGCCCTCGTAGCGCGTCAGCGAGAACGTCGTCGCACGTGTGGTGCCGTCCACGGTGATGGACACGCCCGGCAGCGGGGTCTCTATGAGACCACGATGCCCCTCCGGGGGTCCCCGTCCGTGGCGCTGCCCTCCGTGACCACTTTCGCCTGCACGCGGATCGTCACGGGATGCTCTCCGAAGGCGGGCGGAGGCGGGAAGGTCACCGGGGGCACCTTCGTCGCCTCTTCGCACAGGAGCAGGTCGTCGATGTGCACGGGCTCGTCGGCCAGCATGAAGCCTCCCTTGTCCACGTAGCGCAGCTCCACCCGGGCGATGGAGCGCCCGGGGTCGATGGCCCCGACTCCCAGGAAGCCGGTGATCCCCTTCCCGGCTTCGGGCAGCAGGCGGCTCACCTCACCCAGGGGATTCCCGTCAGCGTCGAAGGCGGCCAGGATGGCTTTGTCCTCTGCATCCCCCGGGTTCACGCGCCCCAGGTAGAGGCCCACGAAGCGTTGGGGCTTGCCGAAGCGGATCACCAAGGGAACGGGGTTCCCCCCAGGAGGCAGCCGGTTGACCAGGGATTGATCGGGAGACTGGGTGGGCAGTCCTCCGCGATCGCCGGGGCCGGCGATGGTCGGCTCACGCAATGTATCCCGGAGGAAGGAGGCCAGGGGCGCGTACTGATCGGTGATCACCGTTCCGGGGGGATAGTCCTCGAACTTGATGCTCTTCACCACCTCGCAACGGGCGGCGATGAAGTCCTCATCGGGCAGGGGGGCGACCCACACCGTGTTGCGGTCCAGCTCCTCCTGATCCTCCTTGCTGATGCCCGGCGGTGCGAGCTGCAGGTTCGCGTAGTCGTTGAAGCCGGTGAGCGGATTCGGCTGCGTCCAGCCGACGGGGTTGCTTTGGACATCGTCGCCTGCACCTGTGTTGTTCGCGGTCGTGTCGCACCGCCGGTTCAACCCGGTGCGGATGCGGTTGCCGACCACCACATCGTCGCCGGAAGGCGTCGTCTCTAGGGTTCCGTTGGAGCCGGCGGTGACGCAGACGCCGTCGTTGTTCATATCAGCGGAAAGGCCCGCCGGGTTCGGGGGGCTGGCCAGGGCGTTGACCCCCGTATCGACGGTGTCGCCGTCGCGGTTCCAGTCGATGGGCTGGTTCCCGTTCGCCCACCGCCACAGAAGAGGCCATCCAGCAGGACCGTAACGGGTCAACACCGTCCCGTCTCCGATGCCCGCCGGTTCGTTCAGCGCCGTTTCGCTGAGGCTGGGTAGCACCTGGTTGGAGTACATGTAGCGTCGCGTGTCGTTCCGGCCGTCCTGGTCGAAGTCCACGGCGAGGATATCGGCCATCATGTCGCTGTTGCCGTCGAAAAGGATGCCCCGGATCTGGAAGTGGTAGTTCATGACGCTCAGGTAGTTGGGCTTGTAGTTGATCGCATTCCCACCCCCGTGGCCCAGGCCGATGGAGTGGCCCAGTTCGTGCAAGAAGGTGCCCGTGTGCTCTTCGATGCTGCCGTCTACCGGCAGTCCAGACGGCCCGTTGCGTGGTGGCGCGGTCCAGCCACCACACTGGTCCGGGTTGCCGTCCCCGTCCAGGTCGTCCGGACTCCCGTCCCCGTCCAGGTCCAGCCAGTACCCTGCCGCCGCGAGGAAGACGCCGACGTCGACTCCGCCATAGGGGGCGGAGCCGCTGGTGGAGTCGCAGAAGGAACTGCGAGACGTCGGCTGGTGGCCGAAGAGGGCGTAGCGGAAGACGGGATCCCGAGCTGAGTTGAAGTTGTTGTTCTTGACCGTCGTGGCCTCCGAGCGGGTCAGGATCGGATCTTCCCCGCCGGACCCCGGGCGGTTGCAGGGGGCGGGTTGCAGGTCGGCGCAGACGCGGTTGCCGCCCACTGTCGGGGCGCCTTCCAGGGCACTCAGGTGTCCGATGTCGGGCACGCCGTCGCCGTCTAGGTCCAGGCTCTCCGGGGTGCCGTCCCCGTCCGCATCGACGTTGGGGGCGATCTCCGGTACCCCATCGCCGTCCTGGTCGAAGACGTAGCCGGCGTAGAGGTTGCCGGTGTCCACGTGCAGGGCGATGCCGCTGGAGGAGGGTGTGCCGTCGGGGCGGGGCGGGTTGGTCACCGGCGCGACGTTGAACTCGTTCCAGGCGTTCACCAGCGACGGCAGCCACGGCGCGTGGGAGTGGTTGCGGGCCGTTTCCGGCACCCCGTCGCCGTCTTGGTCAACCAGAGCCTTGCCGCTGTCTTCCACGAACCAGTCCGCCTCCACGAACAGGTCCTGACGGTAGGGATCGGCGCCCATGCTGGGCAGGTCCACATCGACGATGCCATCCCCATCCCCGTCCACCCCGCAGATCTCCCAAGCGTCGAGCAGGCCATCGCCATCGGAGTCGCCGCTGGGGGCACCGGGCAGGGAGCCGCTGACGCTGAAGACCACCTTCGCCTGGTCTTCGCCATGGAAGCCTTCCAGGGTGATCCTCCCGAAGGCGCAACGCCCGGGCGCTTCCCAGCCGGACAGGTCGCGGATGGAGAGCTGCTGCGTCGCGGGGTTGAACCCCATGATGATGTCCTGCCGCGTCTCGTCGGGGTGGATGTCGAAGTGGTCATCGGAGCCGGTGAAGAGGGTGCCGTCGTGCTCCCAGAGCTGGACCGTGATCTCGACGGTCGTATCGGGTCCACCGCTGACCTGGGCGGTGCAGACCCATTCGGGGGAGATGCGGGGCTCACCGTCCCGGTGCTCCGGGAGGGAATCGCAGGTCACCGGTTCGCCTGTGCCCACGGTAGGGCGGATGAACACCTTCCAGTAGATGTCGTCATCCCCTCCGCCGTCGGCGTTGGTCTTGGAGAGAGCCTCGTGCAGGGTGACGGTGACCTGCCAGGTCGCGGGCAATTGCGCCCGAGCCGGAAATTGCCATTTGCCAAATACAAAGGTCATGAGCAGAACGAGAAGCCCGATGCTCGCATACCGCCGGGTGTTCATTTAGACTCTCCTCCATCAATTCCTTCCTTTAATCCGCTGACCGCGCCTCATCCGCCGCCGTGAGGGCGTCCAGGGCGCGCTCCAGCGCCGCCAGCCGCGCCTCCAGGGCCGCGTTGGCCGCCCGCAGTTCGGCCACCTGCCCTTCCAGGTCCTGGATGCGCTGCTCCTGGGCCAGCAGCAGGGCGGCCATGCCGCCGGCGTCCGGCAGGCCCACGGCCACGCGCACCCGCCGCACCCCGTCGCCCTGCTCCTCGCCCAGCTCCCATACCCGACCCACCACCTGGGCCAGGAGCTCCGGCCGCAGCTCCTGGGGAGCGACAGCTATCCCCGTGCCGTCCTCCTTCCCCGAGGGCAGGATGTAATCCCCCACCCGCACCGGGCCGCGCACCCGCACCCACACCTGGCCCACGAAAGCCACCAGGGCGTAGTTCTCCCGCACCTTCTCGTCCATGGGCGCGTTGCCGGCCACGATGGCCTCGCCGGAGACAACCATCACCCGCAGGGCGCCATCGGTGCGCCGGCTCACCCCGTTGGGGAAGAGGCCCACGATGTCGCCGGGTTCCAGCGCCTCGGCCGGGTTCGCCTTGGGCAGCCACTCGGCGTAGTCGCTGCCCGGCCCGGCCAGCACCACCCCGCCGGAGCCGTTGCCTTCGATGGCCCCGACGCTGTCAGGATTGGTGTCGGCGTCCGGGCCGTCACCCTTGAAGAAGGTGATGAAGTTATTTGCCCCGGTGGGGTTCCCGGTGGTCAGGCCGATGCGAAGGGCCAGCACGTCGGCGTTCGTCGAGTCCGCCGGGTTCTCGATCTGAACCACGTGGTTTTCCGGGGTGCCGATCGCGTCGATCGACTCGACCACGTGGAGCTGGTTCTGCGGGCTGTTGGTGCCGATGCCCACCCCGCCCGAGGCGCGGATGAGGAACTGGTTGGGGCCGGTGGAGGTGAAGTCGATATCCTGGGTATCGGCCCAGATGAAGGTGCCTTCGTCACCGTCGTTATCCCCGGTCGTGGCTGCATCACGCACCTTGGCCCGCCGCCCGGCGGCAAAACTGTAGTCGCCGCCGGCAGTGTTAGATCCCCCTCCCGGCACGGTGGCATATTGGCCGCTGGCGGTGTTGCCCCCGCCGCCTGACACGGTGGCATATTGGACGCTGGCAGTGTTGCCACTATAGCAGAACCCGAGGTAGTAGAACCCTCCACCCCCCGCTACTGTGGCATGGTCACCGCTGGCTCTATTACAGCTCCCCCCACCCACGGTGGCGTAGAAGTAGCTGGCGGTGTTCTCCACGCCCCCGCCCACGGTGGCGGAGGAGCCGCTGGCGGTGTTCTCCATGCCCCCGCCCACGGTGGCGGAGAAGCCGCTGGCGGTATTGCTGCTGCCCCCGGCCACGGTGGCATAGTCGCCGCTGGCGGTGTTGCTCACACCCCCGCCCACGGTAGCGCTGTCGCCGCTGGCGGTGTTGTTATAACCCCCGGCCACGGTGGCATAGCTGGCGTTGGTCGGGTCGCCATTATCGTTGCCGGCAAGGTTGCCGTACCCACCGCCCACCGTGCCGTAGTTGTCCGTCACCCGGTTGTTGTCCGGCCCGCCAACACCGTCGTCCGGCGCACCGCCCCCGCCGATGGTCGCACCCACCACGCCGGCGGTGACGCTGTTGCCGCTGTAGCCGCCGATGAGGTTGGGGGTGCTCCCCGTCGGAGCCAGGCGCAGTGCTACGGTGTTGCTCACCCGTAGGGTCAGGGTCACGTTGTCCGTGGTGCCCAGGAAGTTCGTGGCCGGGTCGGTGCCGGCGTTGCCCGTCAGTGACCAGAAGTTGCCGCAGACCCACTGGCTGGTGGCAGCATCCCACTTCGCAACCTGACCACTACCACAACTCAGTTCGCCGAGAGTGTCATCGTCGCCATCGTTCAGCCCGGTGGGCACGTTGGTCAGGTTGCCCCAATGCACCTGGGCCTGACCGGAGGTCTGCAACTCAGTCTCGGTGTAGTAGCGGTCGTCGTGGGTGTGAGATACTGGGGCGTAGGTCCCATCGTGGTTGTGGTCGGACCGGGCCACGGTATTGGCGCTGCCCGTGCCGGCGAAGTTCACGCTCAGGGTAACGTCCCCACTCTCCCCACCGCCGGTGAGGCCGGGGCCGGCGAACACGGCCGTGATGTCGCCCTCGCCACCCCCGGCGCCCACGTCGTCGTTGCCGCAGACCCACTGGCTGCCGTTCCACTCCGCGATCTGGCCGTTGTTACAGCTCTGAGGCAGGCGGTAGGTTGGGGCAACGCTGAAGGTGGTTCCGCTGAGGGCTAGGCCCGTCCCCGCGCTGTAGGTGGTGTCGTCGTCCACCCCGTCGGCGAAGCCGGCCGGCACACCGGTCAGCCCACTCCAGGGCGCGGCCAGGGCAAACAGGGCGTAGGGCGTGGCCGTCAGCGCCTGCCGCGGGCTGAGGGTGGTGTAGGCGCCGGTGCTGCCACCAGGCCGCACGCCGATCTCCAGCCAGCGCGCATTGCCGTCAAAGGCGCCACTGCCAAAATCCAGATCCACGGTGAACAGCCCGTCGCTGACGGCAACATCGTCCTTGGTAACGGTGCTCCCCACTTGGGAGCCGCCGGTGGCGGCGTCGTAGAGTTTGAACTGGAAGTCGTAGGCGCCGTTGGCGGGCGAGCCGCCGTCGGTGAGCCGCCCCTGATAGGTGAAGGCGGTGCCAACCGGGGCAGCAATGGCCTGGATACTCGCCTCTTCCCGGGGCTCCGGCCCCTGGGCCCATGCCACGGCCCCGCCTGCCAGCCCGGCGAGCAGAGCCAGGACCAACAGCCAGCTCCATCCGAAGTCCTGAACGCGTTTCACCGTGCGCATCGTTTTCCTCCTTCTTTCACAGTTCTCCTCCAGAGGTGACGGTCACCTCGAAGGTGACCGTCACCTTATCGGGAACGGCGAGGGCTGCCTCGCCACACGTGGTCCGCGGTTTCAACGGCCAGGCCGTCAAAGTATCGCACCGCCTTCAGCCCTTCGAGCAGAGCCCTTCGGGACGAAGCCTGAGGCTCAAAGCCCCAGGCTGAGCAGGAGAAGGGCGCTGAAAGCGCCCTCTCATCCGCTCAACGGCCCGTTGATGTGCTCCCTAGCGGCGCTGTAGGGGCGACGGCCCAGCGATAAAGCTTCCATACCCCGAATCATTTCTGAAAGTTCATTCGCTCGGGGCAACTTGCCGACCAGGGTTTCAGCGTTGTCGGATCACCAACGGCAGGTAGAGGGTTGAGCGTACGGGCGGCGCGCCCAACGGCCCCCAAAAGCCGCCCACCAGACTGTAGGCGCCGCCGTTCAGCGGGCCGGCGTCCGGCTGGCCAAGGGTGCCGCTCAGGGCGTAGGGGCCGCCGCTGACCGTGCTGCCCCCGCCGTCCACCGTCCACCAGGGAAGGTCGAAGCCCCTCTGGGCCAGGGCTACGGTGAAAAAGAGGAAAGAGGCCAGGGAAACGAAGAGCGCCCTCCGCCACTTAAGGGGCCTGGTCATCATATGCCTCCTCCTGTTACCTTTGTATCATCGGCAGATAGAGCCGTCGGACCAAACCGGTGGCCACTTCGGCCCGGTCCGTCTCGATGCCGTTCAGGTTGAGCACCTGTACCTGGTAGACGTAGATGCTGGTGTCCGGCCGTTGGTCGGTGTAGGTGGTGGCGTCGGTGACGGTGGCCAGATACTGGAAGCCAAATTCGTCGAAGCGGCGGCGGTAGATGCGATACCCGCCGACGTCCCGGTCGGTCCCCTTCCAGGCCAGGGTGACCTCCGTGTCCTTGATGTTCTCCACCCACAGGTTATCGATCACCGGGAACTGACAGATATCGCCGATGCCGTCGCCGTCCCGGTCCGCCTGGGTGGCGTCGGGCGTCTGCGGGCAGTTGTCGATGGCATCGACCACCTCGTCCTTGTCGGTGTCCGGGCAGCCCTCATCGACCTGGCCGTCGTCGTCGTTGTCCAGGCCGTCGCAGAGTTCGGTGTTGGGGGGGAGAGTTACCAACTCAGGCTCTTCGTGAGGGTAAGGAGTTTCCTGCTGAGGCTGTATCCCCACAGTTGACCCTGCAACTCGACTGCTTGGACAACGGATGCCTCTGATGACATCCTGGTATTCGGCAGGCTGGCCGAAGGAGGGAACGTTGCAGCGGTAGCCGCCGGGAATGAAGTTGTAGTCTGCCAACGCTTGTAGCGTTCTGGATACCTTCTATACTGCCACTGCCATCTCCGTTCTCATTCCACCACGGGCTCGACAGGTCCAGCGACACCGAAGACTCGATGGCGCCGTCGCAGTCCCAATCGATGCCGGGCTGATCCTGGGCCGGTAGATTGGTCCATTGAACCGGTCCATCCGCTTTCGGTGTTATCCCTGGCTAGTCGCTGTCGCGCCAGCATACGGTTGCCATCGCTCCACACCTCATACCGGAAAGGCCCTTTGCTGTCTACTTCGTCCGGGTCAATGCAACGGTACTTGATTACCGGCACGTACCCCGGCGGGGCGGAAAGTGCTCGCAAAGCGGTAGCAAAGGTGGAGCTGGCACGCTCGTCCAGATTGCTTTCATCCAGGCTCGGAAGTCCTGTCCACGTATAGTCCCATATCGTCAACATGCGTCGATTCACAGGGTCGATGACGGGATTCGCGTCAAAGCTGTAAAGATAGTTCATAATGCTGCGGTAGTTCGGCTGCCATGACTGACGATTCCACCCACCTCGATATTCGATAAGGTACTTGTGGGGCCGACGTGTTTCTGGCGGAACCGTGTTCCATCCCCCGTGCCCCAGCATCAGGGCATGGCCGACCTCATGGATGAGGCGATATCTTAAATCGAGATCACTACGTTTGGCTGTGCCAATGCAACCATCAATGTTTACATACCCCTCGGCAGGCAAGCCCACATACCCACTCCTACCATTGAGCCACCGTACATACACGTAGATATGGGTCCAGTTCCGGGCGGGCGGGAAGTAGTAGTTGCCCCGGTCGTCCCGGAGCGCTGCGGCTTGGACCGCGTCTACGGTGGAGTTCCCCGCCGTACAACTGGCGGCGCCTCCGGGCGTCCGCGGCGGCCGCTCGTTCTGTTCCACGTGCAGGGTAATGCCTCGCCGGCGCAGGTTGTTGCGGAAATAATCGAGATCAGCTTGCGAGTAGCCCAGCCCTCGCTCGTAGTCGATCTGCACGAAGACATCCTTGCGCAGCGGGTCCGCGCCCAAGCTGGGCAACTCCACGTAGCCGGCAGGGGTCATGCCCAGCACCTCCAGGCCGTCGATGAGGGTATCTCTGTCGGTGTCCGGATCCCCAGGATTTGTACCGATGCGTCTTTCAACCACGGTCGGCAAGTCGTCGTCGTCATGGTCCGGTAACCGTTCGGTGAGCACCAAATACTGCCACGGCGTCTCCTTGCGTTCTCCGCTTAAGTCCTCGGCAACGGCCCGGTAGCGCGCTACCACGAAGGCAGAGGATCCTAGAGGCCCTGTGTTGATAATCTCCCTATTCTGACAGGAGATCTCGGTGCGCACCTCCCCGCCACTTCCATAACAGAGCAAACTGAGTTCTCGTCGTCCGGAACCCGGCAATGGGGCGTCAAATCGCACCTCAATATCGATTCGGCGGATGCCATCCGGGTCGGAGGCGTTGGCAAAAAAGGTGATATCGTGCCTGTCAGGAATTTCGTCGTCCTCGTCGTCGTACATGGTGCCGTTCTGGTATTGATACCGCACGGAGACCTTGGGGGGCTGTCCATCGCCGCTCCCCGCCAGCACAAAGAAGGTGGCCGCTCCACTGTACCCGACAGCCCCCCGATGATCGACGGCTTCAGCGTACACGGCATGCCAGCCCAAGCGCAGGCCGCTGGTATCCAACAGGAATTCGCAGACGGCCGTTCGATCGTCACTGCCGCCGAAGGTGCAGGTCCGCTCGCCGCCCGGGTAGCTGAAGCTGATCCTTGCCAGGTCCACATCATCGTCTGCCACTGCCCGGATGGTCAACGGCGTGCCCCGTGCGATGTCCTCGCCTGGCGATAGGGTGACCCGGACACGAGGAGGCCGCGAGTCCGAGGGCGGGATGTTGGCGTCGTTCACCATGAAGACCGGCCACACGTCCGGTCGGGTGGGGTGGGCGTTGTCAGGCCAGCCCATGTCGTACCAGATGTTGAGAAGGGAGAAGCGGCGCAGGAACTGGAGGCGGAAGCGGCCGTCCGGCGAGGTGACCTCGCTGCGGCTGATGCGGTATTCCACACTCCAGGGGCCGAATTCCACCATCCGAGCCGTTCGCGCTTCCGCGTTCAACGTCGCCTGCACGTAGCCACCGGCGCCGTCTCCTTTCTGAATGGTGACGGCACCGGTGTCCGTGCGGATGAGAATCCGGTAGTCGTCCCCGTCCGCGGTCTCGCCACCCTCGTTGTTGCGGTTGAAGTAGAGGCCCATGGGCGTGCTTTCGTAGGGCAGATCAACAACACTGGTGGCCGTGGCGCCCAGGTACATCACCGGGCGGAACCCACGATCTCCAGACATCGTTCCACACGGTGAACC
>JAUZRY010000066.1 GCA_030949995.1 Ardenticatenia bacterium
CCGCGCCCGCTGTCACACACACACTAACAATCAATAACAATGGTCGCACGAATAACGTCAGGCCTCAACACTGCAAATGCACCCCACACTCACCCCACCCAAACACACCCACACACAGTCCCTGCCAGGTCAAAATGCTGCTCACACACACACACATTGAAATGGGCCAGCTCGTGGACACATCATGAAACAAATGCCGCCACAAATAAAATACCACAATGCACAACTGTCGCTCATAAAATGAAACCAGCCACGCCAAATGGCTAGCCGGCCAAGAAATGGTTGTCACTAAGCGGCTGTGGCTCACTCTGTAATGTAATAATATCATTTCGTCACACTGTCAGGTCAAATGTCACATCAAATACCACAATGCCTCACAAAAATAAATACCACACACACACACCCACACACACACACACACACACAAATAATCTCAGTCACCACCACACACACACCACAAATGGGAACACAAATGTAACAAAATGTAATAACAATAATAATAATAAATAACAACAATAATAATAACAATAATAAGCTGGTCACTTGTATGTAAGGCAACAATGCACAAATATCGCCAATGTAATACACACAATCACAATAAAATGGGCACAACAAATAAGTCGTAACGTCGTGGGTCCCGGCTGTCACGGCCTGGCCAGCGCCACGGCTGTCTGGTGGCAAATGTCGGCTGTAGCTGGCTACTGGCACAAAACAATGGGGCACACAATAACACAAATAATAACAACAATAATGGCACAATGTCGTAATGTAAGGGAATGGCACAATAACAAAATGTAACACAAATGTAAAATGGTCCAGCCGCCAGCGGCTGGCCAGCCGGGCACCATCCTTCTTGGGGGAGAAAGGCCTCCTCCCAACGGGGAGAGTCCCTGGCCCCGTTGGGAGGAAAGACAAGCTGGCTACGTGGCTGTCCGGATCTCCTCCACGGCCTCGGGGTTAACCAAGGCGCTCAAGTCACCTGGGGGGTTCCCCAGGTAAGCGGCCCGGATCACGCGGCGCATGACCTTGGCGTTGCGGGTTTTGGGGATGTCTCGCACGAAGCGCACCTCTTTGGGGGCCAGCGGCTTGCCCATCTCACTGGCTACCAGGGCCCGGAGCTCCTCGCGAAGGGCTTCCGAGGGCGCGTGATCGGGCTTGAGCACCACGAAGGCCACCACGGCCTGCCCTTTCACCTCGTCGGGCACGCCCACGGCCGCTGCTTCGGCAACAGCGGGGTGGCTCACCAAGACGCTCTCCACCTCGGCTGGCCCCACGCGCTTGCCGGCCACTTTGATGGTGTCGTCCGAGCGGCCCAGAATGTACCATTGACCGTCCTCGTCAATGGCCGCGAAGTCACCGTGAACCCACACATTGGGGAGGCGGCTCCAATACGTCTGGAGGTAACGTTCTGGGTCCTTCCAGAACCCTCTGGTCATGCCGATCCACGGCTGACGGATGACCAGTTCCCCCACGGCACCGCGCACGGGGCGGCCCGCCTCGTCCACCACGTCGGCGGCCATGCCCGGAGGTGGACCGGCAAAGGCACATGGCTTGAGGGGGGTGAGCACGTTGCCGATGAGGATGCCGCCGCTGATTTCCGTGCCGCCCGAGTAGTTGATGATGGGCACTCGCCCGCCCCCCCACGGTGTGGAAGAACCAGAGCCAGGGGTCAGGGTTCCACGCCTCGCCTGTGGAGCCCAGGATGCGCAGGGAGCTCAGGTCATGGCGCCGGACCGGCTCCTCGCCGTATGGCATGACGGCGCGCACAAACGTGGGGGCCACGCCCAGACAGGTGACCCCGTGGCGTTCGACGAGCGCCCACACGCGGTCCACGTCGGGGTAGTCGGGGGCCCCGTCGTAGAGGAGCATGGACGCTCCCAACAGGGTGACACCAAACACTTCCCACGGTCCCATCATCCAGCCCATGTCGGTCATCCAGAACATGGTGTCAAAGGGTTGAATGTCGAAGCCGTGGGCCATGTCTTGAGCACCCTTGATGGGGAAGCCGCAATGGGTGTGCACGGCCCCTTTCGGCCTGCCGGTGGTGCCGCTGGTGTAGATGATCATGAGCACGTCTTCGGCCTCGGTGCGTTCGGCCGGGACCTCGGCCGGCTGGCCGGCCACGAAGTCGTGCCACCAGATGTCACGTCCGGGGGCCATCTCCACCTCCAGTCCCGTTCGCCGGTAGACGATCACCCGCTCCACCGAGGGCACCTCGGCCAGGGCAGCGTCGGCAACCGGCTTCATGGGCACCACCTTGCCCCGCCGGACCATCCCGTCGGCCGTGAAGAGGGCTTTGGCCTCCGCGTCGGCCAAGCGGGTGGCCACGGCGCCGGCCCCGAAACCCGAGAAGAGGGGCAGGATGATGGCGCCGATCCGGGCGACGGCCAACAGGGCCACGGCAATTTCGGGCACCATGGGCATGTAGAGCCCCACCACGTCTCCCTTGCCGATGCCTGCCTCCCGGAGGGCGGCCGCCACGCGGTTCACCTCGCGGTAAAGGTCCCGGTAGGTGAGTAGGCGGGTCGCTCCTTCCTCTCCCTCCCAGCGGATGGCCACCCGGTTTTGGGTTGGCGTGCCCATCCACGTGTCCAGGCAGTTGTGGACAATGTTCAGCTTGCCCCCCACACACCAGCGGGGCCACTGGATGCCTTGGGAGAGGTCCACCACGCGGGTGTAGGGCTCGTAGAACTCGATGCCAAGGTCCTCGAAGACGGCCTCCCAGAACCACTCCAGCTCCTCGGTGGACCGGCGCACCAGCTCGTCATACGTGGCGATGCCGTGGCGGTCCATGAAGCGCTTGAGGCGGCTGCGACGGATGTACTCGTCAGAAGGGTGCCAGACAAAGGAGTGGCCAAATGGGAAGAGAGTTTCCGACGTCATCGTTGCACCTCCTTGGTGACATGCTTGCGTTTGAGTGTAGGTCTGGTATAGTTTCTCCGATGTGATCTGGTAGAATCACTTTTGAGGTGTGTGGAGCGGCGTGGGCCGCGTGTGGTGTTCCTCATTCTACCGGGTGAGGGCAGGAAAGAGCAAGTTGGGCCCGCCTTGGAAGCGTGCAAGGATGGAAGCGATGAGATCGGTGATGCCCCTACGACCCGAACAACTCCGCCGACGGTGTGATCCAGCCCATCTGGGGTTTCAGACCACTGACGAGGTGCCCCCCTTGGAGGAGATTGTGGGGCAACCCCGGGCTGTGGAGGCCGTGCGCCTCGGCGTGCGCATGGCCCATGCGGGCTTTCACATCTACGCCCTCGGGCCCAGCGGCACCGGGAAGTACACACTCGTGCGCCGGGCCCTGGAAGAGCAGGCAGCCCGTCGCTCCCCTCCGCCTGACTGGTGCTACGTTTACGATTTTGCCGTCCCTCACCGCCCCAAGGCCTTGCGCCTGCCCACAGGCACCGGCGTTCAGCTCAAGCAGCACCTGCAGCAGCTCATCGCCGATCTTCGCTCGGCCCTGCCGGCTGCCTTCGAGAGCGACGAGTATCAAACTCGTCGTGAGGTTATCCAACAGGAATTCGTGGAGCGCCAACAGCAAGCCTTCGAGGCGTTGCACCACAAGGCCAAGGAGCGGGGGCTGACCCTTGTGCACACGCCGGCGGGCTTTGCCTTCGCGCCCGTGCGCTTGGGCCAGGTGGTCTCCCCCGAGGAGTTCCGACAACTTCCTCCCGAGGAGCGGGAGCGCATCACGGCCAACATCCAGGCCATGCAGGAGGAGCTTCAGCGCGTGCTCCGCCAAGTGCCCCGGTGGCAGCGGGAGCTCCGCCAGAAGCTCATGGAGCTCGATCGGGAGGTGGCCGGGTACACCGTGCGCCCCCTGGTCGACGAAGTACGCCAACACTACACCCACTTGCCCGAGGTGATGGCGTATTTGGACGAGGTGGAACGCGATATCATCGCCAATGCCGCCCTCTTCATGCACCAGGAGGCCCCGGCTGCCGTGCCGCCGGCCGTGGTCAACGCCCAACAGCAGGCCCTGGGCACACCCCTGCGCCGGTATGACGTCAATGTCTTGGTGGATCACGGCGGTGCCCAAGGGGCCCCTGTGGTCTACGAGGACAATCCCACCTTGGCAAACCTGTTGGGGCGCGTGGAACACGTGACTCACATGGGCACGTTGGTCACCGACTTCACGCTCATCAAGCCAGGAGCCCTCCACCGGGCCAACGGCGGTTACTCTCATCTTGGACGCCCACCGTGTGCTCCAACACCCACTTGCCTGGGAAGGGCTCAAGCGTGCCTTGCGTTCCCGCCAACTGCGCATTGAATCCCCCGCCCAAACCCTGGGGCTTGTGACCACCCTCTCCCTCGAGCCCGAGCCCATTCCCTTGGACGTGAAAGTCGTGCTCTTGGGGGATCGCCACCTCTACTACATGTTGACCTTGCTCGACCCTGATTTTCCCGAACTCTTCAAGGTGGCAGCCGATTTTGATGACCGCATGGGGCGCACGCCCGACGATGAGCGGCGCTATGCCCGCCTCGTGGCCACGTTGGTCCACAAGGAAGGGCTGCGTCCCTTCCGTGCCGAGGCCGTGGCCCGGGTTATCGAGGAGAGTGCCCGGTGGACGGGCGATGCTGGACGGCTCTCGGTGCGCATGAACCGCGTGGTGGACCTGTTGCGCGAGGCCGAGTATTGGGCGGCCCAAGAGGATGGTGAGGTGGTGGAAGCGGTGCACGTGCAGCAGGCTGTAGACGCTCAGGCCTTTCGGGCCGACCGGCTCCGCCAGCGGGTCCAGGAGGAGATTGTGCAGGGCACCATTCGCGTTGAAACGGAGGGCGAACGGGTGGGCCAGATCAACGGCCTATCGGTTGTCAGCTTGGGCACCTTTGCCTTCGGCCGGCCCAACCGCATTACGGCCCGCGTGTGGGCCGGCCGAGGGCACGTTGTGGACATTGAACGGGAAGTGCGTCTCGGGGGCCCCATTCACTCCAAGGGTGTGCTCATTCTCTCCAGTTTCCTCGAGGGCCGATATGCCACGGAGCGCCCCCTCTCCCTCTCCGCCAGTGTGGTCTTTGAGCAATCCTACGGCGAGGTTGAGGGGGACAGCGCCTCGGTGGCCGAGCTGCTGGCGCTTCTCTCGGCCATTGCCAATGTGCCCATCAAGCAGTCGTTGGCGATAACCGGGGCAGTGGATCAGCACGGCCACGTGCAGGCCGTGGGGGGCGTGAACGAAAAAATCGAGGGCTTCTTTGATATCTGCCGGGCACGAGGCCTCACTGGCCACCACGGTGTGGTCATCCCCCGTGCCAACGTGGAGCACCTCATGGTGCGAGAGGATGTCGTGCAGGCTGTGGCCGAAGGGCGTTTTGCCGTGTACGCCATTGAGACGGTGGATGAAGGCGTGGAACTTCTTATGGGCATCGAGGCGGGCGAGCGAGATGACGAAGGCCGCTATCCCGACGGTTCGCTGAACGCCTTGGTCGCACGCCGACTCGAACAAGTGGCCAGGCGTCAGCGTGGGCCAGCGCCTCCTGAAGACGAGGAGCTTCATGGCCTTTCGGGCGACGACCAGGACGACGTGGCACACGCGCGCCACGACGACGAGGGAGAAGCACCGGGCGAAAGACAGCCGGAAGAGCCATCAGAGGAGGAGGCATGAGGAGTTCAGAACCACCTGCGTCCATCCGCCACATCTTGGTCGCTCTGGACCTCTCCGCCCACAGCCGAGCGGCCTTGGACGCGGCCGTGGAGTTGGCCGCAGCCCTCCGGGCAGACGTGAGAGGGCTCTTCGTGGAGGAGAGTGAAGTGTTAGCTCTCGGCGATCTGCCAGCCTTTGAGGTGGGCCTCTACTCGGCCGCGCTGAGGCCCCTGAGCCGCGAATATTTGGAACAGCAACTGCGCGTCCTGGCGCGCCGAGCTGAGGCCATGCTCGCGGAGGTGGCTGGCTCTCGGCAGGTGCGCTGGTCCTTTCACACGGTGCGGGGCCGAGTGGCCACGGCCCTGATGGCGGCTGCGCCGACTCATGACATCGTCTGCCTGGGCGTGAGCGGCAGGTCGTCGGCTATTCGGGCGCGTGGGGTGGGCTCAACGGTACGCGCGGCGCTCCAGGAGCTCTCCAGGCCCCTGCTCGTCGTGCGCCACGGCATCCGTCTGGGCCCGCCAGTGGTGGTGTGGAGCCCCTCCCGTGTGACATCGGCGCTTCACATGGCCGCCCGCCTCCGCGCAGCCATGGGCGGTCACCTGGTGGTGTTGGCGGCTGAGCCTCCTGCGCGCGTTGAGCGCTGGCTGGTTGCACAGGAAGTGCCCGCTCACGTGATCGCGGTGCCCGGCGGCAGTGCGGAGGCCGTCGCCAGAGCCGTCGGCGAGGTGGGAGCCGGATTGCTAGTGATCCCGGCTGATCACGCGCCCCTCGATCCAGAACAGTGGGTGTGGCAGGTGAAGGTCCCACTACTGTGGATGCCCGGCTGAGCGCACGGGACCGGAGGCCGTATGCTCGCCGATTTTCCCGCCACAAACGTGTTTCTCTCCCTGCTGCTTCTGGTGGTGACAGCTCTCCTCCTGCCCTTTGAGATTGTGCGGCCGACCTTGGGGGTGGGCCCCCTGGCCGTCACCAATGTTGAGGTGGTGGTGGGCGCTTTCATCCTCTCAGTGGCAGTCGCCCGGCCACGTTGGCAGCCGAGGCTGGCTGATGGGGCCCTGGTGCTCTTCCTGGGAGGGGCTTTACTCTCGGCCCTGTTGGCGCCGGCCTACCGCCCGGAAGCGCTCAAGTTTGCCCTGCGGCTGGCTGCCGGTGCGGCGTTCATGGGGGCTGTGGCCGCCTTCCTCCGGACGACGTGGTCCTGGCGGCTGCTCCTGTGGGCATGTGTGGCAGGCGGCGTGGTCAGTGCTCTGGTGGGCCTCGGCGAGGTGGCAGGTTGGGCTCCCCTCGGGCCGTGGTTGGCCCTGTTCAAGGAGGGACCCAGCCGCGTGGGCGGGGTGTTGCGCCTGAGCGGTTCCTTCCAATACGCTACCATTGCTTCGGCCTACTTCGAGATGGTGTGGCCTCTGGCCGCCGTGCTGGCGGCCACAGAGCGAGGCCAGGGGCGAGTGGCCGCGCTGGGCGCCGTCGGGCTGTTGAGTGTGGCCGTGGCCCTCACCCTGACGCGCAGCGGCATGGCAACGGTGCTCCTCACCGCTGTGGCTCTCGGCGTGTTGGCCTCGACGCGCCGGCACACGAAGGCCTTGCTCTTGCCTGCCGGGGTTGCTATGGTGAGCATGGGGGCCTCTGTGGCCCTATTGGCCTGGAACAGTCCGACCGTTCGCGCTCGCTTCACCACCGAGAACGACTTGACGTGGTATGGGGCGCGGTACACCGTGCCCGCTGCCGTTCGGGTTCGCGCCGGGGACGTGGTGACGCTCACCGTGGAGGTGGAGAACACAGGGGCGGCCACGTGGACGCCCGCAGGTGAGAGCGCCTTTGCCCTGGGCACGTACTGGCGTCGGGCGGAGGACGGGGCTGTGCTCGACATGCCCCACGCCGAGTGGCCTCTGCCGGGCCCGGTCGCGCCCGGCGAACGTGTTCGCCTTCACGTGGCCGTGCCCGTGGATCTCCCGCCGGGCACCTACCGCCTCACCTGGGGGATGCTCCAACGCCAGATCCTCTGGTTTCGCCACCGGGGCGTGCTCGAGGCGTTCACGTTGGTTGAGGTGGAGGGCGAGGGCCGCGGGACACCCGCACATCCTGCCCCCAAATCCCCAGAACCCCAGCCCACGGTCCCCCCCACAGTCGCCCGGCGTGACCTGTGGCGTGCGGCCTTGGCCATGTGGCGCGAGCGCCCGCTGCTGGGCCATGGCCCCGACACGTTTCGTCAACGCTACGGGAGCTACTTGGGCCTCCCGGCGTGGGACCGCCGCCTGCACGCGAACAATCTCTACTTGGAGCTGTTGAGCGGCGTCGGGCTCGTGGGGCTGGCAGGATTTGCGGCCTTCGTCCTGGCCAGTGGCCGCGACTTGTGGCGTTCCTGGCGGCACGCAATGCCCGACGAGGCCACGTTGGCAGCCGGTGTGGTGGCCGGCGTGCTGGCATTCACGGTGCACGGGCTTTTGGACGCCTTTTTGGGGTTCACGCCCACGGCCTCGCTCTTCTGGCTGCTGTTGGGTGTTGGACGGGCCCTGGTGGAACGGGGCGAGCGCGCCCGCGTCGGCGCAGGAAATCAGTTGCGCCTTGTGGCCCGGGCGTAGAGGGCCGTAAGTGTCTCCACAGTGCGCTCCAGGCTGAAGCGGGCTTCGATCACCTCGCGGGATCGCCGGGCCAGTGCGACCGCGTCGGCTTCCAACAGGCGGGCTGTGGCGTCAGCCAAGGCGCGGGGATCGCCGGGCGGGGCGCTTTGGGCGACGCCCAGCTCGTGGAGCTCGGGGACGAGGCCCACAGCCGTGCCGGCCGTGGGTGTGCCACAGGCGGCGGCCTCCAGGATCACGAGGCTCTGGTTCTCGAAGCGCGAACTGCTCACCAGCACGTCGGCAGCGCGGTAAAATGGGGGCAGGCGGTCGTGGGCCACGGGCCCGTGGAAGGTGACGTGATCTCTCACGCCGAGGCGAAAGGCCAGGCGCACGAGGGCCGCGCGCAGGGGGCCGTCACCCACGATGTGCAGGTGAGCACGGGGGTAGCGGGCGCGCAGGGCGGCCAGGGCGCCCAGCAGCGTGGCCTGGTCTTTGACAGGCACGAGGGAGGCTACGTGGAGGAGGACGGGCCGGCCTTGCAGGGCCACGCGCTCACCTGCGGGGGTAAACCGACGGGCGTTGACGCCCAATGTGCAGGCCACCACGTTTTTGGTCCGTCCCCTCGCCTTAACGAGGTGTGCAACGGGGCGGGAGCCCACGGCGATCATGTTGGCGCAACAGAGGGTGATCCGAACCAGCAGGCGGTTCCAGCGGCTGAGCTGTCCCCCGTAGCCGATGTTGGGCATGGCGACTAACTCGCCTCCGAAGAGGGAGACGAGTGCCGGGCGGGAACTCAGCCGGCCGGCCAGCGTGCTGAGGGCGCCGGGCTCGTCGCCCCAATAGGCGTGGTAGATGTCCGCGGGCGTGGCCTTGAGCGCCCACAGGGCGCGGGCGAAGAGGGGGAGCCGCCCGAGTCCACCCACAGTGCCGCCTCCCAAGGCGTGGACAGGAATGGTGCCCACGGCGTATGCGCCCCGCCTCGGGGGATAGCGCAGGGCGATGACGGTGACTTCACATGTGGCTGCCAGCGCCCGGGCCAGTTCTAGGAGCGCGGGAATGCACCAATCCCGTTCGTGAGCGCTGAAGCCTGGGGTCACCAGGGCAACGTTCATGACATGCTGTGCTCCTTCGAGCCCCCATCAGGGCCCAAGCACTCATTCTCGCGCCAGTATGCCTCCAAGGTGACGCCTAAGCCCTCGGCTAGGCGGTTGACAAAGTTGAAATAGGCCACAATACTGGCCATGTCCAGGATGGCACGGTCGTCCCAGCCGGCGCGACGAAGCTGCTCGACGTCCTCTTCGGTGACGGCCCATGGCGTGCGGGTGAGCTTGAGGGCGTAGTCGAGCATGGCGTGTTCGGCTGGCGAGATGGGGGCACTGGCGGGATCGGCCACGAGCCAGCGCACCAGGGCGTCGTCTCCGGTCAACTGGCGGAGCGCCGCTCCGTGATGTGTCATTCAGTACCGGCATCGGTTGGCCGTGGAGACCACCACGGCGATCATCTCCCGCTGGGCGCGGCTGAGCGGGGAAGGGCCGTACATCAGGGTCCGGTAGAGGGCCCGGTGGTCCAGCATGGCGGCCGGGTTGAGGCTGTGAACGGCCATGATGTGGGCCGGCTTGCCGGTCTGGGGGTCAACACACCGGGCGTAGGCGCGCCAAAGGGCGCTATCAGCCTTCTCGGGGGAAATCACGTGAATCCAAGCCGCGGGCGTTGCCGCTCTGGTCATAGTGCTCCTCCTCCAGCATGTGGTGTTCCGTTGGAGCCTTTACGATACCCTCAAGTCGCGAAGAGGGAAAACTGCACGCTGGGTGTCAGGGACACGGCGACCATCTGTATGTGGTATACTCGGAGCCTCGCGAGTGATCGTGCAACCAGGGCGGTCGAAGGAGGAGATCAATGCGCTACGATAGACGAGGATTCGTGTACGGCGTGGCCGCTTATGTGATCTGGGGGGTGTCGCCGGTCTACTGGAAACTGCTCCGGCAGGTGCCGGCCACACAGCTTATTGGGCACAGGCTGGTGTGGTCGTTTCTCTTCCTCGTGGGATTGTTCGGCGTGACCGGCCAGCTCAGCCGGCTGCGCGCCCTGTGGCGTGATGGCCGCGTGGTGGCGGTCTACGGTGTGGCGGCGCTCATTTTGGCCGGCAACTGGCTGACTTATGTGTGGGCTGTGAACGCCGGGTTCATTGTAGAGGCTAGCCTAGGATATTTCATCAACCCGCTGCTCAGCGTGTTGCTGGGCATGGTGGTGCTCCGGGAACGGCTGCGTCCCTGGCAGTGGGTCGCCGTGGGCTTGGCCGCATTTGGGGTTGGGTACCTCACGGCCACCTACGGACGTTTACCTTGGATTGCGTTGGCCTTGGCCGGCACGTTCAGCGTCTACGGCTTGGTGACGAAGGTGGCGCCACTGGACGCTCTGGAAGGGCTCACTCTGGAGACGGGCCTGCTCTTCGCGCCTGCTTTGGCCTTTCTGGCGTGGGCCGACGTCCAGGGCCAAGGGGCATTTTGGCGGGCCGGGCTTGGGCCAAGCATGCTGATGGCCGGCACGGGCGCCTTCACAGCCGTGCCGTTGCTCCTTTTTGGGGCGTCGGCGCGGCGTATTCCGCTAAGCGTGGTGGGCATTCTCCAGTACTTGGCACCCACCCTCCAATTCCTCATCGGGGTTCTGGTGTACCGGGAGCCCTTCACCATCTCACAGCTTGTTGGGTATGGGGCTGTGTGGCTGGCCCTGCTCATCTTCTGGGGGGACGGGTGGAAGGCATCCCGGGCCAGCGGGCGGAAACTCGCCCTGTCGGGAGGATGATGGCGTACCTCATCCGAGGACGTGGGCGTTCAGCCCCAACCAAGGACGCTCAAAGCGCCCTGCTTCTCCGTCAGGTGATGGCCGTCTGATCTGCGTTTAACACCTGTTTGGCCTGGTTGACCACGTGTTCCACGGTGAAGCCCAACTTCTCCATCAGGACTGTGTAGGGGGCCGAGGCGCCAAAGTGGTCGATGCCCACCACACGGCCGTGCTCGCCCACCCAGCGCTCCCAGCCCAGCGTGGCCCCCGCCTCAACGGCCAGACGGGCCTTCACGTCAGGGGGCAGCACGCTGTGGCGGTAGGACTCGTCCTGCTCGGCGAAGAGCTCCCACGAGGGCATACTCACCAGGCGCACGGCCAGGCCCTCGTCGGCCAGGCGCTCGTAGGCGGCCGCGGCCAGGGGAACTTCCGAGCCGGTGGCGATTAGGATGAGGTCCGGCCGGCTCGGGTGGCTCTCGGCCAACACGTATGCTCCTTGCCGCAGCCCGGTGGCCGGGGCATAGCGGGTGCGGTCCAGGGTGTTGACCTTCTGTCGGCTCAACACGAGGGCCACCGGCCTCTCTCTCATCGTGAGGGCCACGCGCCATGCTTCCACTACCTCATTGGCGTCGCCGGGACGAATGACTACCAGGTTGGGCATGGCCCGCAGGCTGGCCAAGTGTTCCACGGGTTGGTGAGTAGGGCCATCTTCGCCCAGCCAGATGCTGTCGTGGGTGAAGACGTAGATCACGTGCAGGTGGGAAAGGGCGGCCAAGCGGATGGCCGGCCGCATGTAATCGCTGAAGACGAGAAACGTGCCGCCGTAGGGGCGCAGGCCCCCATGATAGGCCATGCCGTTCAGGATGGCGCCCATGGCGTGTTCCCGCACGCCAAAGTGGAGGTATCGGCCGCTGTAGTCGTCGCGGTGAAAGAGTGTGGCTCCCGTGAACTTCGTCTTGTTGGAGGGGGTCAGGTCGGCCGAGCCGCCGATAAGGTTTCGCACTCGAGGGGCGAGGGTGTCGAGCACGTTGCCGCTGGCAGCCCGGGTGGCCACGTGGGTGCCCGGCTCAAAAGTGGGCAGGTCGGCATCCCACCCGTCGGGAAGTGTGCCGGTCCAGAACTGCTCCCACAGGCGGGCTTGCTCCGGGTATTCGTCGGCGTACCGGGCGAAGAGGTGGCGCCATTCCCGCTCCCACTGGTCGCCCCGCTCGACGGCCCGCCCCATGTGGGCGGCCACGTCGCCGGGCACGTAGAAGGGAGGCTCCTCGGGCCATCCCAAATTGCGCTTGGTGAGGCGCACTTCCTCCTCGCCCAAGGGCTCGCCGTGGGCGGCGGCCGTGTCCTGCTTGTGGGGGCTGCCGTAGCCAATGTGTGTGCGCACGATGATGAGCGATGGGTGGTCAAGAACTTGGCGGGCTTCGGCAATGGCCTGTTCGATGGCTTCCAAGTCGTTGCCGTCGGCCACGCGCAGCACGTGCCAGCCGTAGGCGTGAAAGCGCATGGCCACGTCCTCGGTGAAGGTCAGGTTGGTGCTGCCGTCAATGGAAATGTCGTTGTCGTCGTACAGGTAGATGAGGCGTCCCAATCCCAGGTGACCGGCCAAGGAGGCTGCCTCGGAAGAGATGCCTTCCATGAGGTCACCGTCGGAGACGATGGCATAGGTGTAATGGTCCACGATGTCGTAGCCGGGCCGGTTGAAGAGGGCGGCCAAGTGACGCTCGGCGATGGCCATGCCCACGCCGTTGGCGAACCCCTGCCCCAAGGGCCCGGTGGTCGTCTCAATGCCCGGAGCCACGCGGTATTCGGGGTGACCGGGCGTCTTGCTGCCCCACTGGCGAAAGCGGCGGATCTCGTCGAGGGACAGGTCGTAGCCCGTCAGGTGGAGCAGGGCGTAGAGGAGCATGGAGCCGTGGCCGGCCGAGAGCACAAATCGGTCCCGGTTGGGCCACTCGGGGTTCCTGGGGTTGTGCCGCAGGAAGCGTGTCCAGAGCACGTAGGCCATTGGCGCAGCCCCCATGGGCATCCCTGGGTGGCCGCTGTTGGCCTGTTGGACCGCGTCAACGGCCAGGAAGCGGATGGTGTTGACGGCCAATTGGTCGAGTTCCGTGTAAGACATTGGTCTGTTCTCCTGCATGTGGTTGTTGGCTGTGAGCGGCGCGTGTGGTGTGGACGGGGGAAGTTGTTGGAGTTGGCTTGGTCGCCAACCCGGGAGCTATTGTACTCCCTCGCCCCAATTCGGTCAACACGCTCCCTATGCTTCTGTCAGCCGGAGTTTCGCCGTTGGCTCCTTGTGAGTATACTATCCTTCGCCCGAGACAGGAGCTTGTCTGGGCGACAGCATTCCCCCGTGGAGGTCACGATGGTTACCTATAACGAGGCACTGAGCCGTTACGTGACGAACCACTTTGCCGTGGAGGACGAGGCGCTCCTCCGGGTGCGCCGGCGCATGGCTGAACACGGCCTGCCCGCCATCCACATACAGCCTGAGGAAGGGCGGTTCCTCCAGGTGGTGGCGCGCGCCTGTGGAGCCCGCCGGGCTGTGGAGGTGGGCACGCTGGGTGGATACAGCGCTATTTGGATTGCCCGTGGCATGGTGCCGGGCGGCGTGCTCTACACCGTGGAGCGAGACCCTCAACACGCCCGCTTGGCCCGCGAACACGTGGTCGAGGCCCACGTGCCGGCACGTGTGGAGGTGTGGGAGGGCGATGCGCGGGACGTGTTGCCGGAGCTGAGCGGGAAAGCCCCCTTTGACTTGGTGTTCATTGACGCGGACAAGCAGGATTACCGTTTCTACTACGAGTGGGCCGTGACGCACCTGCGCGTGGGCGGGGTGGTGGCGGCTCACAACGCCTTCGCCCACGGCCGCGTGGTGAAGGGCGACGACGAGATCGCCCGCCTCATGCGGGCGTTCAACGCCCTGGTGGCCGCTGACGGGCGTGTGGTGAGTACTGTCTTTCCGGCCGGTGACGGTATGGTGGTGGCGGTAAAGGTGGCCGAAGCCGATGGGGCAGGGGCATGAGTGGGCATCAGGCTGTGGAGGTGTCCCCCCGTGCGGCCTCCACGGCGAGCGCAATGGCCCCCAGTACACCCGCCCGCGGCCCCAGGTGAGGGGGAACGAGGTAGTCCTCCACGTGCTGGCCCAGTGCCGGGAGATCCACGTAGTTCCCGAGCGCGCGGACGAAAGCGGCCCGCACTTGAGGCCACAGGTGGGGTGGCTGCATGACACCGCCCCCCACGACAAGGCGTTGGGGGGAGAACACGAAGGTTAAGTTGGCCAACGCGATGCCCAGGTACTCCGCCTCCAAGGCCCAGGCCGGGTGGTCCGGCGGCAAGGTGTGGGGCGGCCGACCCCAGCGGGCCTCAATGGCCGGGCCGGAGGCCAACCCTTCCAGGCAATCGCCGTGGAAGGGGCAGAGGCCGGGAAACGGGTCCCGTTCCCGGTCGTGAGGCAGGCGCATGTGTCCCATCTCTGGGTGGAGAAGGCCGTGAAGCCGTTTGCCGTTAACCAGGCCGCCACCGCCGATTCCTGTACCTACAGTGAGGTAAAGAAAAGCGTCCAAACCACGGCCAGCCCCCCACAGGTGTTCACCCAGAGCCGCCCCGTTCACGTCGGTGTCGAAGCCCACTGGCACGTTCAGCGCCTCGGCCACGATGTGGACAATGGGTGTGTGAGCCCAGCCGGGCTTGGGCGTGGTGGTGATGAACCCGTAGGTGGGCGAGCCCGGGCGCACGTCCACGGGCCCAAAGCTGGCAATGCCTACGGCACACAGCTCGGCACCATAGGGGCGGAAGAAGGCCACGACGCGCGCGAGGGTTTCCTCAGGGGTGGTGGTGGGAATGCGCACTTCGTCAAGCAGGGCATCTGGCCCATGCCCCACAGCACACACGAACTTCGTTCCCCCAGCCTCAATGCCTCCGTACAGTGGCGGCACCTGTTTGCCTCCCTCCCTTTCTCGTGCCCGGCGCATTTCAGTCTACCACGCTTCCTCGGTGCAGCAAGCCAGGCGACGCCGGCACCTCTCCCACCCGGGTGGGTCCACTGGACCACTTTTCCTATTTGACCTTTCGACTGTTTGTGTTATGGTGTAAGGGGACTCTGGCCGGACGTTCCCCTTTCTTCACGGGGGAAGTACAGTTGGGGCATCCCCATGTGGGATGGAAGGTGTTTCGTGGTCTTGTGACCCCGTGCCGGCCAGGTGAATGGTTGCACTGGCACGAGCGCGCCCGGGACGTGCTTGCCCGCCGGCGCGCCAGCGTGTTCAAGGAAGCGTTGCTTAGTTGACGAGTCGGGCACCTTGCTGGTATAATCCGCGCGGCAATAGCCCGAGGAACCTTTAGAGGTTGTAACAGCTATGGCATTGAAAGGACGCCTACGCGATATTAGCCTGACCCAACTCTTGAACCTTGTCAAGCTGGCCCGCAAGACCGGGGCACTGACCATCGAGGGTGATCAGGGGCGGGTGGAGCTGTACTTCAAAGAGGGAAAGATCGTTCATGCTTCTCTCAACGGTGACGGGGATTTGGCACGCCTGTTGCTCAAGTTCGGCCGCGTGCGGGAACATCAACTCCGCACGGTGTTGCAGCAGTTGTCAGCACCGAATGACAGGGAGCTCGGCCTGCGCCTGATCAACGCCGGCTACATCTCCCGGAATGATATTCTGTACGCGATTCGCCGCCACACGTCCGACGTTGTGTTGAAGGCCCTCAGTTGGGAGGACGGCAAGTTCCACTTTGAGCCCAATAAGCCCCCGCCGCCCGAACGCATTGTCGTGCCCATTAATTTGGACAGTATCGTGTTGGAGGGCGACCAGCGCCAGAAGGAGCTGGCTACCCTGCGGGAAGAGCTGCCTGACTTGAACGTGGCCCTGCGCTTCACGGAGAATCCCAGCACCAATTTGTCGAAGATCAAGTTGAGCCGCGATGAGTGGCGGGTGATCTCGTTCATTAACCCCCGCAACACCATTGCCCAGATTGCTAAGTACAGTGGGCTCGACGAGTTCCAAATTCGGCGTATTGTGTTGAAACTTATGCGCAACGGGCTGGTGGAAGTGGTGGGTCAACCAACAGGCCGTCCACGGCCAGCCCAGGCTGCGCCGCAGGGGGTGGGCGCCGGAGCGCCCAGCTCCGCCTTGTCTTCGGGTGGAGCGCCCAGTAGCCATAGGCCCAAGGCGCCTGCTGTGGAGAAAAATGTCGTCCGCAGGCTGATCAAATTTATCCGTGGTCTCTAGGGCGAACATCAATCGTCACAACCAGCTCTAATTTCCGAGCACGATTTTCATTCATTCTCCGGTGCTCAGTCGACTTTTATTCTCTGTACGCTGAATACGTTTTAATCGGAGTTATTGCATCATGCAAACCGTCAAGATGGTCGTCACAGGCCCCTTTGCGGCTGGCAAGACGGAGTTCATCCAGACGATCAGCGAAATCGCCGTCGTCTCCACAGAACGCCAGATCAGTGACTTCACCAGCACGGTCAAGAGCAGCACCACCGTGGCCATGGACTTTGGCCGCATCACGGTGGACGACGACCTGGTGCTCTACCTCTTCGGCACCCCCGGCCAAAAGCGCTTTGACTTCATGTGGGAAATCCTCGCCGAGGGCATGTTGGGGTTTATCGTTCTCATTGACAGCACCCGCAGTGAAACCTTCCGGGAAGCCAAACAGATCATCGACATTTTCCGGTCCTATGCTGACACGCCCTTCGTGGTAGCGGCCAACAAACAGGACTTGGAGGATGCCTGGCCTCCTGAGGATATCCGCATCGTTTTAGAGCTGGAACCCTGGGTGAAGGTGCTGCCGTGCGTGGCCAAGGACAAGGAGAGTGTGAAGACGGTGCTGTTAGAGCTGTTATACACCATTCTCGAATCTTACGATCACAATTGAGTGGGGGGAAACTCCTATGTCCGCCGAGAACCGTTCTATGCCCAATGCCGCACTCTACGTGTTATTTCGCGCCATTGAAGAAGTAATGGGAGAAAAAGGCTTTCGAGCCATGTTGAATGCCTCCGGGTTACAGGCGTACATCAGCAATCCCCCGCCGAACAACCTGGACCACGACATCACCTTTGAGGATTACGCGCGGCTCCAGCAGGCTGTGGAGGACTTCTACGGTCCCCGTGGCGCGCGTGCTATTTTGGCGCAGATCGGGCGCGTGACGTTCCGGTACACCCTCGAACAGCAGCCGGCGATCTTGGGATTGGCCGGCTTGGCCCTCAAGTTGCTGCCCGAACAGGCCAAGGTGAAAATGATCCTCACCCGAATGCAGAACGCCTCCAACGAGCGGGTCAACATGACCGCCCACATGGACGAGGACGACGAAGCGTGGTACTTCGTGGTCACGGCCTGTCCCTGTGTCTTCAGGGAGCGGTCTTCGAGCAACCCGGCTTGCTACACGACGGCCGGCACCATTCAAGAAGCGCTCCGCTGGGCAACGGGCAACCACTACATGGTGCGTGAGATCAAGTGCATGAACCTCGGCGAGGGCGAGTGCTGCTTCCGCATCGACAAGACACCGCAATCATAATCGACCGGGGGCGCACTTCACGTGCGCCCCCATGATGACATCCCCCGTTCACGACTCCTCCCTTGGCGACTAGGCCTTTGACGGTCTCCCCTGTGGGCACCTGATCTACCACGGCTGGATTCCTTACAACAGGCGCTCGTACTCCGCCAATGTCAACCGCCACACGGGCACCCCACAATAGCGGTCTCCCTCAGGGCAGAACGGGGTGATACCAGCAGCGTGTCGGAGCGCACACGGAGCCCCCAAGTAGCGCCCAATGCGTGGGTTGACCTCGCCGATTTGGCGTGCCTCGTCGAGGCTGGCGCTAAAGATCTCCTCCTGCGCGTTGTAACAGAGCCTCATGCGCAACTTGTGGTGCAGGTTGAGCAGATCGGCACTCTCCGTGAACCGAATGCTGACGGCGTTGGGCAACAGGTATGCGGCGTATTCGGGGGCAACTCCCAAGGCCAGCAGCCCGTTGATCGCCTCCCACGTGCGCACCATGGTTTCCTCGTACAGGGCCTTGGCGGTTGGCACCTCGTGGACCAATGCCGGTGTGATGTAATCCGGGTCGGCCGTCAGGTAGGCTGTGAGTGCCGGACGGCTGGCTGGCGTCATGCGGTGCCGCTGGTCCTGGCTGTCGGCCGTGTGGGAGAGCTTCTTGCGGAAGGTATAATGGGGATGTGCGAGGGTGCGCGTGAGTTTGCTGAGGGTGGTGAGGTTGAGCGATTCGCCGAAATACCGGTTCTGACGTGGGTCAAGCACTAAGGTGATGGCCTCGTCGTCTGAGAGCGCCCGCCGGGGCACGCCCAACACCTCCCGGACCGCTTGGGCCAACACAGCCTCGTTGTCCGGTGACCAGCGAACGAGCTTGCTGGTGTGGCCCTCAAGAGAAGTGTCAAATTCCGCGCGGAACTCGGCCGAGTACAATGTGGGCGCGTGTGTGCTCATTGGCGCCCAGAAGCGATACTCGAGGGTCTCCTCCAGGGGAAGAGGTTCCTCCAGAATGCTCTCCAGCAACGGGTCCTCGCGCAGCACGGCCTGGACCATCTGGGTCACCACGAAGCTCGTCTCTGTGGGGGCATCGTATTGTTGACATAATCTGTAATAGCGCAACAGTGTGAGCACGCTAACAGTGTGGTAGAGGTAGGCACATGTGGCCACGGGCAGCACATACCGGGCCACTTCCTGGGCCTTCTTGGGAATCCACCGGCGGGCCAAGGGGTGAGGTTGGTTGTCCTTGGGGCGCCGGCCCGGAAAGCGCTCGAAGTAGAGACGTTCGACAGTGGGCAGAAGCAGCTCGATAAGGGTGCCATATGCCTCTGTCTGCCGTCTGACCGTCTCCACGTACAGGTCGAGGGCTTTCCCGTGCAAAGGCGGCACTGCCACCTGATCAGGGGTGACCCGCACGTAGCGCTGGCTGACTTGTTCGCTGTTGTAAAAGGGATGGGAGTGGAGGAAGGACCAGATGAAGTGACGGCTGACGTTTTCCAGGGCAAATTGGACGTGGGCGTGTTGGAACGTGGTGTGGTGGCCGGCGTCGTAGATGGTACGGGCAATGCGGTCGCGCATCTCGGGGTGGGCGGAAACGTCTTGGGCAGCACGATGCCCGTCGACGAGTAACACGTGCGCGCAGTGGCAACTGCGTTCTCATACGGGCGGGTGAAGAGGTTGATCAGGCACACGCGAGGAGGTGGTGAGTGAAAGGGAAATGGATGTGCGGACACGGGAACTCCTCCTCTCTTCATGCGGTTGAATTTCGTGTGGCAGCTCCTTCAGTGTACAGGTAGTAGTGCTGCAGTTCAAATTCTATCTTGCTCTGGGGTGCTGGGAGTGCCGATGATGAGAGGAGAAGATACCTGTCAAATTCCTGGTGGTGTGTGTGCCTGTCGACAAGGAGAGGCCGGGCCACATGTGTGCTGAGCTAGCACAGTGCTATGTGAATCCGAGCTCGTTGCTGCCTGCCTCAGTCATCATTTTCATCTTGCTCGTCGTTCTCGTCGGTGTCCTTGTTGTCGTTGTCATCGCCCTCATCGTTGTCGTCTTGCGGCTCATATCTTCAGTGTCACCCGAGTCGCCGGTGTCGCCGGTGTCGCCCGAGTCGCCGGTGTCGCCCGAGTCGCCGGTGTCGCCGGTGTCGCCGGCGTCGTCGCCGGTGTCGCCGGTGTCGCCGGTGTCGCCCGAGTCGCCGGTGTCGCCGGTGTCGCCCGAGTCGCCGGTGTCGCCGGTGTCGCCCGAGTCGCCGGTGTCGCCGGTGTCGCCGGTGTCGCCCGAGTCGCCGGTGTCGCCCGAGTCGCCGGTGTCGCCGGTGTCGCCCGAGTCGCCGGTGTCGCCCGAGTCGCCGGTGTCGCCGGTGTCGCCCGAGTCGCCGGTGTCGCCGGTGTCGCCCGAGTCGCCGGTGTCGCCGGTGTCGCCGGTGTCGCCCGAGTCGCCGGTGTCGCCGGTGTCGCCCGAGTCGCCGGTGTCGCCGGTGTCGCCCGAGTCGCCGGTGTCGCCCGAGTCGCCGGTGTCGCCCGGAGTCGCCGGTGTCGCCAGATGTCGCCGGAGTCGCCGGTGTCGCCGGGTCGCCGGTCGTCCGAGTTGCCGGTGTCGCCGGTGTCGCCCGAGTCGCCGGTGTCGCCGGTGTCGCCGGTGTCGCCCGAGTCGCCGGTGTCGCCCGAGTCGCCGGTGTCGCCGGTGTCGCCCGAGTCGCCGGTGTCGCCGGTGTCGCCGGTGTCGCCCGAGTCGCCGGTGTCGTCCGAGTTGCCGGTGTCGCCCGAGTCGCCGGTGTCGCCCGAGTCGCCGGTGTCGTCCGAGGTTGTCGCGTCCGAGTCGCCGGTGTCGCCCGAGTCGCCGGTGTCGCCGGTGTCGCCCGAGTTGCCGGTGTCGCCCGAGTCGCCGGTGTCGCCCGAGTCGCCGGTGTCGCCCGGAGTCGCCGGTGTCGCCGGTGTCGCCCGAGTCGCCGGTGTCGCCCGAGTCGCCGGTGTCGTCCGAGTTGCCGGTGTCGCTGAGTCGCCGGTGTCGTCCGGAGTTGCCGGTGTCGCCCGAGTCGCCGGTGTCGCCGGTGTCGCCCGAGTCGCCGGTGTCGTCCGGTTGCCGGTGTCGCCCGAGTCGCCGGTGTCGCCGGTGGCGCCCGAGTCGCCGGTGTCGCCAGTGTTGCTAGTATCACCTGGGGTCCCGAAGTCATTATCAGTTCTGAGAGCCGGTTGCGTTGGGCTCGGGGCAGGCATGGTGGCGTGTCTGTCCGGCGATGGGGAGGTGGGGATGGTCACAGCGGGGAGCGAAGATGGTGTGGGAGTGGGCTGGGGCACCGATGTGGGCGTTGGCAG
>JAUZRY010000067.1 GCA_030949995.1 Ardenticatenia bacterium
GAGCAAGCCCAGGAGAGGAGGGTGATGCGGGCGTCCAGCTCGTCCCGCAGAAGCGCACAGAGCGCCCACAAGTTGCGGTGCATCAGCGCTTCACCCCCAGAGAGGACCACCCAGCGCACGCCGAGGCGGCGCATGGGCTCGACGTGGGGTTCCAACTCCTCCCGGGAGAGCTCCTGCAACGCGCGGTTGGCCCTCCAGATGTCACACATGACACAGCGACAGTTGCACCGGCTGTGGGGCATGAGCACCACCACCGGCAGGGCGTAGATGCGATGAGTCATCAGGCTCAATTGGCGTTTCAGCGTCTCCAGGAAGAGTCGCATCAGAACCCGCTCGTCTCGGGCCTCTGGTAGGCCAGGAGCTTGTGCAACAGGCGCAACTCGAGAGGATAGCTGTAAATGCGCAGGTGATACCGCCAGGCGCTGACCGTCTTGAGCACCCAACGCCAAAGGCCCCGCAACTTCGGGTCGGTCACCGTGGGATAGTAAGCGTTCATCACGCGCTCGAAGTCGCGCACCTGCCGGCGCAGGGGGTCTTTGAGCCACGGCATGTTGAGGCTGCGCCGCTGTGAAAATTCCTGCCACGCCGGGCTGATCCACTCCTCCAGCGTCTGGGGAAAGCGGAACCCACTCGCCTTGGCCTGTTCGTACAACTCGCCGGCCAAGGGAACGGGCGTGTACATGTAGAGAATGATCTCCGTCTCCGGGTTGACCTCTTTCAGTGTGCGAATGAACTCGATGGTTTGGCGCACGTCGGCCTCAGGGTCAGGGGGATTGCC
The DNA here is from genome assembly GCA_030949995.1 of Ardenticatenia bacterium. Taxonomy (GTDB): domain Bacteria; phylum Chloroflexota; class Anaerolineae; order Ardenticatenales; family Ardenticatenaceae; genus WFWG01. Next base: position 779 of record JAUZRY010000067.1, read on the forward strand.
GAGCACAAAGGACATCTCCGGGACAATGCCGTAGGCTCTCATCTTGGCCGCGAGTTCCAGCGTCTTGGCAGTGGAGGCCTTGCCCCCCTTGTTCATGCGCCTCAGGGTCTCGTCGGAGCCCGTCTCGGCGCCCAGGAAGACCATGCGCAACCCGCTGTCCCGCATGAGTCTCCACGTGCGCTCGGAGTAGTTGAGCAGCGTGTCAATGCGCGCTTCCCCCCACCAGGCGATCCCGGCGTCCAAGATGCGTTCGGCGAATTCGGCCGTGCGCGCCTCGTGGACGAAGAAGTTGTTGTCGTAGAACTCAATGGCGTCGGCTCCCCACATGTTCACCAGGAAACGCACCACCCGGGCCACGCGCGCGGCCGACTGGGCCAGCCACCGGCCGTTGACCATGTTCACCACGGCACAGAAGTTGCAAAAGAAAGGACAGCCGTAGCTGGAGTGGTGGGGCAAGGTGCGCGCGCCCATGAAGGTGCGTCGCACGTAGCGAGCCACGGGGACCTGGTGGTAGGGAAAATCAGGAAGCCGGTCGGGATGGGGAATGGGAGCCAGTTGATTGGTGGTCGGCTCGCCCTGTGGTGAGCGATACGCCACGCCCGGGAGGGTGGTGGGATCATCGCCACAGCGCAGGGCGTCCACCAGCGCCTTGAACACGACTTCGCCGTGGCCACGGACAACGTAGTCCACGTAATCGGCGCGCAAGCACACGTCGTAGTGTTGGGTGGGGAAATAGCCCCCCCAGACGACGGTGAGGTCAGGGTGGGCGCTCTTGAGCGCGCGACAGTGGGGGACCGCGTGGGAGAGCTGGGGACCCGGCATGACTGTAACGCCCAGAATCTCGGCCCCGGTCTCGCGCAGGGCCCGGTCCACGGCAGCCAGGGGGCAGGCTCCAGGTTGCCGTCCACGATCACGTACTCGTGCTCCCCCTCCAACAGGGCCCCCAAGGCGAGCAGCGACATGGGCAACACCGGCTTGCGCTGTGCGGAGCTGGGCGGGTTGTAGAGCACCACCATGTCCCTATTCGCCTCCACGTGCGTGCAGTTTGTAGAGCCACACCACCTCGTTGCCCCAGTCCTGCTCAGCTACTGCTTGAACGGCAAAGCCGTGGCCCCGAAAGGCCTGCAGGAAGCCATCGACATCCCCGTCCGACGAGAGGACAACTAGGGCGTACCCGTCGGCCACCAAGTGGACACAGAGGCCAGCGGCAAAACGTTCCGCCACATCATCGGCCCACAGGGCGTGTTCCCGGTGATTTCTTGGCCGGCCGCAAAAGAAGGGGGGGGGTTGAAGAGCACCACGTCGAAGCGCTCCCCGCGCACCGGGTCGAAGAGATCGCCCTCGTGCACGTTCACACGGTGCTCCACTCGGTTCAACAGCGCGTTGATGCGCGCACAGCGCACGGCTTCGGGGTTGATATCCACGGCCACCACCCGACGCGCCCAGCGGGCCGCAACAATAGCCCCCACACCCGATCCGGTGCCCATGTCGAGGAGCACACAGCCCGGGGGAACGAGGTGGGGGGGTCAAAGCACGTGCCAGGAACTCACCGGTGCGGAAGAGTTTGGGGTTGAAGACGCCGGGAAGCACCAGGAGTGGGCAACCGGCCACCTCTTCGAGTACGAGGCGGTCATACCGGTGTCGCTGGAGGAGCCGGAAGCGCCAGCGCAGGACAAAGCGCCACAGCCGACGCCGCACGCCGGCGATGCGGGCACGCATGGCAGGATCAGGCCACACAGCGCGCTGAACTGGGCCCACGTCCACACCTCTCTTCACGTTCCCGCCACCCTCTCCTTCCGGCCCACAATGAGCAGGAACTGGGCCGGCTCACGGCGGCCCACCAGCCGTGTCCGCCACCGCCTCAGCGTCCACCGCCAGCCAAACGAGTAGCGGGGACGGACGAACTCCCAGTGAACGCCCACGCGATCGCTCAACTCGGCCAGGCGGTCGAAGGTCAAGTAGTTCTCGCTGGCCAAGGCGTTGGACGGGAAACCGTACTTGGCCTCGAAGAGAGCTTCCCGCTCTCGAACCATCTGGTCCCCGCTGCGGCCATCACGGTACACGGGTGAGTCCATGATCACCAGCCGGCCACCCGTGCGCAATACCCGCAGGGCTTCGCGCAGCGTGGTCTCGTAGTGAATCGCGTAGTGGAACGAGCCGTTGAACACCACCAGGTCGGCCAGCTCCTCGGTGAAGGGCAAACGGTCGAACTCCGCTTGGACAGGGGTGAACGTCACATCATAATGCACATGAGCGCCCAAGCCGTCAAAGGCGTTGGTGAGCAGGTCCACAGCGGCCACCGTGTGGTTTCGGCGGGCGAGCCGGTAGGCAAGCCAGCCGTTGCCCGCGCCAAGGTCCAGCACCGCCATTGGCCGCTGCCGCGTGCTTTCCAGAGGCTTCACCACGTGTTCGAGCAGCGCGAGGAAACTCTGAGCCCGAATGTGCCAATCCTCCTGGTAACGGCCCGTGAGATCGTGAAAGGGAAGGGCACGGTAATACGCGGGGGTGTCGGCCCCGCGACCCTCGGCGCGGCGCACGGTCTCGTACTCCTGAACGAATTGGCGGAAGAAGGCTTCGCGCTCGGGCAAGAGGAAGCGCCAGATACCGTCCACCCGTGTGTAGACATGGCCATCAGCCGGACAGCGCGCTTCTCCCGGGCCGGTGAGCTCCAAAGGCGCACGGCAGGCGGGACAAGCAAAACGCAACGCTTCGCCTTCGCCGCAGGTTTGCTCGGCTTTCGGGCCGTCAGTCACACGGCGCCCCAACGCGCTCATGTCATGCCCCGGCAATGCACCCCTGAAGGGCCCTGTGGAAAGGTCTGGGCGGAGAGACACGCCATCGGCGTGTACGCCCGCTCCCCACTCCTTTGCCTCTCATGTGGGTTATTATATGGAAGCCAGCCCTGGCAACCAAACAGGGCGCCAAGTGTGAGGGCATGCCCGACAGACTTCTCAGAAATTGCACGGAATGCTGCTTTGGCTAGAATTGAGAGAACGATTTCCTGACGGCCATGTCAAGCCCCACTGGAAACTAGGCGACCATCACATGTTTTCCTACCACAATGTGCCCATGCGATCTCCGAATTGCTGGACAACCCTGATCTCCACACCAAGCGCAGGGATCACGAGTGCTTCGGATACGCTGTTGGCCATCTGAGGAGATGAGGTTGCCGTCCTCAAGGGATCTCCAGAGGTGTCATGTCGTCCAACGCTCTGCCCGAGCACATCCGACGTCAACTTGAGACCCTTCCGCGCGCCACAGGTGTCTACATGATGAAGAGCGCCTCCGGCGAGGTGCTCTACGTGGGCAAAGCGGTGAACGTGCGCCAGCGGGTGCGCTCCTACTGGAGCGCCGCCGGGCAGCGTGTGCCCAAAATCCGTCGCCTGACCGCCCAGGTGGAGACCATCGAGGTCTGGACGACCGACTCCGAGCTTGAGGCCCTGCTGCTGGAAAACAACCTCATCAAGGAGCACCGTCCCCGCTACAACGTGCGCCTCAAGGACGACAAGCGCTACCCCTACATCCGGGTCACCTGGCATGAACCCTACCCCAAGGTGATGATGACCCGGCAGATGGTGCGCGATGGTTCCCGCTACTTCGGCCCATTCACGTCGGCCTGGAGCGTGCGCGAGACCTTGGACCTCCTGCGCCGGCAGTTTCCTTACCTCACGTGCAACCGCACGATCACCGGCCAGGACAAACGAGCCTGCCTCTACTACCACATCCGCCTCTGCGCGGCGCCCTGCATTGGGGCTGTCACGCAGGAGGAGTACCGCACCATAATCCAAGGGCTCATGGCATTTTTGGACGGCCACCACGAGGAGCTCCTCGCACGTCTCCACCAGGAGATGATGGAGGCGGCCGAACGGCTGGAGTTCGAGCGGGCTGCTGTGTTGCGCGACCGCATTGCGGCGTTGAAACAGGTGGTCGAACACCAGAAGATCGTGGACGTCGGGGGCGGGGACCGGGATGTGATCGCCTTCGCCCGCGACCGGGAGAACGCCTGTGTGCAAGTCTTCTTCATTCGGGGCAAGCTGATCGGCCGGGAGTCATTTTGGCTCGACAACGCCAACGATGAGGATGAAGCTCACGTGATGGCCGCCTTCTTGAAGCAGTTCTACGGGGAATCGGTCAGCGTCCCCTCGGAGATCTTGCTTCCCAGGGATCTGGACGAGGCGCTCATCATCAAGCAGTGGCTCGGCCAGAGACGGGGTGCCGATGTGGTGTTGCGCGTGCCCCGTGAGGGGCCTGAACGGGCGTTGGTGGAGATGGCCACTCGCAATGCCCTGGAAGCCCTGGCCCACCTCAAAGCCCATTGGGCCTCCCAGGAACACCGCCACACGGAAGCCATCGAAATCCTCCAGCAGGTTCTTAGCCTCCCCCATCCCCCCGTGCGCATCGAATGCTACGATGTCAGCCACACGCAGGGAACTTACGTGGTGGGCAGCATGGCCGTTCTGGAGAAAGGCGTTCCCCGCAAGAGCCACTATCGCCGGTTCCGTGTGCGCCAGGCGCGCAACGATGATGTCGCCAGCCTCCAGGAGATCGTCAGGCGCCGGCTGGAGAACTGGCAGGAAGCCCAACACCAGCCCGGCGGCAACCCGTGGGGGCTTCTGCCTGACCTCATCGTGGTGGACGGCGGACGCGGCCAACTCAACGCCATCCTGGCCGTGCTGGCGGAGTTCCAGTTGGACGATGTGGTGCCGGCTGTCGCGCTGGCCAAGCGGGAAGAGGAACTATACGTTCCCGGGCAGACGAAGCCACTGCGCTTGGAGCGTTCCTCCCCCGCCCTGCACCTGCTCCAGCGGGTCCGCGACGAGGCACACCGTTTCGCCGTCTCCTACCAACGGCGCCTGCGCGAGCGGAATGCCCTGCGCTCCTCGTTGGACGAGATCCCGGGCATCGGCCCCAAGCGCCGGCGGCGCCTGCTCCGCCGCTTCGGCAGCGTCGACGGTATTCGGCGTGCCTCCGTGGAAGAGCTGGCAGCCGTGCCGGGCATGACCAAAACGTTGGCCCAACGGGTGAAAGATTACCTTGGATCAGGAGACCCTGCCCATGAGCGCTGACGTCCGCTTCGTGATTCCGCCGCCCGCCGATGTACCCGACGACGTGCGCTTCTACTACCGTCATGCCCGCCGGTCCCAGGAGCCCGTGGTGGAACTTGGAGCCGCTGGCGGTCGCTATTGCCTCGTTCTCGCCAGCCAAGAGATTCGCGTGATCGGCGTGGATGCCGACGCCGAGGAGATGACCGCCCTGGAGCAGTTCGCCCGCGCCCGGGGTTACCCGCTCACTGCCATCAGCGCCCCGTGGACAGAGTTCACGCCGGAACGCCGCGTGGGCATGGTCTACGTGCCGGCAGCCCGGCTCACTGCCCTGCTCACATTCGAGGAGCAGATGACCTTCCTGCGCCATGTGCGCCAACACCTGCACATTGGGGGCAAATTGGCCTTCGACTTGCCCGTCCTCCGCCTGGAGGAGCTCATCGCCTCCCAGCCCGAGGCCCTCCACCTGTACCACACCCGCCAGGATCCTTCCACAGGCCAGATCACCTACGTGTGGGAACGCCGTGAGCTCGACGTCGTCCATCAAGTCGCCACGGTTCACCACATCTACGAGGACGTGGATCCTGGCGGCCACACGATCTCACGCCGACATGTGACCCGCAAGCGCGCCTTCTTCTGGCCCCACCAGGTGCGCGCCATGCTCGAAGCGGCCGGCTACTACATCGAAGCCGTGTTCGGCGGCTTTAACGATGAGCCGTTGACCCCGGAAAGCCGCGTGCACGTCTGGGTGGCCCGCCGTCCACTGGACTGACCAGGGCGATGTCCCCATACACAGCCAAAACCGGTTGACAAAGCAGGTGTTCTTTGCTTTACTTCATACTATACTGGAATCGCCGGAGAACAGCTCACAAACTTCACAAAGGAGTGAACCATGCGTGGACTGATGATGGACTTTCCCCTCACCCTCAAACACATTCTGCAGCACAACGAGCGCCTCTACGGCAAGAAGGAAGTCGTCAGCCGCACGGAAACAGGCCTCCACCGCTACACCTACGCTGACTTTCAGAAGCGGGTGCGCAAACTGGCCAACGTGTTACAGCGATTGGGCATCAAGAAGGGCGACAGGGTGGCCACCTTTGCCTGGAACCACTACCAACACCTGGAGCTCTACTTCGCCGTGCCCTGTATCGGCGCCGTGCTCCACACGGTCAACATCCGCCTCTTCCCCGACCAGCTCGTCTACATCTTCAACCACGCCGAGGACAAGGTTGTCTTCGTGGACCCGTCGTTAATGCCCTTGTTGGAGCGCATCCAGGGCCGATTGGAGAGCTTGGAACACTACATCGTGTTAGGCAGTGGGTCCGTGCCCGAGACCTCCCTCGGCCCAACCCTGGCCTACGAGGAGCTCATGGCTGACGCCTCGGACGAGTACGAGTTTCCCGACCTCGACGAGTGGGACGCCATGGGCCTCTGCTACACCTCGGGCACGACGGGGAACCCCAAGGGCGTGCTCTACACCCACCGGGCCATCTTCCTCCACTCCTTCGCCTCGGCCATGTCCAACACCCTCAACATCTCCGAACGGGATGTGATCTTCCCGGTCGTGCCCATGTTCCACGCCAACGCCTGGGGCTTGCCCTTCACGGCCGTGTTGGTCGGGGCCAAGCTGGTCTTCCCCGGCCCCTTCCTGAAGCCCCAGGACATGGCCCAGATGATCCAGGACGAAGGCGTGACCGTGGCCGCCGGCGTGCCCACCCTCTGGATCGGCCTCTACCACGCCCTGAAGAGTGCCTCCTACGACATCAGCTCCCTGCGCACCATGATTGTGGGCGGCTCGGCCGCGCCGCGCGCCCTGATCGAAGGCTTCGAGCAGGACTTCGGCGTGCCCATCACCCACGCCTGGGGCATGACCGAGCTAAGCCCCCTGGGCACAGTGGCCAACCTCAAGTCCTACATGGAAGAGTGGCCCGAGGAGGAGCGCTACCGCGTGCGGGCCAAACAGGGCATGCCCGCCGCCGGCATCGAGCTGCGCATAGTGGACGACCAGGGGAACCCGCTCCCGTGGGACGGCAACACCATGGGGGAAGTGCAGGTGCGAGGACCGTGGGTGGTCTCGGCCTACTACAATGACCCCGAGGCCAATGAGGGTGCTTTCACGTCAGACGGGTGGTTCCGCACGGGCGACGTGGCCACCATGGACCCTGAGGGCTACATGGAGATCACCGATCGCACGAAGGACTTGATCAAATCGGGTGGCGAGTGGATTTCCAGCGTCCAGTTGGAGAATCTCCTCATGGCCCAGCCCAAAGTGATGGAAGCCGCCGTGATCGCCGTCCACCACGCCAAGTGGCAGGAGCGGCCCTTGGCCGTTGTGGTGCCTGTGCCCGAACACAAGGAGGACATCACCAAAGAGGAGCTCCTTGAATTCCTACGCCCACAAGTGGCCAGTTGGTGGTTGCCCGATGACGTGGTCTTCGTGGATGAGCTTCCTAAGACCAGCGTGGGCAAATTCGACAAGAAGGTGCTCAGAGACCAATATCGTGCCTACCGGCTGCCCACCGAATAAGCACCGGCCACACAGGGCTTCCACAAACTCAAAAGATGGTGTATAATGGAAAACAACAACCGTCCATAACAGGGTGACGGATTTGTCCGCGGACACCCACTTGGACGTGAGCTGCCCACCTCGGGCTTTCACCCCCGTGCGGAACACGAGAGATCAGCAGGGGAGCCTTCCGGACGAGCTGTGGCAGGGCTCCCCGTAACCCTTTATCACTGACTTTCGCTTGAAAGGAGTGGGAAGATGACGAGCCTCGCATCGGCCAGCCCTGAATTCATTCATGTCTTCCGCCAGGCGCTGGAAGCATA
>JAUZRY010000068.1 GCA_030949995.1 Ardenticatenia bacterium
GATGACTAATGGGCGACCAGAGAACAAGTGTGGTGTCCTGTTCACACAGGGCCAGACGTTGCCTTTTCGCGCCGAACGTGTAGAATGCAAGGACCTGGCACATCGGCATTGTGTGCCGCCGGTGCCGGTCAGACCACACGTCGGCCTACTCGGCTTCATCAACCCCTCCCGTCGAGGTGAAACGATGCGAACTGTGCTCCGCGTTCTGGCCTTCATCCTTGTGCTCATTGCCGTCTCGGCCTGTAGTCGCACGCCGCTTCCATCGCCAACCGTTTCTCCGGCCACGCCCATTGTGTCGCCGTCCCCAACGCCCACCATCCTCCCCTCGCCATCGCCCACCCCTACGCCCGACTACATCATACACGTGGTCCAACCGGGCGAAACGCTCATCCGCATCGCCCGGCAGTACGAGACCACGGTGGAAGCGATCTTGGAGCTCAACCCGGAGATTACAGACCCCAACTTCATCCGGGAGGGCCAGGAGATCAAGGTGCCACGCCGCTGAAGGGAATACGCCATGCCATGTACTGAGGGCCGGGCATATACGCCCGGCCCTCAAGGCATTCCACGGTCTTGGCTATCGGTGTACGGAATTACGGCTCCTGTTCTCGATATTCCTTAATGGCCTGAATGAGCTCGGGCACGACTTTGAAGAGATCGCCCACGATGCCGTAGTCGGCCAGTTTGAAAATGGGGGCCTCGGGGTCCTTGTTAATGGCCACAATATATCGGCTGGTGCGCATCCCGGAGACGTGTTGAATGGCACCGCTGATACCAATGGCGATGTAGAGCTGGGGCGAGACCGTCTTGCCCGTCTGGCCCACCTGTTCCTCATACGGGCGCCATCCGGCGTCCACCACAGCCCGCGTGGTGCCCACAGCCGCGCCCAACAAGTCGGCCAGCTCTTCGATCAGGTGGAAGTTCTCCGGGCCCTGAAGGCCTCGTCCGCCGGCGACGATAATCGAGGCTTCAGTCAGCTCGGGGCGGGTGCTCTCCTGCGCCTCAACAGCCAACACCTCAATACCGTTTTCGGGCAGCTCATCGACGTCCACTTCCTCCACGTCAGCGGCCTCATCCTGTTCCGTCGGGGCCGCGGCCCAGGTGTTGGGGCGCACGGTGACCAGTGCTGGCGGCCTGGTGATCCGCACGGTGGCAATCGCCTGGCCGGAGAAAATGGGACGCTTGATGTACAATTCCCCCTCTTCAACCTCCAACCCGGTAATGTCGCTGGCCAAGCCGGCCTCGACCTTGGCGGCCACACAGGGGGCCAAGTCGCGCCCTGCGGGGGTCATGCCGAAGAGGACCAGCACAGGCTCTTCCTCCTCGATGAGCTGCCGGATGACCTCGGCATAGGGTTCAGCCGCGTACTCCTTCAGGTCGGGGTGATCGGCGACGAAGAGCACATCGGCACCACGGGCGCCCATGTCCTCGGCTAAGGCGTCGGCATCAAGATCGTGTCCCATCACGAGGACACCTACCTCGGCGTCCAGCTCTTCGGCCACACTTCGGGCTGCCGTGAGCATTTCATAGGTGATCTTCTTGGGCTTGCCTTCCTGATGTTCGGCCACGACAAGTGCCAAATCGGCCATGACATCCTCCTCTGCCCTCAGATGACTTTCGCGTCTTCATGCAGCAACCGCACTAACTCTCGGGCCACGTGGTCGGGCTCGCCTTCCAGGATGCGCCCGGCCTTGCGGGCTGGCGGGCGCTCCACGTTGAGGACTTCGACAATGGGTTCCAATTCGTCACGGTCAACGCCCAAATCGTCGGCGTTCCAGACGGTGAGGGGTTTCTTCTTCGCGCCCATGATGCCGCGCAGGGTGGGATAGCGAGGTTCATGAGGCCCTTGAGTCTGAGTTATCACGGCCGGCAAGGGCACGCGCACCCGGCGGTATCCGCCCTCGGCTTCCACCTTGACCACGGCGTGCCCGTCCGCCACCTCTTCGACAGTGATGGCCGTGGAGACATGGGGCACGTTCATGAACTCGGCCATCATCACTCCCGTCTGCCCCTCATCGTTGTCCACGCCCTTGAACCCAGGCCAGATGAGATCGTACTCGCCGATCTTCTCGATCGCCGCGGCCAGGACACGGGCACGGCCCAGGGGATCGAGCTGCTCGAAGGCGTCATCGAGCAGGTGGTACGCCTCGTGAGCCCCCATGGCCAACGCCTTCCGAATGGTCTCCTGGGCCGCTTCCGGCCCAATGGTCACGATGATGATCTTGCCCTCGCCCTGGCGTTCAATCAGGCGCAGGGCCTCCTCGATGGCGTACTCGTCATAGGGGTTGATCACCCACGTCTCCACCTCCTCGAGGAGCACGCGGCCGTCCTTCACGGCAATTTGGATGGCGGTGTCGGGCACACGCTTCATAGGAATAATGATGTTCATCGTTATAGCACCTCCGTTTCAATATCCGTCGGCCTCGCCCTTGAGCAGGGCACGCGCGATGACTAGGCGCTGGATTTGGTTGGTCCCCTCGTAAATCTGCATCAGCTTGGCGTCGCGCATGTACTTCTCAACGGGGTATTCGCGGCTGTAGCCGTAGCCGCCGAAGATCTGCACGGCGTCGGTCGTGATGCGCATGGCCACGTCTGTGGCGTAACACTTGGCAATGCTGCTGGCGTAGCGGCTGTAGCGCCCTTGATCGACTAACCAGGCCGCACGCCACGTCTGGTACCGGGCCGTTTCCACGCCAATGGCCATGTCAGCCAGCATGAACTGAACGGCTTGGAAGTTGGCAATGGGCTGGCCAAACTGGACGCGCTGTTGGCTGTATTCCAACGCTGCCTGCAGGGCGGCCCGCGCAATGCCCACGGCCAGCCGCAATGCCCGGCCGGCTCTTGTCAAGCGTGCGCATGGCGATCATCCATCCCTCACCTTCCTCGCCCAAGCGGTTGAAGGCCGGCACTCGCACGTCCTCAAAAATGACGGAACGTGTCGTGCTGGCCCGGTGGCCCATCTTATCCTCTTTTTTGCCAAAGGAAAGGCCAGGCGTGTCGGCCGGGACCACAAAAGCCGAGATGCCCTTGTGGCGCAAGTTGGGATCCTTCGTGGCGAAGACCACGTAGAGGGAGGATTCACCGGCGTTGGTGATCCACTGCTTGGCGCCGTGAATGATGTACTCGTCCCCCTCACGCCGGTACGTCGTGCGCATACCGGCCACGTCACTTCCTGCCTGGGGCTCAGTGAGGCAGAACGAGGCCAAGTTGGGCCCTGCACAGAGGGGAGACAGAAAGGCCTCCTTCTGCGCATGGGTGCCGGCCAGCACAATGGGCGTGAGGGCCAAGGCATTGGCCATAAGGGTCGTGGTCACACCTGCACACGCGGCGGCAAACTCCTCGGCCACTAGACACTCCTCGAAGACGCCCAACCCACCCCCGCCGTAGGCTTCCGGCACCGTGAGGTTCATGAGCCCCACGTCCCACGCCTTGGCCACCAGCTCGGAGGGATGGCGCCCCTCCCGGTCCAATTCAGGCGCCAAGGGGCGATCTCTTTCTGGGCGAAATCGCGCGCCAGCTCCCGCACAAGCCGCTGTTCTTCGGTAAGCGTGAACTCTACCATAGTCGTGCTCCTGTCACTCTGCCACCCTGCCACCAGTCCGGCCCGTCCCGGGGACCACCGAAGACCACCAATACCAGGCGATGCCCTGGCACCTAGTTAGCGCGATTCTATCAGCTTTCTGTATGGCTGTCAAACGTACCAAACAATCGTTTGGTAGGCCTCGACACCTGCCTCGGGGAGGAGAAAGAAGCGAGGTGAAGTACGCCAAGACATGTTTGTCATTCACACCACTTTGCGCTACCATACCGAACGTTGAGCCCAACCCGCCGAGCTGCGGCCTCATGCCGCGGGAGGAGGTGCCCATGCCACCCAGGTTTACCCGCTTGCGACGCAAACGCATCGACTCGTCCAAGCTCAAGAAGAAACATGTGCGCCTCATCTGCCCCCACTGTGGCAAGACGGTGAAAATCGGCAAAATAAGCCGGTTTCAGAGGGCCATGCCCTGTCCGTCGTGCCGGGTGCCCATTGGGGCGGACTACATTCAGGCAGCCATGGAGAGCACGCAGTCCGTGGACAAGCCCGTGGAGTCGGGGGCTATAGAAAAGGGAGATGGCGAGGGGTGAGCCCTCTGCGCTCGGGAAAACCCACTGGTGCTGTTCACCCCTGTCGCCTTATGTGAATTGTTCATCACCGCGCTGAACAGATGGGAGAGACGAGCATTCCGTTGCCCCAGGTTGGGAGGGAGTCGGCGGATGTGGGCACATCCCACCGCCGGCGGTGGGCCGGTTGGGTAGACCGCGCCTTAACCAGCCAGGCCATGGTGCCCTTCTGGCTGGGATTGATTCTGTTGGTGGGCGGCGTGCTGCGCTTCACGGGGCTCAACTGGGATCAAGGCCAGCACCTCCATCCCGACGAACGCTTCCTGACCATGGTCGAAACGGCCCTCCGGTGGCCCTCCAGCGTGGGCGAGTACTTAGACGAGGCACGATCCCCCCTCAACCCGCGCAACGTGGGCTACTCCTTCTTCGTCTACGGCACCTTGCCCACCACCATCGTGCGCGGCGTGGCCGAAGTGCTCGAGCGCACCGGGTACGATCAGGTCCACCTTGTGGGCCGGGCAGTAAGCGCCACCTTCGACCTCGCCTCGGTCTTCGTCCTCTTCCTGCTGGGGCGAACCCTCTACCGGGACACCCGCGTGGCCCTGATGGCTGCCTTTCTCCTGGCCACCACGGTGTTGGCCATCCAACACGCCCATTTCTTCGTGGTGGACACCTTCGCCAACTTTTTCATTGTGACCGCCCTCTACTGGCTGGCCCGTGCTCAACGCTCCGGACGTGCTTGGGACTTTGCCATGACCGGCCTCTTCTTCGGGCTGGCCATGGCCAGCAAAATCTCGATCTTCACCTTTGCCCTGGTCGTCACCTTGGTAGGCGCCTACCGCGTGTGGGACGAGTGGACATCCCACCACTCGGCTGATCGGCTGCGCCTCGTGGCCGAACAGACTTTCGTCCGGCTGGTGCTCACGGCTCTGGTGGCCTTTGTGACCTTCCGCCTGGCCCAACCAGACGCATTCCAAGGCCTTGTGGAGCCCAGTCAGCGGTGGCTTCAGAACATTACCGCCGCCCGTGACCTGGTCAGCGGCAACGTGGATTATCCGCCCGGCCACCAGTGGACGAACCGCCCCCCCCTCTGGTTCCCCTGGAAGAACATGGTGCTCTGGGGCATGGGGCTTCCCTTGGGACTGGCCGCGTGGGCCGGCTGGGCTGTAGCCGCCTGGCGCCTGCGAAGGCACCAGGAGTGGGCTCACCTGATTCCGGTCAGTTGGGTGGCCGTGCTCTTCCTCCACCAGGGAACCCAGTGGGTGAAATCCTTGCGGTACTTCCTGCCCATCTACCCCACATTGGCCCTCCTAGCTGCCTGGCTTCTCGTTTGGCTCTGGGACCGCGCCCGACATGACGATGTGGTGACCCCACGGCGCCCCGCGCTGATGGCGTGGACGCCGGCCAAGGCAGGAGGCCTGGCCGCTGTCGTCCTCGTTGGCACCACGCTGTGGGCCCTGGCCTTCACCAGCATCTACACGCGCCCCCACAGCCGCGTACAGGCCAGCCGGTGGATCTACGCCAACATCCCCCCCGGCAGCACCATTGCCAACGAGCACTGGGACGACCCCCTGCCCCTGCGCATTGACGGCAAGGACCCCTTCGGCGGCCTCTACCGGGGCATCGAGATGCAGTGGTACAACGAGGACACCCCGGAAAAACTCCAACAGGCCCTTGATTGGCTCGACCAGGCCGATTACATCATTCTGAGTAGCAACCGCCTGTACGACTCGATTCCCCGCCTGCCCATGCGTTACCCCATGACCGTGAAGTACTACGAGGCGCTCTTCAGCGGGGAGCTGGGGTTTGAAAAAGTCGCCGAGTTCACCTCCTACCCTCAGCTCTTTGGCATCGAGATCCCGGACCAGAGTGCCGAGGAGGCGTTCAGCGTCTATGACCACCCGCGCGTGCAGATCTTCAAGAAAACGCCGGCCTACAGCCGGGAGCGGGCCACCCGCATTCTGGGCAATGTGGACTGGGATGGCATTGTACGCCTCTGGCCAAAGCAGGCCACCAAGGCACCCACCGCGCTCATGCTCCCCGGCGAGCTGTGGACGTTCTACCGCCAACAGGGCACGTGGTCGGCCATGTTCAACCGGGATGGGCTCGCCAACCGGGTGTCGGTGTTGGTTTGGGCTTTGGCGCTCTTCCTCCTCGGCCTCATTTCCTGGCCGTATGTGTTCGCCGCCCTGCCAGCCCTGCCCGACCGGGGATACGCGCTGGCCAAACCGCTGGGCCTGCTCCTGGTGAGCTGGGCTGTCTGGTGGGCGGCGAGCCTGCGGCTCATGACCTTCACGAGGGGAGCCATCCTGGCGGCCGCTGTTGCCCTGGCCACCGGCAGCGGCCTGCTCTTCTGGCGCCAACGAACGGCGTGGCGGGCCTTCTGGCGCACACGCCGCACGCTGATCGTGCTGGAAGAGGGGCTCTTCTGGGCCTTCTTCGCCCTGGTGCTGGGCGTCCGCTGGGCCAACCCGGACCTCTGGCATCCCGTCTTAGGGGGCGAAAAGCCCATGGACTTTGCCTACTTGAACGCGATCATCAAGTCAGCGTACTTTCCGCCGTATGACCCCTGGTTCGCAGGCGGGTACATTAACTATTACTACTTCGGCTTCGTGCTGACGGCCACGCTGATCAAACTCACGGGCGTGGTTCCCTATGTGGCTTACAATTTGGCCGTGCCCACGTTCTTCGCCATGACTGCCATGAGCGCCTTCGGCGCCACCCTCGTCCTCCAGGCCGCGGTTCGACGTCCACACCGCCAGTGGACCGGTGCCCGTCAGGTCGCCGTGGCCCTGCTGGGGGCCATCTTTGTGGCTATCATTGGTAACTTGGGTGAACTTCAGCTCCTCCTGAACGGCTTTGCCGAAATGAGCACTCTCGAAGTGGAAAGCCGCATCCCCGGCTTGGCCCTCCTCGTGCGCGCCATCCACGGGTTTCTCACCGGCTTCCTGGCCGGGGAGCCCCTCAACTTCCGCATCGAATGGTGGTACTGGAACGCCACCCGTGTCATCAGCCACCCGCCGTCCGAGGCCGGTCCGATCACGGAGTTCCCCTGGTTTACTTTTCTCTACGCCGACTTGCACGCCCACATGATGGCGTTGCCCTTCACGCTGGTGATGATTGTGCTCTCCGCCGCCTTCCTGGTACGCCACGGCAAGAGCCGCCGGAGCTTGATCGGGCATGGACTCCTGACCGCCCTCGTGCTGGGCATGTTGTGGCCCACGAACACGTGGGACTTTCCAACGTATGCTCTCATCCTCCTGGCCGCCCTCACCCTGCGCGAGTGGGACCGTCGGGGCGCTTTCACCCCAGACCTGCTCTGGGGTAGCGGATGGCGGTGGGGGGTGATGGTGGCCCTGAGCTACACCCTCTACCGTCCCTTCCACGCTTGGTACGGCTCGGCCTACGGCAGCGTGGAACGTTGGCGCGGCTCACAGACGCCTCTTCAAGATTACTTGATCATCCACGGCTTCTTCCTCTTCGTGATCATTGCCGCCCTGCTGGTCGATCTCCGCTTTGGGCGGGGCCACAACGGCGTCGTCCGCCTGCTCAGGCTGAGCCTGCGCTTCCGGCGCCGCATGGGACGGCTCCTCCAACTCCACAGGGCACTGGTCCGTCCGGGTCTCATGTACGGCATGGGGCTCTACGCGCTCGGCGTGGTGTTCCTGGTGGGCGGCGTCCTCCTCATCGTCGGTCGGGGCGTGCCGGCCGTGGGCCTTTGGCTGCTCGCCCTCGTGATCGCCCTGGGATGGCGACGCCGGCCCGATCCGCTCTGGCAGATGGTGTTGGTGATGGTGGCCGTGGGCGTGGGGCTCACCCTCGTGGTGGAGTTCCTGGTGCTCAAGGGCGACATCAGCCGGATGAACACCGTCTTCAAGTTCTACCTTCAAGTGTGGGTCCTCTTTGCCGTGGCCTCGGCGGTGGGCGTGGCGCGGATTTGGCGGACACGCCCCCGCTGGCCTTCGGGATGGCGCGCCCTCTGGACGTGGGGGTTTGTGGCGCTCTTCGGCGCGACCCTCCTCTACCCGGTGTTGGCCACCAGGGCCAAAATCAACGACCGCTTTGACACCTCAGTGGGCCCCACCCTCAACGGCATGGCCTTCATGGACAAGGCCATCCACTACGACCGCGAACGTGCTCTACCTCTGGTGTGGGACAAACAGGCCATCGAATGGCTCCAGGAGAATGTACAAGGCTCGCCCGTCATTGCCGAAATCAACACCTACCCCACTCTCTACGGATGGGGCAACCGCTACGCCATGTTCACGGGCCTGCCGGCCATCGTAGGATGGGACTGGCACCAGCGCCAACAGCGGGCGCTCCTGCCGGGCGAGGTGGTCACACGGCGCATCGAGGACGTGCAACGCCTCTACACCACCCCAGACCCTAACGAGGCCTACCAAATCCTGCGCCATTACGAGGCCGAGTACATCATCGTGGGCGAGCTGGAACGGGCCTACGCAACACCTGAGGGCATCGCCAAGTTCGCCCAAATGGACGGCCTCCTGTGGGACCTGGTCTACGCAAACGAAGGCACCCACATCTACCGGGTGCGTTCCCCGTGAGCTGGGGGGGAACAATGATCCAAGTGCTGAGGTGGTACTTGGTGATCACGGCCTTCGGGTGGGCAGCCGCGCCGCTGGCCTTCACCTGGTTACGCCGCCTGCCCGACCGGGGATGGGGGGTAACCCGGCCACTGGGATGGATGTTGGCCGGCTACGCGGTCTGGCTCCTGGCCTACTTCGACATGGCCCGTGTGAACGCCGGCAACGGCGTTGGCGCGCTCCTCCTGGTGGCACTGGGAAGCCTGATCGTGCTCGACCGCTGGGGAGAGGGGTGGTCGGCATGGTGGGGATGGCTGCGCGCCCGTTGGCGGCTCATTGTGGTGGAGGAAGGCCTCTTCCTCGCCGCCTTTGCGGCGTGGGCGTTCGTCCGGGCCCACGACAACGCCATCATGGGCACAGAAAAGCCCATGGAATTCGCCTTTCTCAACAGCATCGTGCGGGGTGGCACCGTGCCCCCGGCCGACCCGTGGATGTCCGGGTATGCCATCAGCTACTATTACTTCGGCTACCTGCTCCTCGCGCTCCTCACCACAATGAGCCGAACCCCCACGCCCGTGGCCTTCAACCTGAGCGTGGCCCTCCTGTTCGCCCTCACCCTGACGGCGGCCTTCAGCCTGACGTACAACGTGGCCCGCACAGTGACAGACGAGACGACGGCTAAGCGAGCAGGAGGATTCGGTGCTCTCCTCACCGGCGTTGCCGGCAACTTGGAGGGACTCTTCGAGGTGCTCAACGCCAACGGCATCGGCTCCGAGGCCTTCTACCGGTGGCTGGACATCAAGAACCTAGTCAAAAGTGCGCCCACGGGAACCTGGTATCCCACGGAGTTCTGGTGGTGGTGGCGCGCCTCACGGGTCATCCGCGATCGAGCTCCTCTCACGGGCGCCGACCAGGAAGTGATCACCGAGTTCCCTTTCTTCAGCTTTCTCCTGGGTGATGTCCACCCCCATGTGTTGGCTTTGCCCTTCGTGCTGCTGGTGCTCTCGGTGGCCTTTGCCACGTTGCGCGCAGCGTGGCTCTCCGAGAAGGGAACAAGCCCGTTCCTTTCGGCCGGGAGCCCGGCATGGGCCACGCTCTCCTTTCTGTTGACGGCGTGGGCCCTTGGCGGGCTGGCCTTTCTCAATGCCTGGGATTTTCCCACCATGAGCCTGATCGTCCTGGCTGCCTGGCTTGTCGGCCATGTGGCGGCCGCCCACCCGAGCGGCCGCTCCCTCGTGGAGGCGGTGTTCCGGGCAGGGACGCTGCCCGTTGTGGGCATTGTGCTCTACGTGCCCTTCTTCATCGGCCTGCAATCCCAGGCCAAGGGCCTCGGCCTGGTGATTGGCGTAGCCACGCGCGTCCACCAGTACCTGATCATCCACGGGCTCTTCTACTGGGTGTGGATCGCCGTGCTGTTCACCTTGTTGCCCGTAGCAAGACAGTATCCGGTTGACAGGTGGCGCCTCGGGTGGACGGCATTCATGGTGTTGTGGGTGCTCTTAAGCCTGGTGCTCAGAAACAGTACAGCTGTATTGATCGCAACAGTAGTGTGGGCGTCTGGGTGGCTGTTGGGCGCATGTCTGCGTGCCCTCGCCCCCCCTGAGCCCGCGGGGAAGAGGGCTGGAGAAGGAGCCCTTCCGCTGCCTCGCGACCCCACCGGCGTGCTGTTTGTCCTGCTGGCGGGCAGCGTGGCCATGGGCATCACGCTGGCCACGGAGTTCGTCTTCGTGCGCGACGTTTTCGGCACGCGCATGAACACCGTCTTCAAGTTCTACTACCAGGCGTGGGTCCTGCTGAGCGTGGCGTCAGCGTTCGGCACCGTGTGGCTGTGGCGCCGCCTCCCGTCAGCAGGCCGTGCAGTGTGGGGCCTCGGGTTCAGCGCGCTGGTAGGGGCAGTCCTGCTCTACCCGGTGGCCGCCACGTGGAGCAAGACCAACCGCTTCCAGGGTCCGGCCACGCTCGACGGGCTCGCCTGGTTCCGTCAGGCGCGGCCGGCCGACGCGGCTGTGATCACCTGGCTGAACACCAACGTCTCCGGGCAACCCACCATCCTGGAGGCCACCGGCCCACAGTACAGCGAGTACGCCCGCGTGGCCACCATGACCGGGTTGCCCACCGTGCTGGGATGGGGCGGCCACGAGCTTCAGTGGCGAGGCACCTATGAGGAGCCAGGACGCCGTGAACCCATCATCGCCCGCATCTACCAGACCGAGGACGCCGCCGAAGCCCGCCGGCTCATGGAGGAATTCAACGTGCGCTACGTCGTCGTCGGCCGCCTCGAACGCCAGGCATACGGGCTGAGTGACGCTCAAGTGGAGAAGTTCCGCGCTTTCATGGCGCCCGTGGTGGAATATCAGGACATGGTGCTCTTTGCACGGTGACGAGTGATCCGGGGCAGGTGCCCCACGTGAACGGACACAGCCTATGGAGACGCCGATCACGCGCGTGCGCGACCACCGGAAAGAACGGGCGGATGGCCATCAGGAGGAGCCTCTCCTGGCTCCTCCCGAACCCCACAGGGACACACCAGCCCTTTCGCTGGAGACTCTACTGTGGGGCGTTGTCCTCGCGCTGGCCGGCGCATTGCGCTTGGGCGACCTAGGACGCTGGCCCCTCAACGCCGGTGAGGCCGAAACGGCCCTGGCGGCCTTGGGGCGTGCGCTGCCGACGCCGGTGCCTGTGCCAGCCGACGTGGGAGCGCTGGCCTTCAACCTGACCGCCCTGAGCCTGTGGCTCTTCGGACCCGAAGACGGCAATGTCCGCCTGCCGGCCGCCCTTGCCGGCGTTGCCCTGATAGCTCTGCTGTGGCGAAGCCGCGACGTGCTCGGGCGGGGAGTCGCCTTAGGTGCTGCGACCCTCATGGCCCTCTCCCCCACGCTCACCTTTTTCTCGCGCCAAGCCGCCGATGTGAGCCTCGCCACGGTGGGGGCCCTCTGGCTCGTCATCGCCGTGGCCCGGTACGCGCGCTCCCCGTCGCCCGCAAGGGCGTGGGAGGTGGTGGCCGCCCTCGCCTTGGGGTTGGTGAGTGGCCCAGGGTTCTGGGGCGTGCTTGTTGCCGGCGCGCTCTACGCGCTTCACGCCCGGTACCGCTACGGGCGCTACCGCGACCGGGAGTGGCTGCGCCTGATCGCCTTGGGACGCCGCGCGTGGCCCATGCGGTACCGCCTGTTAGCCGGCCTGGCGGGCACGATCCTCTTCCTCAGCACCGCTGGGTGGACCAACCCCACAGGGTTCGCCCAAGCGTTGGAACTGCCGGACCGGTGGCTCCGCCTCCTGATGGGTGGCAGCGCGCCTCCGGCGATTCCCTTCTCGGCCATGACCTTGCTCTACGAGTGGCCTGTGCTCGTGTGGGCCGCGTTGGGCGCGGCCCTCTGGAGCGAACGCCGCGCCCGGTGGACGCGCTTCTTGCTCCTCTGGGCTTTTGTCACGTTCCTGCCCGCCGCGCTGACGAACACGGGCTGGACAGGCGCCCTCGCCCACATCGTGGTGCCCTTGGCCCTGTTGGGCGGGGTCGCGTTGAACGTCCTGGCCCAAGAGATGACGGCCAGTCAGTGGGACACGGAGGGATTGTACACGTCCGCCGGCCTTGTCATTTTGGCCTTCGCCTGGCTCAATGTGGTGGCCTACTCGCTCACCGGCACCACCACTTCCCTGCTCCTGGTGGCCGCCGCCTCATCCTGGCCGGCAGCGTGCCCGTTGTGGTGGCCACCCAGCACGGCGTCAGGTGGGCGCTGCGCGTGACCGGCGCGTTGTTGCTGGTCGTCTCGGCCTTCTGGGCTTTCCGCACGGCGTGGGGAGTGGGCTACCACCGTCTGGCAGACCCCCGTGAGCCCATCGTGACTCAAGCGACTGACCCCGATGTGCGCTACCTGCCCCCCTTCCTGCGCCAAGTCTCCCAGAACCGAGCCGACCATCCCGATCGGCTAGCTATTGCGGTACAGCGCTCGTTGGGGCCAGTGCCCCGCTGGTACCTGCGCGATTTCACAAACGTGCAGCTCACCGAGGGGAGCCACCCGGACCTGCCGGCCGTGGCCCTTCTGGCTCCTACGGACCCTCCTCCTCCCGGCCGAATTGGCCAACGCGTGCGCTTGGGCCGCACATGGCAGTGGCCTGGGCTCTCCGGACCGGCCCTTGTGCGCTGGCTCCTCTTCCGTCAGGCGCCGGGAATGACGGGCCTGGAGAGTATCCTCTACGTGGCCGGAACGATCTCAACAGGGCCATGACAGAAGAACATGAGAAGAGGAGGCAAAACCCCCATGACCACCGCGTCACAACCGGTGTCAGAGCCGCTGGAGCCACGCCGTTGGTTGGACATGCCCGTGGTGCGCCTCCGGGCCCTCGACTGGGTGGCCGTGGCCTTCGGGCTCGTGGTGGTGGCCGCCATTATCACCCGTTTTTGGGACTTGGGATCGCGGGCGCTCCACCACGATGAGAGCCTGCACGCCGTGTACTCCTACTATTTGTACACCGGCCTCGGCTACCGTCACGATCCCCTCATGCACGGCCCCTTCCTCTTTCACTTCACGGCCCTCATCTTCTGGCTCTTCGGGGACAGCGACTTCACCGTGCGCGTGGGGCCGGCCATCTTCGGTGTGGCCCTAGTGGCCTTCCCGTGGCTGCTGCGGGACTATTGGGGCCGGCGGGGAGCCCTCGTCGCGGCCTTTCTCACGCTCATCTCGCCCACAGTGCTCTATTACTCCCGCTTCATCCGCCACGACATCTTCGCCATAGTCTGGTCTGTGCTCATCGTGTACGCGATCGTGAAATACTTGGACGAGGGACGCGACCGTTGGTTGGTGCTGTTGGGGGCCGGCATGGGTCTCATTTACTCCACCAAGGAGGTGTCCTTCATCCTGAGCGCTGTGCTGTGGAGCTTTTCTCGTGCTGGTGGTCCTCTTCCAGCGCCCCCTGTCGTGGGAGGCGTTGCGGCGCTCCCGCGCGTGGCACCTGGTGGTCATCAAGGCGAGCCTGCTCCTGCCATTTGCCACTGCCCTGGTCGTGGAGCTCTTCTTCGGTGACATGCTCGGGCTGGGGTGGAAGGCCCTGGACTATTCGGCGACCGGCGTGGTCCGCAGCGGCACCGTCTTTGCCGTGCTCTTCTTCATCGGTGTAGTTGCCGCCACCCTGCTCTTCGACGCCACCCGGTTCGCCGTTGTCGCCTCGGTCTTCTACACCATTTTCCTGCTACTCCACACCACGTTCTTGACCAACGGCGCCGGCGTGGCTACCGGGTTTGTGGGCGCCCTCGGCTACTGGCTTGAGCAACATGGCGTCCGGCGCGGTGATCAGCCCTGGTACTATTACCTGTTGCTCCTCTGGCTCTACGAGTTCCTGGTGTTGTTGGTCGGCCTCATCTGGGGTGGATGGTCCTTGTTGAGAGGGCGTCACGGCGTGGTGTTAGCACAAGGAGAGTTACGGGCGCGCGCCCTCTTTCCGTTCTGCTCCTCTGGTGGCTGGTGCTCTCCTTCGTGGCCTACAGCCTGGCCGGGGAAAAGATGCCTTGGCTCAGCGTCCACATGAGCGTGCCGGCTATTTGGCTGGCTGCTTGGACCCTGAACGCCTTCTTCGAGCGCGTGGACTGGGAGCGCCTGCGCCGCCACGGGGGCATCTGGCTGGCCCTCCTCCTCGTGGCCGTGACCGTGGCCGCACTTACTCTTGTCTACCTGGCCTTTCGCAGCGAGTGGCCGTTCCAGGGCAACGACTTGGACGCCCTCAACGTGACTGCGCGCTGGCTGGCGGCCGTTCTCGTGCTCATCACTGCCGGCTGGCTCGCCTGGCGGCTCTGGCGCCCCATGGGGTACCGAGCTGGCCGCGACGTGGCCATCATGGTCATCTTGGCCTTCCTCGTCGTGATGACCGTGCGCTACGCCTGGCTGGCCACATACGTCCACGGCGACATTGCCCGCGAGATGCTCATCTACACCCAGACGACCCCCGACGTGCCCGTGGTCACCCAGGATCTGGAAATGCTCTCCCGCCGGCTGACCGGCGGCTTGGACATGGTGGTGGCCTACGACAACGAAACCTCCTGGCCCTTCGAGTGGTACTTGCGCAACTTCCCCAACAAGCGCTACTTCGGCCAGTCCCCCGGCGACGACTTGGCCGGTGTCCCTGTTGTGTTGGTAGGAGTGGTCAACGAGAACGCTGTTAAGCCCTACGTGGGCGACTACATCCGCCACCAGTACAAGCTCCGGTGGTGGTTTCCCGAAGAGTACAAAGACCTTCGCAATCCACAGAACGAATACGACCTGGCCTTCTTCTTCCGTGAGTTCCTGGCCGAGGCCCGCGACCCCCAATCACGGCGCCTCTTCCTGGACTTCCTCCTCTGGCGGAAGCTGCGCGACCCCCTGGGCTCGACCGACTTCGTGATGTACGTGCGGCCCGATCTGGTCCAGGAAATCTGGCAGTACGGGAACTTGGTCCAAGCCATCGAGCCCACCCAAGTCGCCAACATCTACGAGGAGCGACGAGTCACCCTCACGGCGGCGCGCTCGGTGGGCGCCCCCGGGCCAGTTCAACGCGCCCAAGGCCGTGGCCTTTGCCCCTGATGGCCGCCTTGTGGTGGCCGACAGCAACAACAACCGGATTCACGTGCTGGACGTCAACGGCGAGGTGATCACCACCTTTGGTGAACCGGGCAGCGCCCCGGGCCAGTTCAACGAACCCTGGGGTGTGGCTGTGGACGGCGATGGGAACATCTACGTGGCCGACACGTGGAACCACCGCATCCAGAAGTTCGCCCCGGACGGCACCTTCTTGAAGGCGTGGGGCACCTTCGCCGACACGCAAGGCACCTTGGAACAGCCAGGCGCCTTCTGGGGACCCAGGGGCATCTTCGTCACGGACGACGGGCGCGTCCTTGTGGCAGACACGGGCAACAAGCGCGTCCAAGTCTTCGACACCGAGGGTACCTTCCTGGGCATGTTCGGTGGCAGGGGCAGTGAGCACGGCAAGATGGACGAGCCCACGTCGGTGGCCGTGGGACCAGACGGCACCATCTACGTGGCTGACACGTGGAACCAGCGTGTTCAGGCCTTTGGGCCGGACTTCTCCTTCCTGCGCCAGTGGCCCGTGGCCGGCTGGCGAGGCCAATCGGTGCTTAACAAACCGGCCATCGCCACCGACGGCCGGCGCGTCTGGGTGAGCGATCCCGAAGCCCACCGCCTCGTCGAGTTCGACATTGTGGGGAACGTCCTGCGCGTCTGGGGGCGGCTCGGGAGCGATGCCACGTCCCTGAACCTGCCCCTTGGCCTGGCCTACCGGGACGGCCTTCTCGCCGTCGCCGACAGCAACAACAACCGGGTCCAGCTCTTCAACGTAGGCCCCTAACGGCCATCGCGCCCCGGGAGGAGCCCCACATGTCCACATCTCCTGTGCGTTGGCAGACGCTGAAGTCCCGCTTTCTCTTCTCCGTGCTGCTCGGCATGGCCGTGATCGTGGGCTTAGCCCTATATGGAGACCTGCGCGCCTTGGCGGCTCACCTCCGCGGCTTCCGTTGGGCATATGTGCCCCTCATCCTAGGGCTGACCATGATCAACTACGCCCTGCGCTTCGTCAAGTGGGAGTATTACCTGCGCCTCCTGGACATCCGGGGGGTCTCTTTTCCCGACAGCGTGGCCATCTTCCTCTCCGCCTTTGCGATGGTGCTCACCCCTGGTAAAGTGGGCGAGGTGCTCAAGAGCTACCAACTGCGCCGGGCCTACGGCGTGTCCATGGCGCGTTCCGCCCCCATTGTGCTGGCCGAACGCCTCACCGACGGCGTGGCCATGGCCCTGCTCAGCAGCATCGGTCTCTCCTTCTACCGACAGGGGTGGATCGTGGTGGCCATCACCCTTGTGCTCATGGTCGGGCTGGCCGCGGTGGCCCAAGTACGCCCCCTGGCCCTGCGCCTAATCACGTGGGCCGAACGCCTGCCCCTCGTGGGGCGTTTCGCCCACGAACTTCACCACTTCTATGAAAGCGCCAAAATCCTCCTGGAGCCAGTGCCTTTGGCTGTGGCCGTCACCTTGGGCACAGTGAGCTGGGCCTTCGAGGGCGTGGCCTTCTACATCGTGCTGCGGGGGTTGGGCCTTCCCCACACGCCCCAGTTAGTCCTGCAGGCCATTTTCATCCTCTCCTTCGCCACCATTGTGGGCACGCTCGTCATGATGCCCGGCGGCCTTGGTGGGGTGGAAGGCACCATCACCGGCTTGCTCCAACTGCTGGTGGGCCTTGACCGCTCCACGGCCGTTACGGGCACCCTGCTCATCCGCTTGGGCACCCTCTGGTTCGGCGTCGTGTTGGGGCTGCTCTCCATCTTCTGGAAACGCCACTGGCTCGTCGAGGTCCCTTCAGCTATGCCGGCACGCAGTTCGGACCGCTAACGTCTACCGTCGAAGCCATGTCTGACAGGTGATCACTCATGAACCTTGTGGAAGCCATCGTCCTAGGCATTGTCCAAGGAGCAACAGAATTCATCCCCATCTCCAGCAGCGGCCACCTGGTGTTAATCCCCTGGCTGTTGGGATGGGAAAACCCCGGCCTCGCTTTCGACGCCATTGTCCACTGGGGTACTCTAGTGGCCGGCTGGCCTTCTTCGCCGAGGACATTCGGCGCATTGTGGTCGCTGTCGTGGCCGGGCTGCTCGTCCGCCGTCCCCTGGGCACGCCGGAGGCACGCTTGGGATGGTTTGTCGCCTTGGGTACTGTGCCGGCAGCCCTCGCAGGCCTGACGTTGGAATCCCTCTTTGAAGAGCTCTTCGGCCGGCCCACGTGGGTGGCCTTCTTCCTGATCGGCACCGGCTTTCTGTTGGTGGGCAGCGAGCGGCTTCACGGCCGCGACCGGGGGCTGGACACCTTGTCGGCTCAGGATGCACTCCTCATCGGCGTGGCCCAGGCACTGGCCATCACCCCCGGCATCTCCCGCAGCGGTGCCACTATTGCCGCCGGCCTGGTTCGCAACTTGGAACGAGCAGCCGCCGCCCGCTTCAGCTTCCTCCTCATCGTGCCGGCCGTCTTCGGCGCCGGCCTGCTCCAGACAGTGGACCTGTGGCGCGCCGGACTGAGTCGCGCTGAATGGCTGCCCCGTGGTCGCCGGCTTCGTGGCCGCGGCCGTAACGGGCTACCTGGCCATCGGCTTCCTGCTGCGCTACCTCCAGCGGGCGAGCCTCCACATCTTCGCCTACTGGTGTTGGGCCTTCGGCCTCTTTGCGCTGATCGTGGCATGGTGGCGCCAATGAGCCGCTGGGCGTGGACACCCGTTCTCCTTATTCTGTTCGGGCTTGTCGCCTGCGGTGCCCCCTCCCGCCCCGGCGCCGGAGATGAGCTCATCGTCGTGCGCGTCACCGGCGCCGAGGAGATGGTCCCCCTGCTGGCCGAACTGGCGGCCACCTACGCCGACAAGCACCCGAACATCTTCGTGGACGTGAGTGGCGGTGGAAGTCAATGGGGGCTGCGAGCCTTGTTCAGTGGCCTTGCCGACATCGGCATGGTGAGCTACCGCCCTCAAGACGAGGCCCTGCGCAGTGGCCGGCAACGCTTGAACGCAGTTGAAGTTGGACGAGATGGCCTCGCCATTATCGTTCACCCGGATAACCCCTTGGTCCGCCTCCCCAAGAGCACGCTCGTACACCTCTTCAACGGCACCACCTTCACGTGGGACACATTGGGGTGGGACGCTGGCGACGTGACTGTCTTCACCCGCGAACGGGGCAGCGGCGACCGCACCGTGCTGGAAACCTACCTGTTTGACAAGTCGGACGCACGCATGACACTCAACGCTCAACTGGTGCCCACGCCCGGCGCACTGGCCCAAGCCGTGGCCGAAACCCCGGCCGGCATTGGCTACGTGGGCCTGAGTTACCTCTCGGGCGCCGTCAAGGCGCTCTCCGTCGAGGGTGTGCCCCCCTCGCCGGAACAGGTGGCCGACGGCTCCTACCCCCTCACCCGCTCCCTCGTGCTGGTCACCCAGAGGCGCCCCCCAAGGGCGGTGAAGGACTTCGTCGAGTGGGTTCTGAGCGCCGAGGGACAAGCCATTGTGGCCCGTTTTGTCGTGCCGGCACAGTAGACCTGGTCGTCCCCAGCTCCTGGGACGCATTCCTGGGCCACGGCCCCACCGGGTGTCTCCCACATGTGTCGAGTGGTAGCATGGGAAGAGGGAGACAAGAAGCCAAGAGGACAAGGAGAGAGGGAGCGATAGAGCAAGCGTTGTGGAGGGTGCACACGGTCGCTTCCTCCTGGAGACGGAAGAGACGTTCGCGCTGCTTGATCCCTCGCCGACGACTCTGGGATGCTCCCCCTCACCTTGCAGATTGACAAGGTTGCCCCCTTTGGGTGTACAATGGGGCGCAGCACAACGCAGGGAGCTCGTACGGCAACGCCAGACTGGTCACGCCCAGCGAGTCTCCTCCGTTACCATCGCCGGCAGCCCTGCGCAAGGGTGTGCGCTGGCTCTTGGACCCCACAAGCCCCTTGAGTAGCACATCTGGGGCAGGAACCAGGTGCGCGAACTGGTCAAGGCCGCGCAGATGCTTTGGCCCACACGCTGACGTTGTTGGGCATGAGCGCCCCCAAGGAGATGTGAGCGGACACATGGTGGGGTACGTCACCATGATGAACGGCCATGTTGGCCATGCCCCTCACCCGCTCACCTCGCCCCGCAGGCGCTTGAGGCGGTGCATGAGCTCGTGCGCTCCGCGGCCGAAGTGGTCGTGTACGCGCACATACTCGGCAAACAGCCGGTCGTACACGTGGGTATGCGCCGGCACCGGCCGGTACACTCGTTCCTGGAGATGGGCCATGTGCCGGGCCGCCTCCGCCAAGGTGGCATAGGCTCCCGCAGCCACGGCCGCGTGCATGGCCGCGCCCAGCGCACTCGCCTGCGCTGAGGCCGCCACCCGCAGTTCTCGCCCCGTCACGTCCGCATAGATCTGCATAAGCAGAGGGTTGCGCTCCGGCAGCCCTCCACAGGCAATGATCTCCTCCACCCGAATGCCCGCCTGCTCAAAGGTCTCAATGATGAGCCGCGTCCCAAACGCTGTGGCCTCCAGCAACGCTCGGTAGATGTCCTCCGGACGGGTGTGCAACGTCATCCCCACAATGAGGCCGCTCAGGTCCGCGTCCATGAGCACTGAGCGGCTGCCGTTCCACCAATCCAGGGCCAGGAGACCGTGTTCGCCCGGCCGTTGCCGTGCGGCCCGCTCCTCCAACACCTTGTGGACGCTGATGCCCCGCCGCCGTGCGTCCTCGTGATACGCCGGGGGCACGCCGTGCTTCACAAACCACCCGAAGATGTCTCCTACTGCAGCCTGGCCCGCCTCGTACCCAAAGTAGCCGGGAATGATACCGTCTTCCACCACGCCCGCCACGCCCTCGACAAACTGCTCCTTGTCGGCCAGCACCATGTGACAGTTGGACGTGCCCATGATGATGACCATGCGGCCTGGTTCCACCACCGTGGCCGCCGGAACAGACGCATGTGCGTCAATGATCCCCACGCTCACCGCAATCCCCGGCCTCAGGCCCATCACCCCGGCTATCTCCGGGCGAAGCCCCCCCGCACATGAGGCCAAGGGATAGAGGGTCCGGGAAAGCTTCTGGTCCACGACATGGCGCAGCCGCGGGTCCAGCGCGGCGAAGAAGTCCTCACTCGGATAGCCCTCCCGCTTGCTCCACATGCCCTTGTACCCCGCACAGCAGATGCTGCGCCGTTCGTGACCGGTGAGTTGCCACACAATCCAGTC
>JAUZRY010000069.1 GCA_030949995.1 Ardenticatenia bacterium
GGTGCGGAATTTGGGTGTTTGTTTAACAAGTTTCATGACCATCAGTAAAACGCTCGCGTTGCGCCGCTTCCAGTGGCTGTGAGCCGCTTGGAGGGTTCCACGCGGCGTGCCGGCGTGTCGGCGATCAGGACGTAGAAGCCCGGAGGGAGGCGTTCGCCCTCGGGGGCGATGAGGGTCCTGACAAATCCCAGTTCGTTGGGCGCGGCGTCCAACGCCTCCAGGGTCCACTCGCGGACCAGCTCGTCCTGTTGTGCGTCGTAGGTGTACCACGCCTCCCAATCAGTCACCAGGTGGATGAAGCGCTCCGGGGCCAGGCGGTAGAGCCGCAGGCGGAGGCGTTCCACGTTCCGGTAGGCGATCACTTGAACAGTGGGGGTGATCGTGGCGAAGGTGCTCACTTGGAAGTTCCCGCCCTGGAGTTCCACAAGAGGGGGCAGGGCACCGGTCTCAAAGGTCACGGTGTAGGGTTCAGTCAGTGGGTCCCCAAAGGCCGAGCGGAGCCCGGGGTTCAGCGTGACGGTGTACGCCGTTGCGGGGCGCAGGCCTCCGGCCGGCCAGATGTAGAGGGATGTGGAGTCCTGGTAGTCGAAGTTGGCGAAGACAAGCTCAGGAGCCGGCTGAATCGTCACGTACGGTCGGCCGCCTCCTGATGCGGGTCCATGGGCACGTTGAACATGACGTGAATGGAGGTGAACGGGTCTACCCGGCGTTCACCGGCAGTCGGCCGCGTGCGCACGACGCGCGGGGCCGGTGCCACGTCGCGG
Organism: Ardenticatenia bacterium; assembly: GCA_030949995.1. Classification (GTDB taxonomy): domain Bacteria; phylum Chloroflexota; class Anaerolineae; order Ardenticatenales; family Ardenticatenaceae; genus WFWG01. Next base: position 765 of record JAUZRY010000069.1, read on the forward strand.
ATGGCGAGAAACGCATTGCGCAAGCTCGCCGCCGGCGAGTCCTTGGGCGCCGGCCGAGACGGCGATGACCACGCGGCGTCCACGGGGCAGGGGGGCAGCCGGTCGGAAGCGCAAGTGGCGGGCGTCCGGCCACTCGATAGAGCCATCCACAGCCGGCCCATCGGGGCTGTCCAGGGTGACGCGGAAGCGCTGCGCTGTGCTCGACGGGTCCATGGGGACGTTGAAGACGACGGTGATGGGCGCTGTGGCTCCAATGAGGTCATCGGCGTTGGCCGGTTCGACGGCCTCCACGGCCGGCAACGCGGTGGTGAAGCGCCAGGTGTAGGGGGAGTCCAAGGGGAGTCCCAAGGTGTCGGTCAGGCCGGCGCGCACTGTCACCTGGTACTCGGTGCCGGGCCGCAGGAACTCAGTGGGACGGAAGACGAAGAGGCGAGTGGTGAGCCACTCGCCTTCGCCTTGAAGGGGGGGCGCCACGCGAATGGGCACGGGGAGCTGGGCCTGTTGGGCAGGGCCCACGAGGGGCACGACCGGGTGATTGAACTGGACGGTGATAAGTGTGTCCGTGGGGCGCACGCTCACCCCCTCGGCTCCTGGCGACGGCTGCACGGCCTCCACGGCCAGAGGAGGCATGGTGACGAACGTGGCCTCAAATGGGGCCACGCCCTCGGAGGCGGGCGCGTTGAGGCGGATGCGGTAGGCGGAGGCAGGGCGAAGCCGATCGGCCGGCTCGAAGACGAGGGTACGGTATCCCCGCTCGCCCTCGGCGTCTTGCCAGCGCAGTTCCCCGGCCACCGGTTGCTCGGTCCGGGTGTCCAGAACCTGAAAATAAGGGGCCACCGCTCGGGGCGGCACGGGATGGCTGAACCTCACAGTGACTTGAGTGTCCGGGGGAATTTCCTCGGCGCCGTCGAAGGGCAGGGTGGCCACCACGCGCACGCCCTGGGTGGTGAAGCTCCACCGGTACGTGCCTCCAGAGCCATCCGCTCGCCGAGTGTCGGGTTCAAGACTACAGTGTAGGTGGTGCCGGGCTGTAAGGGAACGTCTGGAGACAAGGCGAAGGTGTCGGACGTGAGCCATTGGGCCCGGACGGGCACGTCTGGGGTAAGCGTGAGGGTGGGAGTAATGGGCGCCGAGGACTCTGGTGGGCTTAGGGAGCGGTCGAACCGGATCACTACCCCCGCGTCAAGGGGAACGCCGTCCGCGCCAGGGGCGGGCCACACGTCAACAACGCGGACGCCCTGGCGTGTCTGGAGCGTGACGGCCAGCGGCTCTACCAGGCGGCGGCCGGCACGGTTGGTGGCGCCGGCGCCGATGGTGACGGTGAACTCTTGGTCCAAGGGCAGGGGGCGCGAGGGCCGGAAGATGAGGCGCTCGCGCCGCCCTTCAGGGCGCCACTCGAATGTGCCCGGAACCGGCGGTTCGATGTGAAAGGCTGCCTCCACGGCGGCGTGATCCATCCGCTGGTTGAAGAGCACTTCAACCGTGCCGGTGCGGCCAATGAATCCATCAGCCGGCTCCACGGCCAGAATGCGGGGAGCAAAGATCCACTCGGGGGCCAGCAGCAGGACAAGGCTGAGGCCGACGGCCAGAGCCACGCCGATCACCACCAGCACGAGCACGGAGGTTCGTCTCATGGCTCGCACCTCCACAGGTGTGGCGGCGGGATCCGTTTCGGGAAACCGGCGCCGTTACAGGGGTGGATAGGCGAAGAGGCCGGGCAGGCCGCCTGTGTGCCAGAAGAGCACGTGGTGGCCTGCCTCCCAGCGGCCACGGCGCACCAAAGTCCACCAGGCCGCTGAGGGCTTTTCCCGTGTAGACCGGATCGGTGATGATGCCCTCAGTGCGGGCGATGAGCAGGATGGCCTCACGAGTAGCCTCGTTCATCTGAGCGTACCCAGGGCCCACATAGGCGTCCGTCACGCGCACGTGATGGCGCGCTGGCGAGGGCATGTCGATTCGGCGTGCCGTTTCAGTGGCCAGGCGATAAACTGTTTCGGTGAGCTCACTGGCGGGCGGGTCCACGCTGATGCCCAAGATAGGGGGGCGGAGGTGGCCGGCCGCGTGGGCCACGACAAGGCCAGCCTGGGTGCCGCCGCTGCTGGAGGTGACCACGATTTCATCCAGGCTCAGCGCCATCTCTTCCAGTTGGCAGGCCAGCTCAATGCCGGCCGCCACGTAGCCCAGGGCGCCTGTGGCGTTGGAGCCGCCGTAAGGAATCAGGTACGGCCGGCGTCCCTGTTGGCGCAGCTCCTCGGCCACGCGCGTGCCCCAGTCGGATGGGGGGTGAGGGTCAAGGAGGATGTGGGCCCCGAAGAGGTGGTCGAGGAGCAGGTTGCCCGTTGAGGGGACGGCTCGGGGGCCCCGGAGCAACAGCACGGCCTTCAAGCCGTAACGTCGGGCTGCTGCTGCTGTCTGGCAGGCGTGGTTGGATTGGACGGCACCCAACGTGATGACGGTGTCGGCGCCTTGCTCGAGGGCTTCGCCCAGGAGGTATTCCAGTTTGCGCAGTTTGTTGCCTCCCATGGCCAAGGGGGTCAGGTCGTCCCGCTTCATCCAGATGGTGGGGCCGTTGGGGGCGATGGCGCGGGAGAACCGCTCCAGCCGCATAAGCGGCGTGGGGCCAGCAAGGAGTGGAACCCGGGGAACGGTGAGTTCACGCATGGCTTGTCTCCTCAAACCAGGCTGTGAGGGTAGTGGGGTCGAGGGTCCAGCGGTAGTGGCGCAGGAAGTCGTGACCGGTCAGCCCGCCGATGCGCACATCATACCGCCACTCCAGGGGCGTGAGGAAAAGACCGTAGAGGGCGGGCACGTGCTCTTGGCGCAGGGGGCCAAGCCGCAAGCTGGGCACGGTGAAGGAAATCACGTCGTGGGCCCCAGCACCGCTTACGCCGATTCGGGGGGGCTCGTCGGGGAGGGTGAGGTGGGCATGTTCCAAGGTGCTCGGCGGGCAGGTGAATGCCGTCCCGGCCATGCCGCTGGCCATCCAGATGAGTGTCTCGTGTGCGTTCACGGCGCCCGGGGCGACGAGGATGTGGCTCTCAAACAGGTAGCAGGGCACCCGCGTGGCATCTTGAGGAAGCACAGGGGAGGAATCATCTCGGGGCACCAAGCACAGCTCCCGTCTGGCGTAGTCGAAGGTGGTGTGGAAGTGGAGCAGGAAATTGAGCCCAATGATGCCGCCGATCTGTGGGGCCCGCGAGTGGATGTCCATCACCTCGACGGGGATGTGTTCGACCACAAGGGTGTCCAGGCGCAGGCGGGGCAGAATGCTCTGAATGACGTGGCCGTGGCGTCCGGCCGCAAAGGTGGTCTCGCGCACGCCGTAATTGGTCAGCCTCAGCTCTTCCATGATGGTCACGTCCAGGGTGAGCTCGCCCGTGCCGGTGTCGACGAGGAAAACGTGGTCTCTGGAACCCACTGTGAGGAGGACGAAGGGAGCTGGGTCGGCCGCCAACAGCGGGAGGCGTACCGGTCCCACGCCCTGCACTTGGTAGGGGCGACGGTCGCCGAAGGCGGCCAACTTGTGCCCCACGGCCTCATAGGGTGGCAGGGCCAAGAAGTGGGGCGCGGCTTCGTCGAAGCGGTCCAACCGGTAGAGGGCCCAGGCAAGTTCACAGCGCACGGCCTGGCGGATCTCTGCGGGCACGGTGGTCGCTTGTGCGGCGCTCTCCAGAGCGTGTTCCAGGACTACAATGGCCGGGCTGAGTCTGTTCGCAATCAGGTGAAGGCGGCCTAAGATCAACAGGGCCTCACGTGGCGCGGTGCTGCTCTGAGAGCTTGCTCCAGGAGACGGGCTGCCGTGGAGAAGTCCCTGATGCGGTAATGGGCTAGGGCACGCTCGACAAGGCGGTCTGGGGGGGACGCCGGCGGTGAGAGATCGGATGATATGTGAGCACTCATTGTCGCTGCTCGCTCAATCCAGCGGTACCAGGATGCTTTCAATGCTCCGTTCCAGGTACGCGGCCCCCCGGCGCCCCAGAACACGCCCACCTAGGGTGCCATCTGGTCGGATGAGTACAGTGGTGGGGAGGGTGCGAATGCGGAATTGGTCGACCAAGTCCCCTTGGTCGAGTAAGCTCGGCAGGGTGATTTCCTCAGTTTCCAGATAGTCGGAGACAATCAGGGCAGGCTCTTCGACGTTGACCAGCAGCACCACAAGGCCTTGATCTTCGTAGGCTGCGGCCAGGCGCTGAAGGTCGGCCAGCTCCGCTTGGCAGGGCAGGCACCAGGTGACCCAAAAGGTGAGAACCACCGGGGAGCCCCGCAGGTCAGCAAGGCGCCACGTGCGTCCTTCCACGTCGGTCGCCGAGAAGTCAAGCGGGGGCACATGTTGGGCGCCACCCGGTTGGGTGACCGGCTGGCGAAAGGGGGTGGGGGGGGCTGGCGACACGACTTGGCTCCACACCCATAAACCCAGTGCTCCTACCAGCACGGTGCCCGCACAGAGGACGAGAGAGCACCCGAGCAGTGACCAGAAGACAGGGCGTGAGCGCAGGGTGGACCTCATTTCAGCGGCGTCGGAGCTGCGGGTCGAGGGCATCGCGTAATCCATCACTTAGGAGATTGAACCTCAGCACTGTTACCATAATAGCCAGGCCGGGAAAAAGGCCAAATCCGGCAGGTAGTGGCGCACCGTGGTGATGGCGGGGACGGTCAGCGGCGCTCGTAGGTGCTGAGACGTTCCAGTACGCGGACGCCCAAGGAGAGCACCAACGTCATGCTCAGGTAGAGAAGGGCGGCCATGGTCCATCCGCCGAAGGTGTCAAAGGTGCGGGAGACGTAGAGTCGCGTTTGTTGGGTGAGCTCGGGTACGCTGATCACCGTGGCCAGTGAGGAGTCCTTTAGGATGGCGATGAAGTCGTTGCCCAACGGCGGCAGGATGAGCCGAATGGCTTGGGGCAACACAATGTGCCGCATGGTCTGGTATCGGCTCATGCCGAGGGAGTAGGCCGCCTCCAGTTGCCCCTTGGGAATGGCCTGAATGCCCGCGCGGTAGATTTCGGCCAAGTAGGCCGCGTAGGCTAAGCCCAAGGCCACAATAGCCCGCACGATGTCGGACCGCACGCCAACCCGTGGGCTAATGACGAAGGCCACGTACAGGATTACCACCAGAATGGGCACACCCCGCAGGATCTCCACGTAGAGCGTGGCCAGCGTGTAGATAATGGGGTGTTTGGACACGCGCCCTAATCCCACAATCAGCCCCACTACAAGGGCCAGGGCGTATCCGAGCACGGAAATGCGAATGGTGAAGGAGAGCCCTTTGGAGATGAAGCTGGCGATCTCACTGTAGTTCTCGGAGCGAACCACTGAGACCACCACGACGGCGGTCAAAATCAATAGCACAATGAGCCAAAGGGGAATCTGTTGGATGGCTTGATACACGTTGCCCCTGTGGCGGGCGTATCGACCAACATCAGCATCGATCTCCGGCATTGCGCGTGTTCTCCGTGCTTTGGGTGCCTTCGGAGCCTCCTACGGGCGGAGCCTGTGTGCTTACGCTTGTGGGCCAGGGTGGTGTAAGATGGGGCCGGGGCAGCAGCAGGCGTGTGTGCTGCATGCTGCCGCCCCGGCCACGGCGCGGTTTAGGGCTGGAGGCCGCTTTCTGGCAAGTTTTGGACGGAGCTTTCGGGCAGCCCCCACGTGTTGGCCAGTTCCTGCAAGGTGCCGTTTTGGATCAGCACTTCCAAGGCAGCGTTGAAGGCCTCGGTCAACTCGGGCGTCTCCTTGCGCACGGCGATTCCGTAGTACTCTTCGGTGAAGGGTTCGCCGACCAGCTTCAACTGCCCCTTGAATTGCTTCTCCACAATGTCGGCCGAGGTGGGCGCGTCGGCGATGACGGCGTCGATGTCACCCTGTGCCAAGGCCGCCATAGCAACGTCGATGGTCTGATAGCGCCGGATGTTCTCCTCGGCCGTGTAGTCGCTAGCCGCAATGTCTCCCGTGGTTCCCAGTTGGACGCCCACGATCTTGTCTGCCAGGTCTTCGGGGCCGTTGATATCCGTGGTGTCGGACCGCACGGTGACAATCTGACCGGCGTTGAGGTAGGGGCGGGTGAAGTCCACGATCTCAGCGCGCTCCGCGGTGATGGTGACGGCCGACACCACAGCGTCAAACTCGCCGGCGGCGAGAGCTGCGAAGATGCCGTCGAACGCTGTGGTCACAAACTGCGGCTGGCAGTTGACCAGCTCGCAGACGGCATCCATCATGTCCACGTCGAAGCCCACAATGTTGCCGTTCTCGTCCACGAACTCGAAGGGCGGGTAGGCCGTGTCAGAGCCGATGGTGATCTCGCGCCCGCCCAAGTCGGGGAGCTCGGCGGTCGGTTGTGTTGTCTCGGCGCCTGCTTCTGGCCAGACGCGGACCCAGTCACCGTTCTGGACCTGGTTGACGACGACGGTGGCGGAGCCGCAGTCGCCCTTGTCGTCACAGGAGATGGTGCCGCTGAGGCCCTGGTAGTTCTTGGTGTTGCGGACGGCGTCGGCGAGGGCCTTGCGCGGGATGAGGAGGGTACCATCGTCCTGCAGGACAGCGACTTGTTCAATGGCCCTGAGGATGACCATGGTGGCATCATAGGCGTGGGCGTGGAAGGGGCCCATGTCCGCGGGCTTGACGCCGAACTTCTCCTCGTAGCGTTGGCGGAAGCGTTCCAGGTCCGGGGAGCCGGCAGGGAGGTCGGCGAAGGTGGCGTAGGAGCCCTCGGCAGCGCCGCCGGCGGCCTCGATGTACTGGGCGCTCTTGATGCCGTCGGCGCCGAAGAAGATGACCTCCTCCAAGCCAACCTCGTTTTTCTGGCTAACGAGCAGAGCACCCTCGGCCTGGAAGCCGCCGAAATAGATGAGCTCGGGCTGTTGGGCGGCGATGCGCGTGAGGACGGCGCGGAAGTCCTTGTCGCCGACGGTGATGCCCTCATAGGCGACGATTTGACCCCCAAGCTGGGAGAAGGCGTCGCGGAAGACATCCACGAGGCCCTGGCCGTAGGCCGAGCCATCGTGGATGATGGCGACGTTGCGGATGCCGAGCTGGGTGAAGATGTAGTCGGCCGCGGCGGAGCCTTGGACGGCGTCGTTCCAGGCGACGCGGTTGACCACTTGGAGGCCGCGAGCGGTCAGGTCAACCGCGGTCGAGGAGGGGCTGACCATGACGATGCGGTTTTCCTCGTAGATGTCACTGGCGGGGATGGAGGAGGAGGAGCACATGTGGCCGACGACGCCGACGATGGTGGGATCGCTGGCGAACTTCTGGGCGACGGCGGTGCCGCCCTCGCCGCTGCACTGGGCGTCCTCGACGACGAGCTCGACGGGATGGCCCATGATTTCGGGCATGTCCTCAACGGCGAGCTGGGCGCCGTACTGCATGTCAATGCCCAAGTTGGCGACTTCACCGCTGAGGCCGGCGGCGAAGCCAATCTTGATGGGCTCGCCGGCTTGGAGTTCGACCACGCCCCATGGGTCCTCAACGGCTTGGGCCGGGGGCTGCGTGGGTTGCTCGGCCTGAGGTTGTGGGGGCTGCGTGGGCTGTTCAGCCTGAGGTTGTGGGGTGGCCGTGGGGGCAGCGCCGCCGCCGGGGCACGCCACCAGCAGCACAGCGAGGATCAACAGCAGCAGTGGAATGGTGTACTTGCGCATGGGTTTCTCCTCCAGTTCCACTTCAGAATCTTCAGACTTCATTCATGTATCCCTTCATGGGCACATATCAGCAAGCTGCGTCGTTAAGAAACCTTCACCTCCTTTCTCGTGGTCTATGGGGGCTGGAAGGCACCGGGAGGAGGAGGTGCCAGAGGTGGCTGCCCCCAAACGTGGCGGACGTTGTGGGTGTCAGGATCGTTCCTTTGTCGAGGCCGCAAACCAGAGACCAATTCTAGCGTAAAAGCGGGAAACGTGCAACACCCGAAAAAACTGTAGGGGACGGCTTAGCTGCCGTCCCCCGCCAATCCGGCCGTGTGTGGATGTGTGGGAGGGGTGGGAGGAGGCGTCCTCTGTGTCAGATGAAGATGATTTGGGCGCCTTCAGCCATCTCCAAGAACTCCAGGGCGCCCACAATCTCGTCTACTTGGGACACCAGGTCCTCCTTGGTCAACCCCATCATGTCGGCCGCCATGCGGCAGGCGTAGATTTCGGCGCCGGCATCGTGAATCATCTCCAGGAACTCCCGCACGGGGGGGCAGGTCGAGCTTCTCCATTTGCTTCTTCATCATGGCTGTGGCCAGGTCGGTGGCGCCAGGGAGAACGCCGGCCAGTTGGGGCATGTGCATGGCCGGGTTGCCCACCGGCGCGACTTTCAGGTGGTCGACGGTCTTTTCGGCAATGACGTCTAGCCCCCAAAAGGTGAAGAAGAGCTTGACTTCGATGCCCAACATGCGGGCGGCGTTGGCCAACACGAGGCCCGGGTAGGCCATGTCCAACGTGCCCTTGGAGACGATAATGGCCAGTTTGCGCTCTTCAGCCATGAGAGGCCCTCCTTTCGCTGTCTCAGATGCATCCTCTGGGCTTGCCCAGGCCGGCGATGCGGGCCACCTTCTTGGCCGGCCCCTTGGGGAAGAGCTGGTAGAGCTCCTTGGTGGGCACGCCGCTCCGCTTGGTGATGGCCCGCAGTGTGGGCGGCTCACCGTGTTCCTCGTAGTAGGCGCGTACAAAAGTTGATCACGTCCCAGTGGCGGTCAGTGAGCTCGATGCCTTCCTCCCGGGCGATAATGTGGGCGACTTCTGGCGTCCACTCCCTCGGGTCCACGAGGAACCCTTCGGGGTCCAACTTCACGTGCACGTCCGACAAGGTTTTGGCCGATGTCACCGTAGTCATGAGTTCACCTCCCTCTGTCCACCGTCCTGTTGCGTGTGGTCTTCGGGGGCCATGCCACGCAGGGTGGCCAGGGCGACGGCTAACCCCCGGCGCACTTGTGGGATCGCGCATCAGGCGCACCAGGCTGCGCAAGTCGGTCGGCATGGCCTCAGCCTCCTGTTCGGCAGCTTGGAGGCTGTGGGTTAGGTTGTTGAGCAGGTGCATCATTTGGGGTTGGGTCAACTGCTTGACGGTGTTGAGAATGAGCACCACGTGGTCGCCGAGCTGGCGCACGTCCTCGGGCGTGAAGCCGGTGATGATGCGGTCGGCGACGTAGCCCAGTTCCACCAGGAAGGGGATGTAGCCCCTCTGGTCAGCCGCTTCGGTCAGCCGCTCCACGTAGCGGTACACGTCGTGCCACACCGGCGCTATGGCGTCGGCCAGGTCCACGAGGTTTTCCAGAGCCTCCAGCAGGCGGTTGATGTTGTGGACGTTCCAGGCCAGCCTGCGGAGGAGGGTGATCACCTCCTCCTGGTGCAGCACATTCTGCATGTCGGCAAGCTCTTCGGCCACTGCAACGTACAGGTCACGGACCACGGGCTGAAGGCCGCGGGCCAAGTCTTGGGCGCCAGCCGAGCGGCTGTCAACCTGCTCGACGGCGGTGTCCAGGCGCGCTGTGATTGTCTCCAGGTGGGTGACCACAGCGTTCAGGCGCTCATCAATGCGTTCTAGGCGTTCTTCAACCGTCGCTGTTGTTCCAGGGGTCATGGTGCCACCTCCGTCTCTTTGCCCGTCAAGCTGAATTGGGCCGGAAGGGGCAGCTCGTGACCTCGCAGAAGCACATTCCAGTACATCCAGTGGAAGAGCAGCTTGCCCCAGTGGTTGATGCGGGATTCGCGCAACAGGGGCATGGGGCCGATGCCCGGCAACGGAAATGTGCCCGGCAATGGCTCCACGTCGTAGTTGAAGTCGATGAGCACGCCCTTGCCATATCCTGTCTCCACGAAGCAGTTAGCGTGGCCGTCGAAGAGGGGCAGCAGCTCCAGCCCATCCACATAGCGCCTGAAGTTTTCGACGAAAACGTCCACTTGAAAGTGGACCACGGAGCCGGCCTTGGAGGTGGGCAAGTCCGTGGCATCGCCCAGCACGAAGATGTCATCGTACCCCTTGGCCAGCAACGTGTAGCGATCAGTGGGCACGAAGTTGAGCTCGTCGCCCATCTCCGAGCGTGCAATCGCCTCGGCGCCCATGTGGAGGGGCACAGAGACGAGCAGGTCATACTCCACTTCCTGATCATCGTAGGAGCGCAGCAGGCGCTGGTCAGGGTCTACGTCCATCACGTTGAACTCGGGCACTACGTGAATGTGGCGCTCTTCTAGGAGATTGCCGAGCATCTCCGCGGCCTTGGGGCGCGTGAAGGCGCCCGGCAGCGGGGTGGCGTAGATGATTTCCACCCGGTCGCGCAGGCCACGCTGGGTGAAGTACCAGTCGGCCAGGAAGGCGAACTCCAGTGGTGCCACAGGGCACTTGATAGGCATCTCCACCACGTTGATCACCAGGCGCCCCTTGCGAAAGGCGCGCAGGGCGCGGGACAGGGCGACGGCCCCCTCGAAGTCGTAAAACGTGTGAATGGAGCGGTGCCACTCGTGTTCGGCAAGCCCTGGGGTCTCCTCGGGGTGAATGCCGGCGCCGGTGGCCACAATCAGCACGTCGTAGGGCACCCGGCGCCCGCCCACGAGTTCGACGTGCTTGTGATCAGGACGAATGCGCTCCACCTCGGCAAAGAGCACCTCGGCCCCTGTGGGTAGGTAGTAGCGCTTAGGGCGCACGATCTCGTCGGGCCGGTAGATGCCAAAGGGGAGCAGCAGGAAGCCTGGCTGATAATAATGCTCCCGGGTGGCGTCGATGAGAGTCAGGTGCCATTCGTCCCACTCGGGCAACTTGACCAGCCGGTTGGCCAACATGGTGCCGGCCGTGCCGGCGCCGAGAATGACGAGGCGTTTCATGGGTGTCCTCCCGCCGAAAGTCGGCGTCTTTCCCTATACTCCGTACCAGTATGTTCACCTGTAGTATACCCGCCATTTGGCCATGTGAGCAGTGGGAGACGTCACCTCATGAGCCGACACATGTCACTGGTATCGCGGTGCGGCCGTTTTGACCGCCCATGAGGCGGGCGGTATACTCCTCTGGTTCACAATCTGTGCCCGTACAGGGAGGAGTGCCATGAGATCCTCAGCCTCACAGGGCCGCCTGCCCGGCGTGCCGGCCACGTTGGAGGAAGCTCGCCAACGGGCTGAACACCTTCGCCGGGCCATTGAGTATCACAACTACCGCTACTACGTGTTGGATGATCCCGAGCTCAGCGACGCGGCCTACGACGCGCTGATAAACGAACTGCGTGCCTTGGAAGACGCCTTTCCCGAGCTGCGCACGCCCGATTCGCCGACACAACGGGTGGGAGCCCCGCCGTTGGACCGCTTCGAGAAGGTGCACCACGAGGTGCCCATGCTCAGCCTGGGCAACGCCTTCCACGCCGACGAGGTGCGTCGCTGGTACCGGCGCGTCTGCCGCCTGGCGAACCGGGAGGCTCTTGACCTTGTGGTGGAGCCGAAGATCGACGGCCTCGCCGTCACGCTGCTCTACGAGGGAGGGCGACTGGTGCGGGGAGCCACGCGGGGGGACGGGCTCACGGGCGAAGATGTGACGCCCAATGTGCGCACGGTCAAGCAGATTCCACTGGTGATCCCGGTTCCCGCGCCCGAGCAGCGCCGTGTTGAATGGATGCCCCCTTTTCCCGCCGTGACCGAACCGCCCCCTCGCCTGGAGGTGCGGGGTGAGGTCTACATGCGCAAGTCCGACTTTGAGGCGCTCAACCGGCGACAGGCCGAACGTGGGGAGAGGACGTTTGCCAACCCGCGCAACGCGGCGGCCGGCTCGCTGCGTCAGCTCGACAGCCGGATCACGGCCCGCCGGCCCTTGAGCTTCTTCGCCTACGGTGTGGGGATCGTGGAAGGCGTAAACGTGACCACCCACTGGGAGCTCTTGGGGTACTTGGGGGCCCTTGGGTTTCCCATCAACCCAGACGCGCGCCTTTGCACCTCCTTGGACGAGGCACTGGTCTACGCCGAGGCCTGGCTGAAACGGCGCCATGAGTTGGACTACGAGGCCGACGGCGTAGTCTTCAAGGTCAACGACCTGGGCATGTATGAGCAGCTAGGGGCCACGGGCCGCGAGCCCCGCTGGGCCATTGCCTACAAGGCGCCGCCCAGCGAGGCGGTGACCGTTCTGGAGGATATTGTGGTGAACGTAGGGCGCACCGGCCAAGTTGTGCCGACCGCTGTGCTCCGCCCGGTGGAGGTGGGTGGCGTTGTGGTCAGCCACGCCACGCTTCACAACGCGGACTACATCCAGGAACGGGACCTGCGCATCGGCGATCACGTGATTGTCAGGAGGGCCGGCGATGTGATTCCTCAGGTGGTGCGTCCGCTTTTGGAACTGCGCACGGGTGCCGAACGGCCGTGGCAGATGCCCAACCGTTGCCCGTCTTGTGGCGAACCCCTGGTGCAGCCCGAGGGTGAAGTCGCCTACTACTGCACGAACGTGGCGTGCCCTGCCCAGCTCATCCGCCGGGTTGAGCATTTCGCCTCACGAAACGCGATGGACATCGAGGGCTTTGGGAGCAAGCTGGCAGCTCGCTTCGTCAAATTGGGCCTGCTCAAGGACCCCGCGGATCTCTATTTCCTGACGAAGGAGCAGATTCTGGGCGTGGAGGGGTTTGCCGAGAAGAGCGCGGAGAACTTGTTGCGCGCCATCGAGGAGAGCAAGGGGCGCGGGCTCGCCCGGCTGTTAACCGCGTTGGGCATCCGGTACGTGGGGAGCACGGTGGCTGAGCTCTTGGCCCGCCATTACGCCTCGTTGGACGAAATCATGGGCGCCTCTTTGGAGGAGTTGGAGGCCATCGAGGGCATAGGCCCCCGCACGGCAGCCAGCTTCGTGGAGTGGTTCAGCCGGCCCCAGAACCGACAGATGGTGGAGAAGCTGCGGCGGGCCGGTGTGCGCTTCGAGCGTGTCGGTCCGGCCGACGAGGAGGACCACACGCCGTTGGCCGGGCTCACCTTCGTGCTCACGGGCACACTCCCTACAATGACCCGCGAGGAGGCCAAGGCCCTCATTCAGGAGCACGGTGGCCGGGTGGTGAGCAGTGTGAGCCGCAAGACTGACTACGTGGTGGCTGGCGAGAGGGCGGGCTCCAAGTTGCGCCGGGCACAGGAGCTGGGCATCCCGGTCATTTCGGAGGACGACCTTCGCCACATGGTGATAACGCGGGGCCGCTAGCGTCGCCCCGAGGTTGGGGTAGCTCGGCGAGGAAGTGGCGTGGGCATGAGTTCGCCTACGCGGAACGGTCAAACAGCCCGTGATTGGGCCCACGTCACCCCCGCACGATGATCCCCTCGTTGGGACGCAGGTGGAGTGTGCCGGCCCGAATGGCCGCCGGCTCGTCCATGTGTGTTGAGAGGACTGGCTGCGCCCCGCGCCACGCTGGTGGCAGCTCCCAGGCAACGGGCTGGGCCGTGAAGTTGAGGGCCACCAGATAGCGCTCTCCATCATCCTGCCGGTGGTAGGCGAAGAGTCCTTGGGGCGCCTCGTAGGGGCGGTAGCTCCCCAGGGAAAGGGCTGGCGAAGCTCGCCGCAGGCGAATGAGGGCGCGCGTGAGGGACAACATGGATGTGGGCTCTTGGCGCTGTACGTCAACGTTGCACTCGGCGAAATCCTCGGCCAGGGGAAGCCACGGCGTCACCCCTGGGGGACAAAAGCCGGCGTTGGGGCTGCTGTTCCACTGCATGGGCGTCCGCTCGGGGTCGCGGCCCAAGCCGCGGCCGGGCATGTTCTTCTCCACGGGATCGTGGACGTGCTCGGGCGGAATGGGGACGTTGGTCATGCCGATCTCATCGCCGTAGTAGATGGTGGGCGTGCCCCGCAGGGTGAGCAGAAGCATCATGGCCACGCGGGCCTGGTCAGGGCCAACGCGGGTGGCAACACGGTGGCGGTCGTGGTTGCCTAACACCCAGTTGGGCCAGGCCCAAGGGGGCACGCGGGCCTCGAACTGGTCCACGGCACAGCGCACGGCCTCCGGAGTCCATGGGGATTCGATCAGGGCAAAGTTGTAGGGAATGTGGAACTCGGGAGCCTCGGGCGTGCCGTAGTAGGTGACCAGCTCCGGGATGGGCAGGTACATCTCGCCGATGAGCACGCGATCAGGATATTCATCTGCGACGGCCCGCAGCCATTGGGCCGCACGGTGATTGTCCACAAAGCTCTTGTTGTAGACTTCCACGAAGCGGGCCACCGGGTCCATATCCTCGTGCCAGGCCGGATTGGGGGGGTTGTCTCGCAACAGCGGGTCCTTGAGCAGATGGTCGGCCACGTCCACGCGGAAGCCGTCCACGCCCTTTTGGAACCAGAAGCGCATCACGTCGAAGATGGCCTCGCGCACTTCGGGGTTGCGCCAGTTCAAGTCGGGCTGTTGGGGCAGAAATGAGTGCAGGTAATACTGTCCTGTGTGGTCGTCGTATGTCCAGGCGATGCCGCCAAACTTGCTGAGCCAATTGTTGGGAGGGCCGCCGTCCGGTGCCGGGTCGCGCCAGATGTACCACTCGCGCTTGGGATTGTCTCGGGAGGCGCGCGCCTCCAGGAACCACGGGTGTTGGTCGGAGGTGTGATTGGGCACTAGGTCAAGGATCACGCGCAGGCCGCGAGCGTGTGCGGCGTCGATCAGGATCTCGAAATCACTCATGGTGCCGAAGAGGGGGGTGGATGTCGGTGTAGTGGCTCACGTCATAGCCGAAGTCGGCCATGGGCGAAGGGTAGATGGGGCTGATCCAGATGGCGTCGACGCCCAGCCACCCGAGGTAATCGAGACGGCGGACGATACCGGGGAGATCGCCCACGCCGTCGCCGTTGGTGTCCTGAAAACTCCGCGGGTAGATGTGGTAGATGATGCCCTGCTGCCACCAGTGTGCCATGAACATGTCCTCCGCGCGTGTGGTGTGGGGACCCGGACGTGGTGTCGGCCCTGCGGCCCTGCCCGCGCATTATCCCTGAACCTCCTCTGGCGTCAAATCCCTGCTCCGGCCTTCTCGCACGCTTCGGTGTTGAAACGCCACACTTGAGCCTTGCCCTGGCGGAAGAGGAGCTCGAAGTCCGGGTTGTCGGTCAGCCAGGCTTCTGGGATGAGAGGGGTGGCGCCAAAGCCCACTTGGCCGCGCCGTTCGCCCAGGTAGATATGAGTGACCTGCGCCCGGCACATGAGTTCCCGGAGACGGGTTGGATCGCCGCCGCTGGCGCGCACGTCGATCTCGAGTTGACGAAAGGCCTCTCTGTTCACGCCCGGCGCCAGCCGTTCCACGGCGTAGAGGAGAGGAGGAACCGTGTTGGCTCGTTGAGTGTAGAGTGGCAGCCACCAGCCGGCATCGGAGCCCACGACCACGGAGTCGTTGTAAGCCAGAAAGCCGTTGACGAGGAAGCGGGCATCAGGGGGGATGTTGGACCGAATCCACTCGAAGGCTGCCAAGTCAGAGGGCGTGATCATTTGGAAGAAAGGGTCCACAATGCGGGCTTGGCGCACGCTGCCCCACGCGAGCAGGACGCAGAGGAGGAGGCCACCGGCCACACGGCCGGCGAAGTGGCCTTGGAGCCGCGTCCACACGGCACCGGACAGCCACCCCAGGGTGACGGCTACGGGCATGTAGAGGGCAATCACCAGGGCGAAGTTGGTGATAAGGCCGGCTCCGGGCAAGCCCACCACAAACGGGTTCGTGAGGACAAAGGTGAAAAGCGACCATAGGAGCAGGGGCACGGCTACCTTGGGGCGCCATCGGAAGGCCAGCAGGAGGGCCAAGGTGCCTAAGGCGAGCAGGAGAAGGGGGAAGAAGTTGCCCACCTGACCCCAAATCTGAATTTCTGCGCGGGCAGATGGCAGGGTGCTGCTGGTGGAGCGGGCGACCAAAGTGACCAGTCGCCCGGTGCGCACGTGCCACATCCAAGGGGCTACCAGGAGCACGGCCGCAAGAGAGGCAACGGCAAAGCCAATCGCCCGGCGGACCCAATCCACGACCTGATGGCGCCACGTCCACAGGCTCCACAGGCCCCAAGCGGCCGCGCCAGCCACGGCGAAGAGCACGACCCGATAATGGGTGATGGCGAGTCCGGCAAGGGCAACGATGAGGAGTATGGCCGTTGAGGGACGAGGGCGCTCCGAGCGCTCCCACCAGGCGTCGAAGAGCCAGAGCACGGTGGGCAGGATGGTCTGGCCGGCCAATTGGGTGTACCGCCCCCAGTTGACATAAAATGCGGGCATGGGGGAGAGGAGACCGGCCACGGCCACGCCGACGACGCCGGCCACACGGGAGCCGGACAGGCGCACGATGAGTGGGTAGAGAGAGGCCACGGCAAGGGTGTTCAGCACTTGGGCGCCGACAAGCACGGCCAAGGGGGCCGGCAGGCCGACGACCCAAGCCCAGACAGCCATCAGGGTGTGGAAGCCGAAGTGGTAGGTCAGGCTGCGGATGGGAGCGTAGCCGTTCCAGTCCTGGAAGAGTCCTCGGTTATCCAGAATGAGCTGCACAATGAAGGTGTGCTGAACCGAATCCCCCCAAGCGGGAGCGCTCATGAACCGAATGGCCCAGAGGCGGGTGAAGAAGATCAGGGCCATGATCCCCCAGAAGACTATAGCAAGGGCGTGTGCCCGATGGGGGCGCCAGGTGCGCGTTATCTGCCACAGGCGCTCCGGGTGTAGATGATGGCGGTACATCCACAGGATGGCAATGGTACTAGCGCTGCCGAGGCCATAGGCCACCACAGGGCCCAGTGGCAGGCCGAGAAGGTAGAGCCACAGGAAGAAGAGGGGATAAAGCGCCACGCTGAAACCGATAGCAAGCCCTAGGCGCTCTTCACGGGGGAGGCCGTTGGGTCGCCACCAAGTAAGCAGGGCAAATCCCGGGGCCACATAGAGCACCAGGGCCAAGACGGCGTACTTCAGGGCCGGCAGGCCAAAGGCGACGAGGTCGCTGAACCTGAAGGTGTCGGTCACAGTGGATGGGTTACAGGTGATCGAACAGGTGAAGGTTGTCTCGGACCCACTCGAAGAGCTGGCGCACGCCTGCTCTGACAGGAGTACGTGGCTTCCACCCCAATTCGCGTTCTGCCTTGCGGATGTCGCTGATGTAGACGTGCTGATCACCAGGCCGCCAGTCGGCGTAGTTCACGGGGACCGGGCGGCCGAACAGTTCTTCCAACATGGGACCGAATTCGGCCCACACGCTAAGCGTGTGGTGTGGCCCGCCGCCGATGTTGTAGATCTGGCCGGCTGCCATATCGATGTGCTCCACAGCGGCATCGTATACGTCCAGGAGGTCCTCGATGAAGAGCACGTCACGCACTTGCTTGCCGTCCCCGTAAATGGTGATGGGGCGTTCCTTGAGAGCAGCAACGATGAACCAGGCCAGCCAGCCTTGGTCTTCGAGGCCGAACTGGCGGGGGCCATAGACACATGATTGGCGCATGACAACGGTTTTGAGCCCGTAGATGCGGGCATAATCCCGGGTGTACTGATCGCCGGCGCCTTTAGAACAGGCATAGGGGGAGTGGAAGTCGAGGGGGAACGTTTCGGAGATGCCGTGTTCTAAGTCGGCGTATCGGTAGCGGGTGGCCTCTTCCACGATGGGGACGTGTTCCAGGCGACCGTAGACTTTGTTCGTGCTGGCATACATGACGATCGGGTCGTCACCCACGTGACGTGCGGCCTCCAACACGTTGAGGGTACCCAGCGCGTTCTCCTCGAAGTCCTTTCTGGGGTTGTGGACCGAGGCCGTCACGGCGACCTGACCGGCCAAGTGGTACACGCGCTGGACACCCTCTGTAGCCCTGCGGAGGGTATCAAAATCGCGCACGTCGGCGGCCACAAGCTGAAAAGCACCGAAGCCGTGAGTGGCAACCAGCCAGTCCACATTTCGCAGGCACCCTGGCCGTGACATGTTGTCGTAGATGATCACCTCATGGCCTTGTCCAATGAGCCTGGAGGCCAAGTTGGAGCCAATAAACCCCGCTCCACCGGTCACGAGTGCACGGGCCATGGTTATCTCCTTCGATAGCTTGTGCAGAAGTGATGCATAGCTGTTCAGAATGCCCCTTTTGGATGAGGTGACTCCGGAGCATATAGAGTGTATCAAGTATATCACAAAGGGAACAGGTGTCAATTTGGAATAAAAGTATGAAAGGATACAACGATGTGGTGGATAGATGTGCTATCTATATTTCATTCGGTCACATCAAGAAGTGTTGTGGTTCACTCCGAAAATCAGCGTGGTCGAGCAGCAGATTGGTTGTAGAGGTCTTCCAATCGATCGACATGCTGTTCGATAGTCATCGGCGGACTCACGGATAATGCCAACTGTTTCCAGAAATGAGGATAACTGACTAGGCGTTGAAGTGTTTCCTGCCAGGCATGAACGTCACCAGGAGTCACCAGGAGGCCGTTTATTCCATCGTGTACTACTTCTGCAAGTGCTCCTATCTTCGAAGCAACCACTGGAAGGCCAACGGCAAAAGCTTCGTGTGCAATGAGCGAGAAGGTCTCATACCATAGGGAAGGGATGAGCACTGTGTTGATGTGGTTGAGAAGGTTCCACACTTCTTGATAGCTGAGTTTTCCCATAAATTGCACGTTGTGTGGCGCGCGTTCGCGCAAATAGGCTGCATATGTGGGATCGGGTGTTTCATCCCCGGCAATCCATAATTCGGCTGGACCGTGTATGTTTCGGAACGCCTCGATGATCACATGTACTCCCTTTTGCCAAGCGAGGCCTCCGATATAGGCGAATCGCATTGATTTAGGTTCCGTGTAGGAGATCCTTGATCGCAAGTTCAATGCCCCAGGAATCTCTATTCCGTGAGGAATGACAGTAATATGATCTTCGGGAATGCCTTGCATTACATACTGCCTGAGGACGAATTGAGAAGGCGCAATCAGTTGATCCGCCTCTCGCAATATCCAGAACAGTTTGTGATTGCGGAGTGCAAATACTCCTGCTAATACAGGTATCACAATATTCCATCCCTTGTGATAACCTGCTCGTGTGAGGCCACAGCGGGCACAGTTAATATACATTCGTGGGCCATCGCATATGTGTCCTTTGTAGTTCGTTAACAGTTGGGCGTTTGCACAGACCCACCAGTAGTCATGTAGGGTGATGAAAAGTGGAAGTCCATGAGATCGAATGTGTCGAATTAATAATTCCGGTAATCCCATCAAGTGTTGGACATGTACAAGATCGGGTTGCACCTCATGAAGAACTCGTTCAAAGAGGCGGGCTATAGGTTGTTGTCTGAACACAGAGAAAAAACGTCTGGTAGGATGTAGTATTCCATCCCAGACTGAGTAGAGTTGGATGTTCTTCTCTGAGGACGTGTGCCATCCTAATCCTGGCCTGCTTTGACGGTAAAAGATGGTCACTCTATGTCCGCGTCGAGCCAATTCACGGCTCACTGCTTGGGTATACCGCTCAGTACCCCCAACATGTTCTGGTACATATTGGTGAATAATGTACAAAATACGCATAGGTAGGTGGTGTTAGTGTCCTGTTAGATTCATGTAGAGGTTTTTTATTAATCGGTATTTCTTCTCCCATGTGTGTTGTTGGTACACTTTTTGTTTTCCATATGCTCCCATTGTATCTCTCTTTTCAGGATGGTCTAATAAATATGCAATAGCTTCTGCCAACGCAGATACATTCCCAAAGGGCACGAGCAATCCATCTCGTCCGTGTTCTATAACGTCGTCAATGCCCCAAGCTCTGGCACCAATCACGGGCTTTCGGTAAAGCCATGCCTCAAGGTAAATGATGCCAAAAGAGTCAGTCCGTGATGGCATCACTACGATGTCAGCAGCATCCAGCAAATCTCGCTTCTCCTCGTCCGTAATTGGCCCCAATATTCGTAGGCGTTGTTGGTCTTTAGTTGGTAGTTCTTGAAAAAAATTTCGAAATTCTTCTAAAATAGTGCCTGCTAGTACCAATTCGACTTCACGGCCAGATTGCCACAGTACTCGAACTGCTTCTACTAAGTGAAAAGCACCTTTGTCGTAGGACATGGAAGAGAGGAAGAGGATTAAAGGGCCTTGAATATTATGACGTTTTCTGAACCGTGTACCGTTTCCTCCCAGAGTGTCTTCTGGATTCACTCCCGGGCTTACAATCAGGATTTGGTCTGGGGAGACACCATGCTGTTGATAAAAAGCTCGTTCAGTAGGGGTCTGGACAATTACTGTGTCGCTTTCACGAACTAAAGCAATCTGATGCCGCATGGTATAGAAGCGGCTTACCGGGTCATTTCCCGGTTTGGTACCTGCCCCTAAATGCGTAAGAGGATAGATCACAAAGGGAATGCCACGGCGGCGGGCGAAGCGAAGGCCGGCTTCCAGCAACGCCTCAAAGCAGATAGTCATACCGGCTACCAAGTCAAAGGATTCCTCCGTCTGCTCCAGCCATCGCCAGAGGTCGGGAACCCAAGGGGTGAACCGGGAGAGACGCTGGCTCAATCCGACAGGGGGGAAGTACGACATCGACAGTATCCAGAGCAGCCTCCGCCAAGCGGGGTAGGCCAGTTGGGGGAAGGGGAGATGGCGAACCGGGAATCGGCGGATTCGCACGCCATCTTTCCACTCTTCAGTTACTTGGATCCGGCGGCGGGAGGGGTTCCAGAAGAGATCAACATCCAGCGCATCAGTGGTCGCGACTGTGACCTGATGGCCCTCGTTGGCTAGGCGTTCGGAAATTTCGCCCAAGTGGACCTCCGCTCCGCCGAGGGCAGGCCAGTAACGCTGGATGATGTGGAGGACGCGCACTTGCTAAGTTTCCTCTCCGTGTCGGATCTGGGCATGAAGTTTGTCTATCAGAGCACTCATTGCATCGATTTGCTCCTGTTGAGCCAGCACTATCTTGAGCAGTTCCAAAATGTGCTCGCCATATACTCTGTTAACCCGTGCCTGCCGAGATCCCAGACGATTGATGTAGAAAAGTACTAAGTGATGTAATGCGATCCTAATAGAGCGGACCAACTTTCCTATCACAGGTAGTCTTGTCGGGCGAACCTCCAGATCAAGCCTCAAATAGTCCGGCTCCATTAACTCTGCAATCTTTATGGAGTCAACAGAGGACTGCCGAAAAAGGTGCTCATTATCCATATTCGTAGAAGGTGTTCCTTCGTCTGGTCCGAAGTCCTCTGGAAGTTCCTTGCGTTCGATAATCTTGGGCAAACTTGTCTGCATGGCGTAAATAGCCGCTCCCATTTCCTGAAGGAGTACTGTCAACATCTCCTGGATCTGGAAAACTTTATCAAAGGCTTCCCTTACATGGGAGTTCTGCAAAGTCTCCAGTATCTCTGAACGCAATTTGCTTTGATGTGCTTTGGTTGATAGGATAGCCTCCCCAAAATTTTCCCGAGAAATGGTCCCTAAGAGAATTTCGAACTCAATGTCTTTTACAATGCGTTCCGGGGACGGCTGTCCTCTCATCGCTGGTCCTCCCGACTGGCCTCAAAAAGGCGGATGGTTTCTCGGAACACTTCTTCAAACGCTCTCGCCATTTCAATGTAAGTAAACCTATCCAGTAGCCGCTGGCGCCCAGCCAAACCCATCTCACGCATCCTTTGGGGGGAATTGAGTAACGAAAGTATGGCTCCGGCCAATGCGCTGGGTGCACCTGGTTCAACTAGCAGTCCCGTGTGCCCATTTTCCACCACCTCAGGCACCCCACCCGTCCAGCAACCCACTACGGGCTTTGCATAGTTCATTGCCTCCAGATAGACGATTCCAAAGGATTCATAGAGTGACGGAGCCACAAATATGTCACAGGCTTGGTACAAATCCTCTAGTTGCTCATCAGTAACCTCCCCCAAGAAATCCACATAAGGAGTATATTTAGAGTAGTTCTGTGTGAAGAAAGCGGGATAACTCATACCCATCTCCTTCTGAAATCCATCGTGGACGCTATTATCAGCACCTGCTATAACGAATTTGATATCATGAGGAACCCGTTCTACCACCAATGAAATAGCGTGAAACAAATCCAGAATTCCTTTACGTTTTTCCAGTCGCCCCACAAACAAAACGGTAAAGGGGCCATCTTTTCGCTCTGGATCAAAGGGACGAGTTTCATTTTCTGGCACGGGGACAATTCCAGGTGGTATCACTCTTGAAGGGGTTGAAAGTGCTTTCTCGGAATTCCTCCTCACAACATCTCGAATCGCCGATGAAATGGGCACAAGAAATGTGGACCTTTCCAACAAAATTTGCTCCAGCATACTCTCAATTTGCATATCTCGATTCCAAGAACCCTGTAATTCTGCTATTTGTTGGAGAGTTGTCTGGAGCCAAACAACTACTGGCAATAAGCCGCTTACCGCGGTGACCAGCCCCTCTGCTTGCCATAGAGGTGAACAGACAACCTCTATGCCCTCGTTCAGCACGAGGCGTTTTACCTGTTCGTAGACCGCATGGGAATAGTTTAGAATATGGTGGGCGTTATAGAACCACCTATATTGGTGATAGCGACTCAGCCGGTAAGGCACAGTGCAAACAAATACGCCGTCTTGTACGACTACTCTTTCCTCGTCTCCACGGGTTACCACATGGACACGATGTCCCAGCTCTTGGAGGCCTCTGGCAAGCATTTGAGTATAGCGGCCGATCCCGCCGCTACGAATGGGCGGATAACTTCCGCTCAACAAACAAATCTGCAGCGGAGGATCGGTTAATTGTATCCGTGGGCAACGCGCTGACACAGGGTCAGGAAACGGATGAAAAGCCGAATGCTCATTTTGAAACCGTAAGATCGGCCTGGAAGAGCCTGACGCCTTCCATACGGAGGGCCGGAGCAGGATGCGAGGCATCAAAACTCCGTTCAGAACACCGCTGCCGAGAGCCAAGATCTCTCCTAAACAGCCCTGGATATATTGAAACAAACTCCACTCCTTGTTCTTAAGCAACTGGGTGTACCACAGCAAATGGCCGTGTACCAAGTGAAGGCATCGCCGAGCAACACTGCTGGGAGAATCGCCGGCTTGCAGGCCGTTCTTAATGGCGAAATAAACCATGGAACGAGTTTGAATCCACCATTTCCCGATATTAGTGAACGATTTCCGATAGCGGCTCGACGCAGGAAAATGATAGACAGGGGCCTCTCTGACGGGAAAAACCGTCTTCCCAGCATGTACCATGCGAAAAACAAGATCAGCCTCTTCGGCAACATACTGATAAAACTCGTCAAACCCTCCAACCTCCAAAAGCGCCCTACGGCGGAAAGCCATATTACACCCCATCACACGGGCAAACCATTGTCTTCCCGTACCTGGAGGAGGCACAAGATGTTCCAACCACGAAGAGCAGACATCCAATTGCTCCCCTAACGAAGACATAATCCCAAACCGGAATTGGATGGTAGGTTGAGCAGGGTGGGCCAAGTATACCATCCCTCCTGTCCCATCTACCAACGGGTTCTCAAAAAGGCTTGCTAGTGATTCCAGCCATCTCCTACAGGGTACAGCATCATCATCAATGAAAGCCACTACGTCTCCTCTAGCTGCCAGCAGACCTATATTACGAGAACGGGCCAGGTTGGCCTGGTCGCAATGGAGAATTTGTACGCGGCCTTCATAGCGGTTCAGTACTTCTAACGTATGATCACGAACAGGCCCAACTACGACGATGACCTCAAAATTTGGATAGGTTTGGCCTTCTAAAGCCTGTAAAAGCACCTCCAGAGAATCGGCCCGATCCATGGTGTTGATTACGATAGAGAAAGTCAAGTCACATCTCATCATATCTTATTACCGTTTCCAAGAGTTTTATACGATAATTTATTCGGTTTACTGTTTGAATGATTTGGTCCATTATTTGCGCCATGCGGTCCATGCGCGCTGTATGGAGGGTATTTAACTCGGCTAATAACAGATAATCACGCTCGGCTAATAACAGGTAATCACGCCCTATGAGAAAACTGATCAGACGTAATACAAACAACCTGAAAATCCGCCTTGGCCAAGGCTCAACATTTTGGTCCAGCGGCGAACGGAAATAGAAGCGCTGTAGCAGGTGATATTCCTGTTGCTGATCCTGTTGCCGAGAGGATTGCAAATCCTGATAGGAGGCTAGCAGCTTCTGTAGGGGCTGGAGGGTAACAGACTCTAACTGAGCCAGCGCTTCTTGTAAGACTGTTCCCAGTCCAACTTGTATCTGGCGGACGAACACTGGGGACACTTCTTCTCCGAGATCGCTTTTCCGGCGCATTATGATTTCTGGGAGGCGGAAGAGAGTGCGACGTACAGCAATGATTCGCGTAAGGGCTTCTTCAAGGGGACAGCCAGCTTCTATATATGTTACCTCGGCTTCAAAAAACTGATGCAGCTCGTGGCCATGAAGATGCTTGCAAGCAAAACGATACCGGGCACTATGATAATTGGCCCAATAGCGGAGCGGGGCGACTTGCCATTCCTTGCTACTTCGCAAATGTACAACGCGGGCCTGCGGCACACAGAGGGTCTCTATGCCGTGACGACGAGCCCGCAGACAGTAATCCGCATCCTCATAGTAAGCCGGATAAAAGCCTTCATCAAACCTGCCTACCGCTTCCCATACCCTTCGATGCAGGGCAAAGGCTGCCCCACTTACATATTCCACGGGACGAGGATTGCCATCTCCCACTTCCGTCAAATGGACTCCGATACACTCAGGGTGTTGAATCGTTGCTCCTGCATGATCTACCGTACCATCCTGGTTGAGAAGCAGGCATCCAATGATAACACCTGGTGAAGACTCTAAGACCTGAAGTATCGGAGCAATCCAACCTGGTTGAACAATACAGTCTTGGTTGAGAAGAATGTATACATCGCCCTCCGCTGCCTTTATACCAGCGTTCACTCCACCCGCGAACCCGAGATTCACTGGCTCGTGTAGAAGCCTCACCTGTGGAAAAGAAGTCCCAATTAGCGAAGCCGATTCATCCGCTGAAGCATTGTCCACGCATATCACTTCATAGAGATCCGATCCCGAGTGCTTGAACAGTGCTTCTAAGCACTCCGTGATAATCGTGGCACCGTTCCATACGGGAATAACGACGCTGATTCTCATCGCACCCCTCGCGCAATGAGTGGGAGAAACACAAAGCGATCGGTTGGAAAGGCTTCTACTGTATTGGAACTTTCTATCAACCTACTGTTGGCATCCAAAGCGTCCACGCGGAGAAGGTAGCGTTGGTAGTTGGTCAGATTAGATAAAAGGTAGGAAGAGGCGGAGGAGTCAGCGGTTAATGTGGTACAGTTACTGGTGCTTTTTTCACAAATGTGAATTTGATAGTGGCTAACCCCTTTTACAAGCGCCGTGTTAGTATTCCACCGCAAGAATAGTGCGCCGTCTAATGGAGTAACACTCAGGTATATAGGCACATACTCATCTGCTCCAATATCTGACTTTTCGCCAAAGGGACGCGGTTCACCGTCAATATCCGTGACGTAGTAGGAGGAAGGAGAAACCTGGTCTATAGCAACGGAACCTTTCTGCAAATGGAAGTCCGTGGACAGTTTGGGGTCTCCTTCTATTTGATTCGTTACAGTTAAGACCGCCCCCGAAAACCAAGTGGAAGCGTTTCCGCCAGCATTTTCCCAGAAAACTACGTTCTCAAGGATAACCACATCGCCTTCTTTCTGCGAAATAACAGCGGCCCTTGGGTAGGCACTGGTAGGATGAAAGGCGATAATACTGTTGCTGATACGAACACGACTTTCTGTAAAGTTATGCAGAGCTATTACAGCTGGAGCTACCATGGTAGAGAGCACCGAGTTCGAGACTATGGTGGCGTAGTTAATAATGACCTCGGCATCCTGAGCAAAAATCCCACCACCGCCTCCCCAGCGATTTTTTCCAGACCCTGCTTCAGCACGGTTGTGAGCCAAAACTAAATTCGTCCCTGATACCTGCATAACATTAGAGGGAAGTGCCTTGGTAAGGTGTAAAGCACCCCCCGCGTGTGTCCAGCGTACACGCCATTGCCCCCAATTGCGTGGTTGTTCTCGATCACCAAATCGGACAAAACCAGTTGACTATCTGTGGCCATCACTCCCCCGCCACTAGATTCTCCTCCTCGGCCGGAAGAAGAATCTCCTCCATAAGCCTCGTTATTCCTGATTTCTCCGCCCATCACAGTTCCTGAACTGTATTCAAAGAGAAGCCCTCCTCCCGACCCAAAACCTCCGAACTCGGAACCATCGCCTGCTCTGACAACGTTCCCCTCTACAATGATATTCCTAAGCTCTACAGAATTATACTGAAACGCAGCGCCTCCTCCCAGTCCGTCCGCCCGGTCCGTTGAGTCGCTCCCATATCCGCGTCCACCCGAGCCTGCAAAGGCTGTGTTTTGCCTAAGGATCAAACCTATTGCTACTATATCAGAATTCCTTGTGGCAAACAATCCTCCTCCTAAAGCATGAGCCCCTCGGGTCTCGTCTATGGCATTCCCTCCTCTTACTTCGTTGCCTTCAAAAACGACATTCTCCAGGAAGGCGCGGCACCGTCGATAAAAACTGGCCCCTCCCCCTGAGGCGGCATGTATCCCACTACCTATTACTTTATTGTTCTTAAACACGACATTCATCAGCTCAACAGTGACAAATGCAGAGTCATCATAGGGGTGATCATTCAGACAATAAAGACCGCCGCCTGAGAACAGGTCATCAGGGGGAGACGGTGCATTAACCAGCCCGTTCTGAATGGTCATCCCTTGAATGTGCACACGAATTGGGGGCACACTGACGATGTTGATCACTCTGTGAACTCCCCTCCGTCTATTACTGTTTGCGAGGGGTCGGAAGAAGGAATATCCCAATTAGGCGGCGAGTAACCGCCTATGATAGTTATATCTTTTCCTTGTTGTCCAGGTCCAAAAGTGAGGTCCAATACCGCTGGCGCCCCTTCAGAAGCCATATAGAGGCCTTGAGCAACTTTGATAACTCCACCGGACACGACTTTGCCTACAGCATATTGAAGAGTCTGGCAAGGTGACTGGGGAGTACCGCAGGATGGCCCATTAGCTCCAGTGGGAGCAACGTGAATAACCGTTCCGTCTTCCGCGTAAGTGGGCCGAACATGAACATGAGGGAGAGATGTATTAATAATGGTCGTCAGCGCGATTGCGCAGCATAGACTTGTTAGTAACTTTATCCACTCCATTTGGCCTTTTTAATGAATAACCTCGTGAGTTTTTGCTATTATTGCTTTTATGTTATCCCGGTGTGCCGGGTGTGATTTGCATGGTTCCATCCCTGAGGGAAGATACAGTACCAGGACTAGGCAAGTCTCCAAGGCCTAGTACTTGACCACATTGATTGTTTTGATAATCATTCGTCTACCTTGGGATAATGCCGATGAAACTTCTCCCGAGCTTGGGAAGTCGTAAAGCGCCAATCGACCGTCGCTTGGGCCGCATTCCGGGCTTCTGCCCAGGCCTGCACCTCCCGTTCCACCGCGGCCATATCTGGCAATCGTCGGCGCAAACACTGCCGTTCCAAAATGGAAAACTCGATCTCCACCATGTTCAGCCAACCGGCATGCTTGGGCGTGTCATGAAACTCCAACTTGCGAGTCAACCGCCGCGCTTCCTCCGGCGGAAAGGTCTTGTAGAACGCGGCCGGCGTATGGGTGTGCAAGTTGTCCAATACCACCCGGATCACTTCCGCCTCCGGATACACCTCATCCACCAACCACTTCATCAGCGCCGCAAAGTCCTCCCTGGTGCGCTGCCCCCGCACCTGCACCGCCCGCCAGCCGCGGTCCGGGTCCAAGCACAAAAACACCTGGCACGTCCCTTTCCGCTCGTACTCATAATCCACCCGCCGGGGCTTCTGGGGAGCCGCCGGCCACGGCTCATACACCTCAGCCAACAGCGCAACGGCCGCTCATCAAAGCAGACCACCGGCCGTTGGGGATCATAGGGCGCCGCATACAAATCCAAAATGTCCTCCATGCGCCAAAAGAATTCCGGAGTCAACCGGCCAATACACCAGTGCTTCTTCTGCCAGGGCTTAAGCCGGTTTTTTTGAGCACACGGCGCACCGTCTCGTCGGAAATGCTCTCCACTACCCCCAGCTCCACCAACTTGTCCGCCAGCAGCTGCATCGTCCAATGCTCTCGCCCCTCCGGCGGGTCACTGCAGGCCAAGACAATAAGCGTGGCTTCCCCCTTGGCATCCAGTTTGGGCTGGCCCCGGGTCGAGGCCGGTCGATCACAAGGCCCTTTCTAACCCTTCCTGGACAAAGCGCTTGCTCATGTTGATCACCGTCGCAGGACTCACCTGCAACGCCTCGGCTATGAAGCTGTTCCTCCGCCCCTCCGCCGCCAGCAGCAGAATCCGCGCACGCGTCAACACCCGTGCCGAGGCCCTGCCTTTGCGCAGGAGAGGCGGAAGTCCTGACATTACTTTCGCGGTGTGGTTCTCAAATACGACCGGATGCTTCGGTTAAGCCGATGTAGCCGTCGCATTAGACGTATGAATCGTCCTCGTTCGTACCCTTCCACCAGCGTTCGCAGGCGGTCGATCTGTTCGACGTAGTAGGGGTTCCCTAGCCGTTCGCCCAATATCTCCTTATCCGGCGCACGGCGGGGGTGGCGGCAGAACTCGATCAGAGGTCGAGCTGCCTTATCCCAGGTCAACTCCCCTCGGGCCTCCTCGAACTCCCGCCTCCAGGCCTCCTTGGGCCTCCCTAGGAGTTCCAGAATCGCCTCTGCGACTCCCATCTCATCTCCATAATCTACTACTATGCCCAGCCGGTATCTCCTCACTAGGTCGCTTGTCACGTCTCCCCCGCGTGGCAACGATGGGGAGCCCTGCCCAGATATAATCCAATATTCGACTGCGGAAGGCCAACCGAGTTTCCAGCGTGTTAAAGTGGAGGGTCAGCGCGACGTCACTTTCCAGCAGCACGGCGGGCCAGTCGGCGTAGGGTATCCAATCGCCGAAGAAAACCGCTCTTCCCAGTAAGCCCAGTTCCTGTGCCAGGCGGCGGGCTGCTTCGTTGTGGGTAGGTATCCCTTCTAGCCTGGGATTGGGATGCTTCGTGCCGGGGAAGATCAGGCGAACATCCGGGCGTTTCCGATACACTCGGGCTATTGCTTGGATCGCCGTCAATGGATCCAACCAGGGCCAGAGTCCTCCACCCCACAGGACCACCTTATCTGCCGGTTCGATGCCCGGCCATACCCCTTTGATCACCGGACGGGAAGCCGTAGGGGGGCCCTTCCGGCAGCCCGAAAGGTACCACATCGATCAGCCGCCGTAGTGAGGGGTCCTCGCCGAATGTATACGGGTTGATCCGGCCGCTGGCCTCCAACAGACCTAGCCACCAATCTCGCTGGCGCTCGCTGGCGCAGATGAAGAAATCGCCTAGGAGACTCTGCTGCTGGAGTTGTCCCATACGAACGGACCAATGGCCCGCTGCATTCTGCGGATCGACGTGCTGATAGAACGCCAACCACTCCGCTAGGATAGGATCGTAGCCGTCGACAACGAGGTAAGCAGTAGACTGTCTCAACTGCGGAAAGTCACCCGCGATGTCGCTGGCGAACACGATCACTGTGGCGTTTTGAATCCAAGGTTCCAGCGAGGCCCATTCCTGTCTCCGGTATAAGGTCACTGAGAAGGGCTCTCCCTTGCCGACGGACGTCGCTTTCGTTTCGTCGGGAACAGCTAGAAGAACACTGAACTCCCGGCTCAGGACCCGCGCCAAGTGGTAGTATCGGATTCCCGGCCCGGCCATTCGTGTTCCTATTACATCATGACTAATAAGGACAACTAGTACTTGACCACAGTGATTCATTTGATAATCATTCGTCTACCTTGGGATAATGCCGATGAAACTTCTCCCGAGCTTGGGAAGTGGTAAAGCGCCAATCGACCGTCGCTTGGACCGCATTCCGGGCTTCTGCCCAGGCCTGCACCTCCCGTTCCACCGCGGCCATATCTGGCAATCGTCGGCGCAAACACTGCCGTTCCAAAATGGAAAACTCAATCTCCACCATGTTCAGCCAACTGGCATGCTTGGGCGTGTCGTGAAATTCCAACTTCTGCGTCAACCGCCGTGCCTCCTCCGGCGAGAAGGTCTTGTAGAACGCGGCCGGCGTATGGGTGTGCAAGTTGTCCAACACCACCCGAATCACCTCCGCCTCCGGATACACTTCGTCCACCAACCACTTCATCTGCCAAGCAAACTCCTGGGCCGTCCGCTGCTCCGCACTCGGACCTCTCGCCACCTTCGCCCCGGGTCAAAGCAGAGCAACAGGTGACACGTCCCATCGTCAATTTCCCCATACACCAGTGCTTCTTCTGCCAGGGCTTAAGCCGGTTTTTTTGAGCACACGGCGCACCGTCTCGTCGGAAATGCTCTCCACCACCCCCAATTCCACCAACTTGTCCGCCAGCAGCTGCATCGTCCAATGCTCTCGCCCCTCCGGCGGGTCACTGCAGGCCAAGGCAATAAGCGTGGCTTCCCCCTTGGCATCCAGTTTGGGCTGGCCCCCGGGTCGAGGCCGGTCATACAAGGCCCTTTCTAACCCTTCCTGGACAAAGCGCTTGCTCATGTTGATCACCGTCGCAGGACTCACCTGCAACGCCTCGGCTATGAAGCCGTTCCTCCGCCCCTCCGCCGCCAGCAGCAGAATCCGCGCACGCGTCAACACCCGTGCCGAGGCCCTGCCTTTGCGCAGGAGAGACGTGCAAGAACGTGCGCTGTTCCTCCGTCAAGGTCACCACATACTTCTTCGGCCGAGCCATGTTCCTCTCCTCCGATGCCTTAGGCTGGTTCCCAGAGGAGAGGATACAAGAAAAATCCGTGTGGTCAAGTACTAGATTGTCGTTTGTTTTCATGGAGGAGTGTGAGTGGTGACTCATATTCTTACGTGCTTTTATCTTGTGTTAAGGCATGAGAGCACAGTGTCGTGAATGCAGTGTTGGGTGTCACTGTTGATCTCCCAATCTCCCTCCAAGGCTATCAAACCATACCGTTCCTTGGTGCTTCCTGGATACACGTCAAACGGGTATATCCGGTCATGATAGTCGAAGATTTCCGTATCCTCGTAATTTGTGGCCGCTGCTGAGACCACATAGCTGCCCGACAGGAGGGGGAGTGATGGGATCCGATATGTGACTTCTCCGGTCCCTTCCACATCCGGAATGCGCATGCCGCTGAAAGCGGTATTCGGACCGCAGATGTGGGTGCCATTCTGGTGGTGAATGGCGATACCGAAGATAGGATCTTCGACGCGCTCCGCGGCGTAAAAGGCCAGGCGAATGAGCATGGGCTCTCCTGTGGTGAAGGCTCGTGCCGGAGACCCATCATCACGGCAGATGGTGACGTTGGTGATGCGGATGCGCCCGGTCCCCCACCGTTGATTGTCTGACACGTGGGCATGTGAGGCTTCGGCACGGGTGTTCTGCTGTTGAGCCGTGCGGTTGGTGTAGGCCATCACGACATCGGTGGGACGACCTATCGCTCGCACTTTCCCTTTTTCAAACCAGACAACCGTGTCGCAGAGTCGCTCGACGGTTCCTAAGTCATGGGAGACGAGCACGATAGTCACGCCTTGGCGTTTCATCTCGTAAATGCGCTCCAAGCACTTGCGCTGGAAGGCGGCGTCACCCACGGCGAGGACTTCGTCGACCAACAGGATGTCAGGGTTCACGTGGACGGCAACGGCAAAGCCTAGGCGCACATACATGCCGCTGGAGTAGTGTTTGACCGGCATGTCGATGAAGGGCTCGAGTTCGGCAAAGTGCACGATCTCGTCGAAGCGATGCCGAATCTCGGCGCGGCTGAAGCCCAGGAGGGCACTGTTCAAGTAGATGTTCTCGCGTCCCGAGAGGTCGGGGTGAAAGCCGGCACCGAGTTCGAGCAGGGCAGCCAGACGGCCTTGCACGGAAATGGTGCCTGCCGTGGGCTCCAAGATGCCGGCCATGAGCTTCAAGGCCGTGCTCTTGCCGCTGCCATTTGGTCCGATGAATCCCACGGTCTGGCCGGGAGAAATTTCAAGAGAGACATCGCGGAGGGCCCAGAATTCTTCCTGGTGTTCACGATGACGGCGTATTAAGTGTAAGAGTTTTCCT
>JAUZRY010000070.1 GCA_030949995.1 Ardenticatenia bacterium
TGTACACAAAGCAAATGTGGCTGTACTAAGCGCCGCCACGGTCTGCTACCCTCTGCTGCCCTCTACTGCCCGCGTGTGTAACCAGAAATATGGTCTGGGGACCTCACTTCACACAACATTACAATACATTCAACACACACGCTTTCAAGTAAGTCATCAAAATAATGCAAAGGCTTCTGGAGACCCTGGTGCAGAGCTTTCAAGGTTGTCTCATCGGTGATATGCCCACAATGTGATCTGGGAGTGGAAGTTTCCCGTCACCCACACCTGTGCCTGAAGATTTGCGGCAGATGGGAATATCGCTGCCGGAGGGCGCAGCTACGGGGAGGGCCGGCTTGGTCTGCTCTACACCCGGTTCTTCGAGTTTGACCTGCGCCGAGCCGTGTGCGTCTGGGAACGTGTGGTGCGCGCCTGTCCCAAAGCGCGGCTGCTCGTGGTAGGGCGAGGGCTCCACGGTGAAGACCGGCGATTTGAGGCCGAAGTGTGCCGACGAAGACTTGCCAACACCGTCATGGCCGTGGGCTGGGTGCCACCTGCCGAGCTGCCGGCTCTCCTGGCTGCCGCCGATGTGGCCTTCTACCCGATGGACGATACGCTGATCAACCGCACGAAGTGCCCGGTGAAGCTGGCTGACTTGCTGGCCTTGGGCGTGCCTGTGGTGGGGGAAGCCGTGGGCCAAGTCGCTGAGTACCTGGCCCACGGTGCAGGAATACTCGTGCCCTCCGGCGACGTGGACCGTAGTGTTACAGCCCTGCTCACCCTGCTGAGGAACCCTGAACGCGCCCGTCGTGTGGGACGTGCCGGCCGGGAACGGCTGACCCGCTACTTTGCCTGGTCTGTGCAGGGCGAGCGGGTTGAAGCCTTCTACCGGGAGGTGTTAGCTCACTCCACGTAGATGACCACGTGCTCGTGAGCCTCTTCGTCCGTGACTTCTACAATCTTGTTCTCCTCGCCGGACGCCACGGCCTCCAGGAGCTCGGAGATCACCTCCCCAAACTCGGCCGGCATCCAGCGGGCACCCACTCTGGATCCCACTTCCACCAGCTTGAAGGGCACGCTGACGTTGACGCGCACGTGGCCGGTCTGAGTATTGGTCACACGCACTCGGAGCCATCGTGGCCGCGTGCTCGTGCGTGTAGCTTCAGCGGTGGTCGCCGACTGTGCGCCATTTAAGGCGGCCAACAGCTCCTCAGCTTGCTCGGGGGTCAGTTTGCCTTCTGACACCATGCGCAGAATACGCACACGCTCCTCGTTCATGGAGTGCCTCCTCTGCTGGTCTGTGGATGGCCTTGCTCATGACGGCTTCCCTTTAAGAAGGGCGGTGGCCTCCTCGGGAGAGAGCTCACCTCGCTCCAAGCGGTCCACAATGTCGCGGAGCTGCGGGCGATCTGGCTCGCTCCGGAGGGATGGGCGGGCGCCCAGCACACGCACCACGTCGTTGAGGCGAGCACGCACGGCAGGGTATGACATGCCCAACTCCTCCTCCACGCGCGTGATCTTGCCCTCACACCGCAAAAAAATCTCCACGAAACGAAGTTGTTCGGGCGTGAGCCGGGCCAAGCGCTTCAACACCGGCCACTGTTCGGCGTTGAAGGCAGCTACGTGTTCCAGGCTGAAATGCCCTTGAAACGAGGTGTCACACTCGAAACAGTGGAGCCCTGTGGCCACCAGCGGGTGCTGGCAAAACGGACAGGTAACGGGAACGTTGTGCATCTCACCTCCTCCACACTGGTGCCGGCCGGTGTTCATTGCTTTGAACTATTATATCATGTAAATTGACATTGTCAAGGGTGAAATGTCAATTAAATTGATATTGGTGTTCAAATATATTGATATGACGGCGATGGGCGCGGACCAAGCGCCTCCTACCCCTTGGCCAAGTTTTCTGGTATAATCCGGCCAAACAGATCACACCGGCGTGGCGGAGGCCGATGCGGGCCAGAGGGGCCGGGCTACAAGGATCGGAGCCCGGTGCGTGTGGGACTGTGGAGACGTGTGGAAGCACGAAGGAGGAGCTATGTCCGAGGTGATCAACTTCACGCGCGGCGTGCCGGCCGACGAAAGCTTCCCGCTGGACCAATTGGCCGAGTGTGCGTCGGCCGTTCTTACTGGCCCCTTGGGCGTGCAGGTGATGCAGTACGGCAAGAGTACCGGGTTTCCCCCCACTCCGCGAGGTGGTGGCCGAGCGACATGGCGTGGATGTTGATCAGGTAATGGTGACTAACGGGTCGCTCCAGGTTCTCGACTTTGTGGGCTGGGCCCTGGTGGAGCCGGGCGATACGGTCTACGTGGAGGCGCCCACGTATGACCGGGCGATCACCCTCTTCCGGCGCCACCGGGCCAACGTGGTGGGGATTCCACTGCACGCCGATGGCCCGGATATCGAGGCGCTGGAGGCCAGCCTGCGCCGCCAGCCGCCTAAACTTTTCTACGTGATTGTGGACTTTCAGAACCCCTCTGGGGCCACAGCCTCCTTGCAGAAGCGCCGCCGCCTGGCCGACTTGGCCGAGCAACATGGCTTCTGGCTTCTGGAGGACGCGCCTTATCGTCCCCTGCGCTATCGAGGTGAGGCGTTACCCTCGTTGTACGAGCTGGCCCCCCAGCGCACGTTGCAGCTCTCATCTTTCACCAAACAAATCAGCCCCGGCGTGCGTGTGGGCTACGTGGTGGGAGATGCTGCTGTGCTCCGGCGTCTTGCCAAGGTGGCCGAAGACACCTACATCACGCCTAACCTCATCGGCCAGGGCATCGTGTACGAGTTCTGTCGCCGGGGGTGGCTGGACCCCCAACTGGAACGACTGCGCGCCCTGTACGGTCCCCGCTTGGAGGCGGTATGTGAGGCCCTACGACAGGAGCTGCCCCAAGCCGAGTGGGTGGAGCCTGACGGCGGCTTCTTCGTGTCTGTCACGCTACCTGCCGGCGTGACCAGCGCGGCCCTCCGCCAGGCGGCCTCGGAGCGGGGCCTGGTGCTCAGCGACGGGCGGGGGTTTTTCCCCACCCCGGCCGAGGGCGAACGCTTCGTGCGCTTGCCTTTCTGCGCCCTCACCCCCGAGCAGTTGCGCGAAGGAGTACGCCGCTTGGCCGACGCCCTGCGGGCTGTCACTGCCTGAACTCACCAGTGCCCTCTCCCGGTCCCCCGCCTCCGGGAGAGGGCCCTTTCCCGGAGGAGTGCTATGGCTTCCGTTCGAGGACGGGCCTGGAAGTACGGCCACAACGTCAACACCGACGTGATCTTCCCGGGCAAGTACACCTACACGGTGACGAAGCCGGAGGAGATGGCACGCCATGCCCTGGAGGACTTGGACCCCCACTTCGCCAGCCGGGTGCAGCCTGGCGACATCATTGTGGCCGGGCGAAACTGGGGCTGTGGCTCCAGCCGAGAGCAGGCCGTTACCTCGCTGAAGGCGGCCGGGGTGGGCGCGATCGTGGCCGTCTCCTTTGCCCGCATCTTCTACCGAAATGCCATCAACAACGCTTTGCCGGCTATCATCTGCCCCGAGGCCGTGGACGCTATCAGGCCCGGAGAGCTCGTGGAGGTGGACTTGGCCGCAGGTGTGGTCCGATGTGAGGCTGGTGAGTTCGCCT
Organism: Ardenticatenia bacterium; assembly: GCA_030949995.1. Taxonomy (GTDB): domain Bacteria; phylum Chloroflexota; class Anaerolineae; order Ardenticatenales; family Ardenticatenaceae; genus WFWG01. The sequence continues at coordinate 3,586 of JAUZRY010000070.1, forward strand.
TTCCACCCCTGCCGACCTCTGTGCTGCACATTGTTCAGGCCGGTGGCCTGCTGCCCTACGTCCGCTCGGTCCTCGCCAACAGGACCCAGTAGGCGTAAGGTCACAGGGACCTGGAGGAACATCTCCTCCGGATAGGCCGGTCTCCACCGACGAGATGGCTTCGAGGAGGAACACCACCATGATCGAACGATACAAGCGCTTTCATGCCCTGCGATTTGCGGCGCCCGCCGAGCGGGTGTTGGAGATCATTTTTGGAAAACCCCCGCACCCTCAACGCCGCCGACGCCGACATGCACCGTGACCTGGCCTACGTGTGGCAGGAGGTGGATGCCGATCCCCACGTCTCAGCCGTGCTCGTGCGAGGGGCTGGTGGCACCTTTTCCGCCGGCGGCAGTTACGATCTCATCGAGGAAATGATCGCCGATTACGATGTGCTTGTGCGCGTCTGGAAAGAGGCGCGTGACCTGGTCTACAACCTGATTAACTGCTCCAAGCCCGTAGTCTCGGCCATTGAAGGCGTGGCTGTGGGCGCAGGGCTGGCCGTGGCCCTGTTGGCCGACATCTCGGTGGCCGGCAAGCGTGCCCGCCTGTTGGGACGGCCATACCCGCTTGGGGGTCGCTGCTGGAGATCACTCGGCCATTATTTGGCCGCTGCTGGTTGGCATGGCCAAGGCCAAGTATCACCTGCTGCTCAATGAGCCGGTTACCGGCGTTGAGGCTGAACGCTTGGGGCTTGTCTCCTTGGCTGTCGACGATGAACAGGTCTATGAGACTGCCCTAGATGTGGCCGAACGCTTAGCCCAAGGCTCGCCCACGGCCATTCGGTGGACCAAGTACGCCCTGAACAACTGGTTGCGCCTCGCCGGACCCATCTTCGACACCTCGTTGGCCCTGGAGTTCCTGGGGTTCAGGGGGCCGGATGTCCAGGAAGGGGTGGAGGCCCTCAAGGCCAAGCGGCCACCTCGCTTCTCCCCTCACGCTCCCCTGTGACCGGGAAATAGGGCTTGACAGAGGGCAGAGCCTCACTAGACTTACGGCCATGTGACCGAAGGGAGAGCCCTCTGTGCTGCCACGAGGAGATTGGTGTCGTTCAACCCCGTGAGGAGTGAGCATGGACTTGACGCAAGCAACCCAACTGTTGACCTGGCTCGATGAGGAGCACCGGCGTGACAAGGCGCTCTTGTTGGAATTGCGCCAGCGGGTGGAAGCGCAGTACCTGGAAATCACGGACCAGGCCCGCCGTATCCAGGAACTCGAGGGGCGGTTGGCCCAGACGCAGACTCAGCTCACCAAGTTTCATCAGATCGAAGAGACACTGCGCCAGCTTCGCGAAGAGCTCATCTTGCTCGTCCAGAGTCATGAGGAAGCCCACCGCAAGGCCGACCAGGAGCGTGCCAAGGCCCGGCAACTGGAACGGGAGAGCCTCATGCGGGCTGTGAACGAACTGCGGCGCGACCTGGAGGCCCTGCTGCCCCTTCCAGACCGGCTCAAGGCCATGCAAGAGGAAGACCAACGTCTGGCCGACCGCTTGGCCGCGCTCTTCCCCCAGCTCAACGCCGTGCAGCGGGCTGTGAACGAACACGGTGAGAAGTTCACCTTCGCCGAAACCCAACGCATCAACGACCAGAAGAAATTAGGCCAGCTCCAACAGGATGTGTTGGAGATCTGGCAACGGGTGGAGAGCCACTCGGCAAAGGTGGAGCTCGTTGAGGAAATCGCCCGCCGGAACGAGCAGAACATCGCCACGCTCGCGGCCCTGCGAGAAGAGTTGCGCCGCGAGTACGACCGGTGGGTCGAGGCGGCCAAACAGCGCGAGGCTGCCCGCGACCAAATCCTCCAAAAGTGGGCCCAAGAACTTCAGGCCTTCGAGGAGCTGGCCCGACGCCAGCGCGCCACGTTGGAGCAAATTCACCAACACCGGGAACACGTTCGCCAAGCGCTTCGTCAGCTCGAAGAGTTCAAACAGGAGATCGAGCGGGCGGTCAACCTCATTGCGGAGAAACAACGCTTGGCCGAAGACCGCCAGCGCCACCAACTGGAGGAGTGGGTGGCGGAGCAGGAACAGCGTTGGCGCAAGTTCGAGCTGGAGCGCCAGGCGAAGTGGAACCACTTGGACGTGCGCCAGGAGGAGGTGGTGGCGCGGATCAAAGCCCTGGAGAGCTACCGGCAGGAGAGTAGCGACCGTGTGGCCCAACTGGCCCGCGAGCTGATCGCTCTCCAGGAGGAATATCGTGCCAAGATCGTGGAGCTCTGGCGCATCCAGGAGCAGGTGCTCGCGGCAGAGGTGGAGGCAGTGCGCCGCCGCTTCCAAATGGTGGCTGAGGAGCTTCAGAAGCGAATTGGAGGCGAGTAGTGTGCCGTGTGATCGGCGTGTTGTTTCCACACGCCTCAGCGTCTCGGGCTCTTGTGGACGTTGGTCCTGGGGAAACGGCTGGGCAAGACGAGCAGTTCGCCCGTCAACTGT
>JAUZRY010000071.1 GCA_030949995.1 Ardenticatenia bacterium
TCCGGATATAGGTGTGACTTGGATGTACGACTCGCCGTTGCCGCATGTTCGTTATCCTGTTCGCCTTCCTTGTTAGTTTCCAGAGGCCGTTTGAGGCCTTCTAGTGTAGCAAAGCCATGAACCTCCTCTGTTGAATGATCAATTCTGACGAGGGCACCGTTGGCAATGGGATGAGCGATTGTTGTGAGACAGCTCATGGGCTGTTCTTTCCGTACTACTCACTGCTTGGAGGAGGAGTTCGCCATGAGCTGAACCTCCTGCCCTGACACGATTTCTTTGGAACTTTTGTCTATAATGGACTCAGTCACCCTTCCCGGCGGGCAATGTGGCTGCCTGTTGATTATCTATCCCAAGAGATTGCACATATCTTTTGTTGCAACTTGATGCGTATTTTTCAAGCTCCCGTAAATGTGTGTGGAGATCAGGGTCTGGGAAGCTGTGTTCGACAATGATGTCTGATTCGAGGTGGATGTGATAATACCGTTCTTCCGTGTTCCCATCGTTGTGGGTGCACACGTAACTATGAAAGGAAATGTCTGCAACGCTACATGCACACTACTAAGGTAACGACTGCAGGGTCAACTTCTACTCCTTTCTCCGTCCCCGGATGTACCCCTTTGCCCGTAGCGATCGCTCTGCCGTGTCTATGATCAATTCAAGCTCGCGCTCGTTGAGCCCACGGAACTCCTCAAGCTCCGAAGCCAGGAACCACCTGTAATTGGAGGAGTAGAATGAGGAAGAAGAGCTCTTCATTGCTAACGGTAAATTGTAATGCTGGCACGCCTCTCTCCTTTTATTTCATGAACATGTTCCCTAATTTGAGAATGTTTTTGGATTTCTTGAACAGTTCTGCGGACTTATCTACGACGAACTCTGCGCCTTGGCGTATGTGTCCTATTTGTGTCAATTGCCTCCAACACTTTCTCGGTTTTGCGTGCCAGCTCTTTTTGTCGCGTGGCATCCAACATCATCACTGTCGTATTTCCCGCAACTTGAACGAGGTCGTTGACGAGGAGTGCTGTGCCCACCCCTGGCACAGCACGGGTCCGCTGTGCTGTGCCCAACGCCACAGTTTACCGGCGACAACAAGCCCTCGAGTCGAGTAATCCTCACCAGCTGCAAATTCCAATGCCTGTATCTACAAGAACTCCCAAAAGACCCGCTCGTGAAACGTTTTTCATAGTCTCGGGGGCTCATTCCAAAATATGCCTTGCGTGCATCCGGGCTGGGATGATGTCGGCGATTCTTCCCATTCGTTTGGCCCAACCGCCACGACTATTGCCGGTTACTGCATTGATTATTTGACCATATGTTCACCCAGGTCTCTGCGAACATCCCCGCTGGTTGTTGCCAAGAATACTCCATCCTGCCTGTAATGAACTGAAAGCAATATTGCGGCTGTATCTCCCACAGTCTGTCCTCATAGCCTTCTGTGCGTTCTGTGGATGTTGTGCTTCCGTCTGACAAGTTTGCTCGGTGCCCGATGATGTTGATGTCTCCTGGTGAGCTTTCTCAGGTGGCATACTTTGCTGTTGCTTTCAAACGACATTGGTCCGGTTGCACGTGAGCGTCCACCTTGCCCACCTTGATCGAACGAGCCGGAGGGGAGGCTCCGCTGACCCATGTTCCTCCAGCAGGGGGACTTATGCCTTGCTGCCCACTTTTGATCACGCTCTCCCAGATCCTTCGCTGGTGCTTCGACTGCATTGGCCTAGGGCCAAATCAAGGAGCTGCACGGTGTGCTTCGGACAACTCCATGCTGGTTTTGTTCCCACGTGCGGATAGAGCTGGCTCGCTTGGCCTCCACCGGAGACCTCCTGCGAGGCCAGTTTTCCCCCAAGCGCCTCAGGCGTTCCACGTCCCGCATCCAGGTCTTGCTCGATGATCCTGGACTAGCCTGCTCCTGCAGATTCCCGGGCTTCCTGTGCTCAACACTCGACGGCCCATTGTCTCCCTCTTTCCTCTGCTCTCCTTTTACCGGTTCCGTTTGTGCTCATATTGGAAGAAATGTCGCCCAAGTATATTAATAACATTTCTCGCTCTCCGCAATTGGTGAGGAGTGAGCTTTCTTCAGGAGACTCAATAACAATCGGCAATGGTGGAGCCATCGTCATCGTCGTCATCGTCCACAAGAACACGCCACGTTGTTCTGGGCAAGTGGGGGGTGGGCATCTCACTCTGGAGAACTGGTCGACGTCGGGGAAAGCGTCACGGCGGTAAAAGCGGAGTTTCACGAGATAGCCTAATCCCAGTATGTCCCCGTGCGTGATGGGCACGGCTTCGCCCGTTGTCACCGGGCGGCGTTGCGAGAATTGCCGTTGGTGGAGCCCTCGTCCACCACGAAGAAGGTGTTCTCTTTGAGCAGCAAGGTGCAGTGGAGGCGTGAAACCTGGCGGTGGGGCACTATCACGTCTGCTGTCATCTGTCGTCCCACTGTCACCTTCGTGTACACGACGGGCAAGATGATGGGTATGTCCGGTGGTGGAGAAGGCTCCACAATCTCCAGAAAGGCCACCGCTCGTTCGAGGATGCTTATGGGGCCCCAATGGCGGTACTGCCTGTAGATCTCACTGAGCAGGCGTTTTGGCGTATGGGAGGCGATCTCCTGGCTCTTACTGTACATTTGGTCCAGCACTTCTCGGATGTGGAAGTAGATCTCTATTGGCCCCAAGCGCAACTGGTCCCCGTGGGCCAACCTCTTCGGCTCGGAAAAAACCTGGCGGCCGTTCACGAAGGTGCCGTTGGTGGAACCCAGATCTCGTACCTCAAACATCCCGTCCAACCTTTTGATATGACAGTGTGTGCGTGAGATCTGTGGATGGGACAAGCAGGTCGAGTTCAACGAGGAGTCCCGTCCGATGAAAACCTCATCACTCGTTATGGGGATAACATCCCGATACGGTGTTCTATTCACACGAGACCACCTCTAGATACGCCACGGCGCGTTCGAAGAGCTGGGGATCATCCCCACGGTAGTACTGGCGCAACTCCTGGAGCACGTTGACCAGTGGTTCGGCCACGCGAGCATCAGAGCTGGGGACAAGCCAGCTTGGCAAAGCGCTTGGATAAAGTGCCTACCGCCGACGGATACCGGTCCGACGGATTCTTCGCGAGGGCTCGTGCTATGACCTGAAAGACATCCGGCGGGATTGACTCCGGCCGTGGAACCGGAGCGTATTGGAGGGCCTCCAGTACCTCTTCCTGGGTACCCGTAAAAGGCAGGTGACCGGAGAGGGCCAAATAGGTCACGATTCCCAGCGCGTAGATGTCCAGTGCCGGTCCCACCTGTGTTGGTTTGAGGATCTGTTCCGAGGCGCCATGTAGTGCGGAGGTGCCCGCCACCAAGACTCCCCGATCGTCTTGGCGGTGGGTATGTGGATCAGCCCGAAATCTCCCAAGACCGGCCGCATAGTTGTTCTTCTGGGGTCTTGGTTCTTTTCATTTCCAAAAAGATGTTGTGGGGTTTCACGTCACGGTGAACCCACTTCTTCTCGTGGATATAGTCCAGCGCCTCCGCAATTGGCCGCAGCAGGCGCACAGTCTGCTGCAGGGAAAGGGGACCATGCTCATTCAAGTAATCACGGAGAGTTTGGCCGCTCAAGTACTCCATGATCATGTAGGGGCCAAGGCTGGAGTCCATCTGAAGGTCGTACACTTGAACGATGTGTGGGTGCTTCAAAGCGGCCAAAGCGCGGGCTTCTTTGAGAAAGCGTTGGACCTCTTCCTCCTGGGCCCTGATGTCGGGCTTCAGAAATTTAATGGCGACATGTCTTTCCAAATATGTGTCGTAGGCCTCGAGCACGACGCCAAATCCACCTTCCCCGAGCCGACGGTGGATGTTGAACCGCTTTTCCAATGGATTGAGTGCAGCTAGTAGTTCAATCTCTCTAAATGGGGTCGTCGGATCCCTCACCCTCATATCTCCACTTGTAGACTCATGACAACGTCCACCGTGCTTCACGCACTGTCTCTTCGCTGCTCCTGCCTCGATCGGGGGCGGCCGCCGTGACATGTAGACATGTAGTGATCCGGTGGCCTCCTACAGGACCCCCTCCCGTTTTAGGCGTCCATAAACAAACTTATGACCACAACCGGATACAGAAACCACCCCAGGGTCACCACAAACAAGAAGAAGAGCCGACCGACCCCTAGGTTGTGCATGATGTCCACGCCAGCCTCGTGTAGGGCTGCTCCGTTCTTGCGGGCCCACCATATCACGGAGATGATAAATATGAACAACCCTGTCAGCCCACCCGGTGCGCGGTTCCCTGTGGCCGCCTGCATAAGGTGCTGAAACTTCACGATAAAAGCTCCATATATTAGTATCAAAAGCAGAGGAAGCGATGATAAGGAAAGATAAGTCAGTTCTTCTGGTATTCCCAGTGATATCAGCAAAGGATAGATAAATACCAGAGTAATCCATCCTGCCAGCACACTCAGGTACAGGTTTCTCATGGTGTAGACCTGCTTGGCTTTAGCAGCCAGTTCGATGGCGTGCTCATCTATGTGCAGTGTTGGTGTTGGCTGCTCCCAGCGGTATGTTTCTAGCTTCGGTGGTTTTTCTTCTTGGCTCGGTTCCCCGGTGCCTGGCCTGAATATCTCAGTTCTCGCCTCGGTCTCGGTCCCATAGCCGTCTTGGGCATGTTCCAGTTGGTCGCCTCGGAGCGTTTCAGCCTTGTCGAAGTTCGCACTAGGCGAGATCCAACCGTCTTGGGCATGTTCCAGTTGGTCGCCTCGAGCGTTTCAGCCTTGTCGAAGTTCGCGCCAGGCGAGATCCAACCGTCTTGGGCATGTTCCAGTTGGTCGCCTCGGGCGTTTCAGCCTTGTCGAGTTCGCGCCAGGCGAGATCCAACCGTCTTGGGCACGTTCCAGTTGGTCGCCTCGGAGCGTTTCAGCCTTGTCGAAGTTCGCGCCAGGCGAGATCCAACCGTCTTGGGCACGTTCCAGTTGGTCGCCTCGGAGCGTTTCAGCCTTGTCGAAGTTCGCGCCAGGCGAGATCCAACCGTCTTGGGCATGTTCCAGTTGGTCGCCTCGGAGCGTTTCAGCCTTGTCGAAGTTCGCACTAGGCGAGATCCAGCCGTCTTGGGCATGTTCCAGTTGGTCGCCCCGGAGCGTCTGTGCTTTATGAGAGTCTATGTTGGGAGGACGTCGGCCACGTTCGTCCCGGCCACCACTGGATGGCCGGGACCAAGCATGTTCTGCAGGTCCACTATCTCTCAACTGATTGCGCTTCCCTATCTTCCATTGTAGGGGGGATTCGCCTGCATTGTCATGCTGTTTTGCTGTCTTCTGTTTTTCATCCATGATCTCTGTGTGTAGTTTGGCCTTATGATGATCACCTCTCAGGAGATGTGACCACAAGTACACTTTCATTTTCACCGGGCCCACTTCTAGCTGCCCCCCGTGGGGAATGGGCGTGGAAATGCGTTCCTCCAAGCGCTGGCCGTTGAGAAAGGTGCCGTTTGCAGATCCCAAATCTTGGACTTCGAGCCCCTGCTGATACAGGATCAGTTTGCAGTGCCTTCGTGAGACCCGGGAATCCCGAATGACCAAGTCGGCCTCCGCGGTATCACGTCCGATGAGGAACGTAGTTTGGGTGACCGGTACCACGCGCCCTTGAAGTGCTCTGTCCCGGTCGGACTCAAGAATGTCAATGAGGGCGATGAGTTCTCTGGGCGGTGGGAGAGAGCCCGGGAGGCGTTCCAGCAGGGCCTGGAGGGTCGGACCGCCGACCGCCTTGATCGCCTCATGTTTGTCTCGGGCATCTTCCGGAGCACCCTGTCCCTGGTCTAGCTGCATCGGAAAGCCATCCTGAATGCGGCTGAGTCCCTTGAGGGTTGCTCGTCCACAAAGGCGCCGGCGCTCTCGTAGCGCTCCTCAGGGGATTTGGCCATGGCCTTGCGCAGCGGGTCGAAGATCTCGGGGGGACACCCCGCAGGGCGGGGCACTTCCTGCTCCATGTGGGCGTGTAGGATGGCCAACGGCGTGGTGGCGCGGAAGGGGAGCATCCCGAAGATCATCTGGTAGGCCATGATCCCCAACACGTAGATGTCCGTCCACGGTCCCTCGTGTCCTCCTTGGGAGGCATCGATTTGCTCGGGAGCCATGTACGCTGGTGGCAGACCGCGCAACGAGTAGCGGTCGGTCAAGGTCTGGAGTGCCTGGAGCACGCAGAAGTCGGTCACGACTGGGCGCTCCGGCTCCAAAATGATGTCGGAAGCCTTCATGCCCAAGTGATAGATGCCCTCTCCGTGGGCGTAATCGAGCGCACGGGCAATACCTGTGAGCACGTCGGCCGTTTGGGGATGGGGCCATTGGGTGGTTTCCTCCAACGCCTTGTCCAGGGGCACTCCGTCCAAGTATTCCATGACCACGCACACCCGCTCCTCCGGAGTGCGCACGATGTCGTGAATGACCACGATGTTAGCGTGGTGGAGACTGGCAGCCGTGCGGACCAAGTGCACATACCGTTCCACAAAGCGAGGATGGTCGCTTAACTCCTGGTCCAATATCTTGATGGCCACCGACCGGTCTAACGTCATATCCGTGGCCCGGTACACTTCCCCAACAGTCCCCCGGCCGATCTTCTCCTCGATCCGGTACCGGTCTTGAATCACCTCTTCTTGCATGGCTCGCCCCCTTTGGAAATTTCGGATCTCCCACTACGGGTGTAGGGACTGGAATTCGCTCTGGCTCAGGTCCTCCACCTTTGCGTCCCCGAACGGCACCGGATACAGGGTGACTTCCCACGTCTGGTAGTAGATGTACTGGTCGTCCATGGTCGTCTCGTAATCAATGGTGCCCTCCATTCGCGAGTAGCCCACATACCGCGTAAACCGACCGAGCTCGCCGTCCCAGTCCTCGCCTGTCATGAAGTAGAGCTCGGTACACGCCGTCGGGAATGCCGGTTAAGGTATACTCTTGGCCGGCCCTGAGGTACACCGCCCACAACACCTGATCGTTCAAGAAGGTCAATACCACCACAGCGTCCGAGTCGTCGCTTGGCTTGATGGTCAATTCGCCGTTGCCGTCCAAGGGGCGCGTGTTTTTGACAAGAGTGCCGTGGGGCAGCCGGCGGGGAGGTGGCCAGCGCACGTTGATCTCCACGTAGACCGGGGCGCCGAACGCCCTTCCGCCGGGCGCGTGCAGTTGCCAGATGCTCTTGTATGTACCCGGTTCATCTGGTGCCCTCATGGGCACTGAGATGTCCGCCGTCTGGCCCGGGGGCAGTGCCGGAACGGAGACTTGCTCTTGCACGCCCAGCGGGGCGCCCCTGACGAAGGCCAACACAGATCCCTCCGGCCACGGCGCGCATCCCGACGATGCCAAACGCCATGTCTTGACGAACTCCTCTCCGGTGAGCATCTCCGTGCCGTCGCTCACTGTCACGTCGGCGGTGAACTTGGCATCCGGCAAACACGGCGTGGGGGTGGGCGACGGTGTCGCCGTGGGCGTGGCCGTGGGCGCCGCCGTGGGCGTCGCCGTGGGGCGTGGCGTCGCCGTGGGGCGTGGCGTCGCCGTGGGGCGTGGCGTCGCCGTGGCGCCTTGCGTGGGCGAAGGCCGCCGTGTCTGGGAGCTCGTCGAGCTTGTGGTGCTTTGCGGCCGGTTCACGACGGCAACCTGCACCGGTCCGCCTTGGGAAAACAGTGCCGATCGCCCCCAGAGCACGGCGGCGCCGATCACTATGCCGATGAGCAACCACTTCACCCGTTCCTGGTCCATAACTCGCTCACCTTCGGAGTAGTGGCGGGGAAAATGTGCTTATTACAGGCACACCACAGGCACACTCTATGCTCGTCTTATCTCCCAACAACCGGCAGGTAGATCAGCCCTGTCCGGTAGCCCTCTGCGCTGTGCTCCGCCGTGTTGCTCCACTGTGCCACCTCGGTTGTGCCCGCCCGGCCGCTGATTCGCGCCGCGTTCCGCCACCGGGCTTCGACAGTGGGCACCGGATCGGGCAGCGGGTTCCTGGAGAGCGCGTCCGGGCAGCTCTTCGCAATGAGCGAGTAGGTGTCCAGTGCCTCGGAGCGATGGCTCACCATGCGCCGCGTGGCCAGTCCGTCATCCAACCAGACCTCGTTCTCCCGGCGGGGGCCCGTGTTGGCGTCCCCCCAATAACAGGCCAGCACGGTCAGGGTGAAGGTCGAGTTGACATCAATCGAGGTTGGCCTGGCCGTGACGGTGGCTCCATCATCCGTGTTGACCACCGCTACAAGCACATCTGACGGGATGACACCAGCGCTCTGGGCCCGCAGCCGTGCGTCCAAGGCCAACGTGACCGAGACCCCGTTGGTGGCATCCCACCCGTCTGTCAGCGTGACGGGCAGGGTGTAGGTCACCTGCAGATCCTGAACCTGCCCTCCCTCAAAACGGGCCGTCCACGTCTCCGTGAGGTTGACGGTCCACGTGCGGGTGATTGTCTCGGCGATCATCGTGATGGTATCGCTGTCGCCTGGGGCAAGCGTGCCCACGTTCCACGTGATCGGCGAGTTGGGGCCAGGCGTGGTCGCGGGCGCGGGCGTGGCCCCCACGAGTCGCATGTTGGGGGGCAGGCGATCGGTCACCACGACGTTCGAGATGGTGTTGTGCCACGGGTTGCCGTACGCCAACGTGTAGGTCACCCGATGCCCGAAGCCCACCGGGCCGGCTGGCGTCGCCAGCTTGTACACCCGCAGCGATGGCTGTGGTGTGGGTGTGGGCGTGGGTATGGGTGTGGGCACGGTGTAGGTGACGATCAGCCTGGGCACAAACCGATCGAGACCGTCTTCATTGTTGGGATCGTCGCACCAATCCTGAGGACAGTCCTTCGCAAAGAACCCCCCGCTCCGCGTCCACGCTGTCCGGTAGGCCTTCGGCCACCAAGGCCAGGCCGTAGTTCGGCGTTGAGCCGTTCACCCACCCCTGCACCAACGCCCTGAGCGCTTCGGAGGAGAGCTGGTGCCACCTGAGAGTTCCATCATCCGAAGAGGGCATCGGCCACACGCCAAGCTGGCGGGCCGTGTCGTAGCCCGGCCCCGGCTGCCTGACGGTGGTCTCATCCCACGGGCCCGAGGCCGGGTAGACGGCTACGCTCACCACGTGCCCGTCGTAGGGCGATCTGGAGTAGGAGCCGCGCACCTTCAGGGTCACCCCCTGGACCAGGGCGTTGGGGGGGATGCTTGACACGTCGAATTGCAGCAGCGCGTACTCCCGCCCGTTCCCATCTCTGAGATCGTTGCCCACAAGAAGGGTTCGGTGTGTGCCGCCGATGAGGCCGTTGTCGCCTACAGTGGTGTCCAAGGTAGCCGGCAGCACTGTGGCCGTGGCCGCAAGGGAGGAGGTAGAGTGCCCCTGCCCCTGGGCCGGCCGTGTCCGGGCGAGGGCTGCCAACAGGACAGCCAGGAGAGCGGCCACAGCCACGGCCGCCACGGTGGCCGCCCGGGCCGGGTTCGAGGTAGACGACGCAGGTCTGCGCTTCTGTGTGGTTGCCATGGTTGCCTCCTTCACCTCCCTGCTGTGTTGCTTTCCCGCGGCCCGCCACGGTCGTGCGGGCAATCATTCCAGCGCTGAGAGCTCGGCTGCCCGTAGGCCTGCCCACACTCAGGCCACTCGGCGTTCACCCGCGTGGAAGTTCCCTGGCCTTGGTCCCCCTTCCCGGTGGTGAGCCTTGGCCAGGGCCATAACTCAATGCCTCGTCCCTTGAGTCCACGCGTTGAACGCGTCTTGTGAGGAGCCCCATGTTCTTGCTCAGCTTCCTCCCCCTTCGTGGCCACCGCCATCGTCGCCGCCGGGGGGGGGAGCGGGCTGAGTCCGCCAGAACGATGAGTCTTGTGACGTCCATACGCTCTGGGATGGTGTGCCCTGGAGGACAACGTGGACCCACCACCGGCACGGCGCTGTCGGAGAACAAGAGATAGTGGTGAGGTCGAGGTTCACTCTGCACCTGTAGGTGGTGCTGATAAGCTGCCACCCTGTCCCTCACACGGGAGGGAGATGCTTGTGCCGGCGGGCGGCTGTGCCTGCAGGACGACCAGACATCCCTGGGGAGGGGACTCGGGCTTCTTGAGGAGCACTTCGAAGTTGGTGATCGGGTCGCCCACGGGGCCTGTAGGGGCGCCCAGGCGATCGAAGGTGGTCTCGGCCCAAGTCCGGCAGGAGGCCGTCTGTTGGGGGTCGGGCCCGGGAGGGGGCGTGGGGCTCGGGGGGGCCAGGGACCCGACCGGGCCGTCTCCGCCACCGTTCGGGGTCGTGATTTGGGCTTGAGTGGGGGGGTGGCGGCGGCGATGGCGTGGGCGATGGCGTGGGCCGTGATGCCGGCGTGGAGGTGGGCTGGATGGATGCGGCTTTGGCCGTCGCCGTGGCCCCTTGTTGATTCTGGACCGCCGTAGGCGAGGCCGGGGGCTGAGAAGCACCTGTGCCCGCGGTGTTGCCGCCGGACGGGGCGGGTGGTTCCAGGGTGGGGACGGGAGAAGACGCCGCCGCTGCGGCCCTGGCCGGCTTCTCCTGGCTTGGCACGTTGCTGGCCGCCAGCCACATGCCAAAGCCCACGGCCCCCAAGAGCATGAACAAGATGGCGGCGGCCAGGGCAGCCACGCGCCAGTCAACCCCCCCCTCCTTCTGGGGACACGGCCACGGCCGTCCCCCGGCGGGACGAAGTGCTTCGTCTGGGCCGCCGCGTCTGGGGGCGCAGCGTAGAGCACGGCCACCCCGATGTTATCGGGCCCCCCGGCCGCGTTGGCCGCGCTGATCAGGGCTTGCATGGCGTGGGTGGGGTTCTGTGTGGCCCTGTTCACCAGATCAGCTATGAGCTTGGGAGGCACCACGTCGCTCAGGCCGTCGGTGCAGAGCACCAGCGCGTCCCCGGGGTGGAGTTGCAGGGAGTTGTGGCTCGTGTCCAGAAGGTCGCTCTCCGAGGGGAGCAAGAAGGGGTCCGTGTAGGCGCCTGGCCTCACCACCTTGAAGTCGGGGTGAATCTCCACTTGGCCGGCCAGGAACTGGTTCACCACGTGTCGGTTCGGGTGCTTGCGGGCTTCCTCGGGCGAGAGCCTCCCCACCCGCAGGGCTTCCAGCACCCACGTGTGGTCCACGGTGAGCAGAAAGGCGGTGCCGTTGCGCACCAGGTAGGCGCGGCTGTCCCCCATGTGGACCACACAGCACCGGCCGTCCTCCGTGACCAGCGCGGCCACCAGGGTGGTGCCCATGTCCTTCAGCTTGGGCTCCTCGTTGATCATGGTCCGCAGCTTCCGGTTCGCCTCTCTCACGGCGTGGAGCAGGTGATTGGGAAGGCGCTTAATGTCCTCTTCCTCGACCAAGCTCTGTCTCAGGACACCTCTCATGACCTCCACCACCGTATTCGAGGCCACTTTGCCGCCGGCGTGGCCGCCGATGCCGTCGGCCACCAGGAGCACGCAGACGTGGTGACCACTAGCGGTCGTGACCACGCCACTCCAGACGGCGTCCTCGTTCTGTTCCCGCCGGCGACCTTGGTCGGTGCCGTGGCCGTGAAGCAAGCGCACTTGTGCTGTTCTGGCGTATTGTGGAGATGATGCCGACATCTTGTCACCTCGCTTTCTGGTCTGCTGGTTTCACCGTGGCGCTGGCCACGAAGAGGGCACCAGTACCGATACGGGAGCTAGGGCTGGAAAGGTGGGCTTCTCGTTGCTCTGCCATCTTCCCTCTCTGCTTTTTCCTCTTTTTCTTCGCCTTTTACTCCGGGCAGTCTCCCCCATGAAGTGTTGCCAAGAGAAGGTATCGGCAAGGCAGTCAGAAGCTCCTTCGGCCTCGGCATGTCGCGCTGCGGCTTGCCGCCACTCCAGGAAGGTGTCTTCCTTGTGGCCCTTGAGCCGCGGCAGGCTGCTCACATGCACGCCTTCGGCGGGCAACGCTCACGCCTCGATGATCTCCTTCTCGGGAGTCCGGCGTCGCTCAAAGATGGTGCCCTTGGTCTCGGTAACCGTCTGCCTGGAGGTCGTATAGCTGGTATCCTCGTACCTTATTTCCCGCCTCCTTCGCTTCCACTGGGCCCTCCTGTGGGGCCTCTTGAGGGGACCACCAAGTGAGTTGGCGGACTTCTCCTTGCCCCATTGGCTGTCCGGCAGCGTTCACGGCCGCGACTGTCCAGGAGTACTCACCTTCCCCGTAGGGTGGGCCCAGCACGTCGGCCACGAAGGCCTGGATGTCGTCCCTGAACTGCCACGTCACGGGGTGTTCGCGCATTGGCTCGCCGGTGCGGCCCAACAGGAGCACCAGGCGCTGGTTGGCCTTGAGGCCCACGGGCTGGACGATGAAGCGGACCAGCTCGTTGCTGGTGACCTCGCCCGGTTCGGGCTGCAGAAGCCGGATCTTCACGCGCTCCTCGGGTGCCGGTGCCGGCGTCGGCGAGGGAGGCTGCACGGACACGCCGGCGTTGGCGTTGTCGCCGCTCCTGGGCGTCGGCGACGGCATGGCCGTGGGCGAGGCAGTCAACCTGGGGACCGGCGTGGACGTGGGCTGGAACGTGATGCCACTGGCCGGGGTGGACGTGGGGCGCACGCGGATGCCTGCGCTGGCACTCTCTCCCGATTCGCCGGTGGCTGCTGCGCTCACGGCCACGGGCGTGGAGGTGGCGGCCGGCGGGCCGGCAGGCCCGCCGGCCTGTGCCAACGCCGAAGTGACCGTTGGCTTCGCCGGAGGGGAAGCAGTAGTGGCCGTGGTGGTAGGCAAGAACAGCAGTATGCCCATACCGAGCAGGGCCACAACGACACCATCAAAGGC
>JAUZRY010000072.1 GCA_030949995.1 Ardenticatenia bacterium
GGTGGGCTACCGCTTGGCGCATTACGCACAAGACCTCCTGGCCGACTGGGAGCACCTGCGCCGCGTGCGCGCGGATGTGCGGGGCAAGGGGTTCAAGGGCGCCGTGGGCACTTCGGCCTCCTACGCCGAGCTCCTGCGGGGAACGGGCGTGAGCCCGAAGGAGTTGGAGGCCCGCGTGATGGTGCGCCTAGGCCTCAAAGCGTTCCCGGTAACCACCCAGACCTATCCTCGTCGGCAGGATTGGGTCGTGGTCAATGCCCTGGCCGGCCTGGCCATTCCCCTCTACCGGCTGGCCTTTGACGTGCGCCTTCTCCAGTCGCCTCCCTTTGGCGAGTGGCAGGAACCCTTCGGCGCGCGTCAGGTGGGCTCTTCGGCCATGCCCTTCAAACGGAACCCCATCGTGGCCGAAAACGTGAACAGCCTGGCCCGCTTTCTGGCCGCACTGCCCCGCGTGCTCTGGGACAACGCTGCCCACTCCCTCCTGGAGCGCACATTGGACGATTCGGGCAACCGGCGCCTTGTGCTGCCCGAGGCCTTCCTGGCCGCCGACGAGCTGTTGCAGCGCGTCCACCGACTGGTTGAGGGCCTGCACCTCAACGCCCCGGCCATCCGGCGCCAGGTGGAGCGCTACGGCA
Organism: Ardenticatenia bacterium; assembly: GCA_030949995.1. Taxonomy (GTDB): domain Bacteria; phylum Chloroflexota; class Anaerolineae; order Ardenticatenales; family Ardenticatenaceae; genus WFWG01. The sequence continues at coordinate 636 of JAUZRY010000072.1, forward strand.
CCTTTGCGGCCACCGAACGGGTGCTGATGGAGGCCGTGCGGGCCGGCGGTGACCGGCAAGAACTCCACGAGGTGATCCGTGAGCAGAGCATGGCCGCGTGGCGGGCCGTGCAGGCCGGACAGCCCAACCCACTGCGCGACGCCCTGGCGGCCGACGAGCGCATTACGCGCTTCGTGCCGGCCGAGCGTGTTCGCGCCCTGCTCGTGGCTGACCAGTACGTGGGCGACGCCCCCGAGCGGGCCCGCGAGCTGGCTGAACGGATCCGTCGTGCCTTGGCCCTCAACGGGGAAGGCGGGCCGCCGGCAACAGGGACAGAAGGTGGAGGGGCCCCGTGAGCCCAAAAGAGCCGTCTCACGTGCCCGGGGACGTGGACCACGACGAGGACGACCTGGTGCTTGACCCCAAGTTGAGGCTGCTGGCGCAGCTCATGCTGGCCCAGCCCGAGAGGAGATCAACGTGATGGTGTGGGCCCACGTGACGCCCCTCAGGGGAGAGGAGGCCGCCCGAACGTCGGGTCACTCGAGCAAATAGCCTCGCGCTCGTAGGGCCTCCCGCGCCCGCTCCAAGGACTCCGGCGTGCGGGCTTCCAGCGTGTGGAGGTGCAGTCCGTCGGTCAGTTCGCTGAGCAGGTGGGCCCTCGTGGCGCGCAAGTGGCCCATGAATTGGGCCACATCGGCCCGGGAGGCAATGTGCAACATGCCGCGCAGTTCGCCGTAAATGGGGTGTTCCACGATCACGTCCACCACTTCCACGCCAGCGTCCACCAGGGCCAGCAGCTCATCTTCGGTTTGGTCTGGTGTGTGGCGCACGGCCACCACAGTGCGGCGTGTGGAAGGCGCTGTGCGGTAGAGGAAATAGCCCCTGGGGCTGGCGAAGATTCGTGGCCAGCCGCCCGCAGAATGGCCACGTCCTGGACAATGACCTGGCGGCTCACGCCCAACGTCTTGGCCAACTGGGTGCCGGTGATGGGGTGGTGGGCTGCTGCTAAGATCTCCAACAGGCGTTGCCGGCGTGCTTCAGCCGGAAGTGGCGACGGGTTCGGCACGGAAGTGACACCCCCTGCTGTTCGGATTTTCCAGGGCGGCTTGGGTGACGAGGATGGCCACCTGGAGCATGTTGCGCAGGCCGACCAGACCGTCGTCAGGAACCCCGTGACGATACGCAGCTTCTACGTCGGGGCGGAGCTGGTGGAAGATCGCCAGGGCCTCTTCAAGCCCAGCCCGCGACCGCACCAACCCCACCTGTGCCCACATGGTACGCCGAATGAGCGCTGTGTGCAAATCCACGAACCCTTCCGGAGGTGGCTGAGTCCCCGTGGGCACAGGCGGCATGAGGGCCTCGTCCGAGGGGATGGCGCCTGTCCACGTCCGACTAATGTGATCGGCCACACGGGTGCCCCATACCACACCTTCCAGCAGGGACGTGCTGGCCAGCCGGTTGGCCCCGTGGAGCCCGGTACAGGCCACTTCGCCAACGGCGTAGAGGCCGCGCACAGTGGTACGCCCCCACTCGTCACACAGGACGCCCCCGCACGTGTAGTGGGCCGCCGGAGCAACGGGCACCAGATCGCACGTCATGTCCACGCCGTGGCGCAGGCATGTGGCGTACAAGTTGGGAAAGCGGGCCTTGATGGCCTCAGCCGGCATGGCGGAACACACGTCCAAGTAGACGTGGGGGAGCTGATGTTGGCGCATTTCGTGGAAAATGGCCCGGGCCACCACGTCGCGCGGGGCCAGATCGCCCCACTCGGGGGCGTATCGGCGCATGAAGGGGGAGCCGTCGGCGTGCACGAGGCGGGCACCGGCGCCGCGCACGGCCTCGGAGATGAGGAAGGAAGGCGCACCCGGCAAGGCAAAGGCAGTGGGGTGGAACTGCACGTACTCCAGGTGGGCCACCTGAGCTCCGGCCCGTGCCGCCATGGCCAATCCATCTCCCCGGGCGCCGGCTGGGTTGGTCGTGCGCGCGAAAATGGCGGCGAACCCGCCGGTGGCCAACACGGTGCGGCCAGCCCAGAAGGCCCGCACCTCTCCCCCATCCCTGTTGAGGGCCACGGCCCCCAGACAACGTGGGTGTTTCCTCTCCTCTTTGACGATCAGCTCCAGAGCAGTCCAACCTGGATAGAGGGCGATGTTGGGGTGCGCTCGAAGCTGGGTGATCAGCGCCCGTTGGATGGCTTGGCCTGTGGCATCGCCTACGTGGAGAATGCGGGCCACTGTGTGTCCTCCCTCTCGCGCGAAGGCCAGCGCTCCGTTGTCACGGTCGAAGGCGATCCCGGCCCGCTCCACCAGCATGGACTTCACGAGCTTCGGGCCCAGCTCGGCTAACAGAGCAACAGCACGGGGATCGTTCAGCCCGTCGCCAGCCCGCACGATGTCCTTGGCCAAGAGGTCGGGGGTGTCCCCATAGCCCCGGTAGACGATGCCCCCTTGGGCGTAATAGGTGTTGGACTCATGAGGGTCATCGGCCCGGGTGAGCACAGCAACCTGAAAGCCGAGATCGGCCAGCCGCAAGGCGGCCACGCTGCCCGCGATCCCACACCCGATCACCACCACATCGGTACACATGGCCTCATCCCACCTCCAACATGCGCTCCACAGCGCGCAGGGCGCGGACGCGCACATCCTCCGGCACGTCGATCACGTGTTGTGTGTGCTGCAGTGAGGCCAACGTCTCCTCCAGAGTGATCTGGTTCATGTGGGGGCAGCGCACGCTGCACAGCCGGAGCATTTCCTTCTCCGGGTTGGCGGCGGCGATGTTGTCCCCCATGGCGCACTCGGTCAGCACCAGGTACCGGGGTGCTTCTGTTCGCTCCACGAATCGGATCATGGCGCTTGTGCTCCCGGAGAAGTCGGCGGCCTCCACCACCTCGGGAGAACACTCTGGATGAGCTAGAATGACCACGTCGGGAAACTGGGCACGGACAGCCTCGATGTCCTCCACGGTGAACTTCTCGTGGACCTCGCAGCGGCCGTGCCAGCCGATAATCTGATAATCCACCGCCGTATCGTCAACGTGGACGTGGCCGGTGGGCAAGCGCGCCGGCACGATGATGTGTTTGCCCGTCTCGCGAGCCACGTTGCGGGCCAAGTATTCGTCCGGGATGAAGATGACAGTCTCGCTCTTGAGGGATTCGACCACGGCCACCGCGTTGCTCGACGTGCAGCAGATATCGCTTTCGGCCTTGACGTCGGCATAGGTGTTGATGTACGTGACCACGGGCACGCCGGGAAAGCGGGCGCGGAGCTGGCGAACGTCCTCTGCCGTGATGCTGGCGGCCAGTGAACAGCCTGCCCGTTCCGAGGGCAGGAGCACTACCTTGTCCGGGTTGAGGATCTTGGCCGTCTCGGCCATGAACTTGACGCCGCAGAAGACGATGATCTCCCGGTCTGTCTGGGCGGCCTTGCGGCTGAGTTCCAGTGAGTCGCCGGTGAAGTCGGGAATGGAGTGGTAGAGGGCGGGCTCCATGTAGTTGTGCCCCAGGATGATGGCGTTGCGCGCTTCCTTAAGGGCCATGATCTTGGCAGCCAAGCGGGCTTTGTACCAGAGCTCCACATCGGGTACGACATCGTGCAGTTTGGCCTTGAGCTCCTCGTAGAGGCGTTCCGCGTCCGCTTCCAAGGAAGCGGGCGCTTTCGGGATTGTGGCCGGCATGGTCTTCACCTCCCTGTGTTCACGATTTCGGTCAGCAGAAGGGTGATATCCAGCGCTGGGGGCGAGTGGGTGAGGGCGCCCACGGAAATAAAGTCCACGCCCGTCTCGGCCACGGCGGCCACGTTGTCGAGGGTGATGCCCCCAGAAGCTTCCAAGGGGACGCGGCCGGCGGTCATGGCCACAGCAGCTCGCAGGGTGGGCACATCCATGTTGTCCAACAGCACGCGGTCCACGTCCAAAGCCAGGGCCGCGTCCAACTCCTCCAAGGTGCGCACTTCCACCTCCACAGGGTAGCGGTGACCCCATCGAGCCCGCACGCGGCGCACGGCCTCGGCCAGGCTGCCGGCAGCAGCAATGTGGTTCTCCTTGATAAGCACCATGTCGTGGAGGCCGGCGCGGTGGTTTTGGGCCCCGCCGAGCCGGACGGCCCATTTGTCGAGGGGGCGCAGGCCGGGAACCGTCTTGCGCGTGTCGAGGATCACGGCCGACGTGTGGGCCACGGCTTCCACGAAGCGGCGGGTGAGGGTGGCAATACCTGACATGCGCTGGAGGAAGTTGAGGGCCACGCGCTCTCCGGTGAGCAGGGCGTTCACCAGGCCTTCCACAGTGGCCACCACCTCCCCAGGGCGCACTGAAGCCCCATCGGGCACCAGCGGGGTGAAGATCACGCGCGCGTCCACAAGGGTGAAGGTGGCGCGGGCTACGGCTAAGCCCGCGATCACGCCGTGGGCCTTGACCACGATGTGCCCCCGTGCAGTGCACGGTTCGGTGATCACGGCCGACGTCGTCACGTCGCCTGGCCCGATGTCCTCGTCTAAGGCGCGCCGGATGGTCTCAATCGCGGCGTGCGCCTGGTCCTGTGGCAGGCCGGGAAACAAGGAATCTACCTGTATGCGGGCTGTTGAGCTCATGGCAAGGGCTACTTGGGCGAAGGAGTGTTGGTGGCTCCATCTTACCACACAATTCTGTCTTGTCAATTGTCATGACAATTCTGGTGGCGTTGGTGCCAAGGCCGAGGCGGCGGATGTCATGATCCCGGATTTGCGGACTTCGGCGAGATCACGTACACTAGATGCCGATCCGCGCTTCGACTCTGGATCACGTCCTCACATCTGTGGCCTCGTGAAGTGGAGGGAAGTGTGACCACACAGGATGGGCGTCCGCGAGTCGTCGTGACCGGCTTGGGAGCTGTCACCCCTTTGGGCATAGGTGTGCAGGCGTTCTGGGACGGCTTGATCAGGGGACGCTCGGGCATTCACCGCCTCAATCACTTTGACATCTCCAACTGGCCTGTCCAGATTGGCGGGTACATTGATGGGTTTGATCCCACGGTGTACATGCCCGTGAAGGTGGCCCGGCGCACGGCCCGCTTCGTGCAGTTGGCCATTGCGGCTGCCGATGAGGCGTTGGCCGACGCGGACTTGGACCTCTCGAAATTCGATCCCACGCGCGTGGGCGTGGAGATGGGCAACGCGGTGGGCGATCTGGACACCATTACTCGCGAACACGAGGTGATGCTCCGGCGAGGACCCCGCCGCATTGTTCCCTACGCTGGCCCCAGCGTGCTGGTCAACATGGGAGCGTGTCAACTCGCCATCCGCTACGGGGTTCGAGGGCCGGTGGGCTCGCCGGTGGCCGCATGTGCCACCGGTCTCTACGCCGTGGGCGATGCGGTGCGCCGCATCCAGCGGGGTGAAGCGGACATCATCATTGCCGGCTCTACCGAGGCCCTGGTGACGCCCATTGCCGTGGCAGCCTTCTGGCGCCTTCAGGCCCTCAGCACGCGCAACAACGAGCCCGAGCGGGCGTGTCGTCCCTTCGACAAGGACCGGGACGGCACGGTGATGTCCGAGGGCGCTGCCGTGCTCATCCTAGAGCGGGAAGATGTGGCCCTGGCCCGGGGGGCACGCATTTACGGTGAGGTGATTGGGTATGGCATTTCGGCCGACGCTTATCACTTAGTGGCTCCCGATCCCCAAGGTGGCGGTCCGCTCGCGCCATGCGTCTGGCTCTCGAGGAGGCGGGCATAGCCCCCGAGGAGGTGAACTGGATTTCTGCTCACGGCACGGCGACGCCCCTGAACGATATCTCTGAGACCTTGGCGATTAAACAGGTGTTTGGCGAGGCGGCCTACAGCGTGCCCATCAGCAGCATCAAGAGCATGATCGGCCACACCTTGGGGGCGGCGGGCGCCGTGAGCCTGGTGGCCAACTTGAAGGCTATTGAGACGGGCACTATTCCTCCCACCATCAATTTGGATCAGCCCGATCCTCAATGTGACCTCGACTACGTGCCCAACGTGGCCCGCCGCAGGCCCGTTCGGGTGGCCATGAGCAACGCCTTTGGCTTTGGCGGGCAGAACGCATGTGTAGTCGTCCGAGACTATGAACCTGCGCAGCGTGGCAACGATGAACGGACAACATAACGGGGCGGATGTCAGGACGTTCTTGGCGCGCGCGGCGCGCTGGCTTTTCGGTCAGCCGGACCTTCAGTGGATGGTGTTGCCCCCATACGACATTCCCGGCATTGCCGTGATTGGGTGTGTGGTGGTTGAAAACGTGGGCCGAGGGGTGGCGCGCAACGTGAAGATTGAGCTCCAATTCCCCCCCGAGTCAGCCCACATCATGCACCACGTCCAAGTGGTGAGCGAGGATCCCTACATCCTTCGCGGCGGGGGCGAACGCCACTCCTTCATGACATTACGGCTGCGCGAGATGCAGCCCGGCAACACGGTGGTGGTCTACTTCAGCAGCCACGAGGTGGTCATTCCCCACGTCAAGGTGAGCCACTTTCCCAAGGTGCCCGTCCAGCGAATGCGCTGATGGATCTCCACCACGCCAGCAGTGCTTGGGCGCGATGACCTCTGACCAGGCGAAGGCCGACAGCACGGTTCGCCGCCAAGGTGAGGTGTGTGCTCACTTGGCACTTGGGGCTGAGGCCACGGGAGCCACCGAAGGATGAAGGGGAAGAGGGGGGGCTTACCTGCCCTCTTCGTGGTCCAAGGGGCCAACAGCCGTGCTCCACATTTCGATGTGCTCCAGCACGTTGTCAATGGCCGTGAGCACCAGCGCGACGTGCCAAAATGTGCCCTGTTGGTCGTGCCAACCTTCCCTTTCGGGGTAACGGTCTCGGAATCGCTCCGTGCGATCGCGCCATTGCCGGAGAACGGTCTCCGGATCCCCTGGCTCGGCCAGCACTCGTCGGATGAGGCGAGCTTCGGTCTCCCAGAGAGCGGTCAAGTCATCTTCCAGCGGTGGCCGGGATGCCTCACCAGCACCCCGCCGCAGGATGCCACCGGCCGTGAGGCTCACCAGCGTCTCGAGGCGCCGGCGCAGGAGCGTGCGCGTGTTGGTGACTTCGGTCATTGCACCTCAGACCTCCCCTCCAGGGCGCGGACCAGCGTCATCTCGTCGGCGTATTCCAGGTCACCGCCCATGGGCAGGCCACGGGCCAGGCGGGTCACGCGGACGGGTCGGTGGCCAATCTGGCGCACGATGTAGGTGGCCGTTGTTTCTCCCTCCAAGTTGGGATTCGTGGCCAAGATCACCTCCCGGATCGGCTCCCGGTCAAGGCGGGCTATAAGCTGGGCGATGCGCAAGTCCTGGGGCAAGATGCCCTCAACAGGCGAGATGGCACCGTGGAGCACGTGGTAGAGACCTTGATACGCGCCCGTTCGTTCGATGGCCACCACGTCCAAGGGAGCTTCGACCACACAGATCACACTCTGATCCCGGCTCTCATCGCGGCAAATGGAGCACGGGCTCGACTCGGCGATGTGGCAGCACCGCTCACATTCCACCAGGCCCAGCTTGAGGGCCCGCACAGCTTCGGCCAGGGGCGTTCACCTGCTCGTCCGGGGCTCTGAGCAGGTAGAAGGTGAGGCGCGAGGCCGTCTTGGGCCCAATGCCGGGGAGCTTGGAGAACTCATCGATCAGCCGGGCCACGGAGGGGGGCAGGGCCAACGTGGAGCCGTTCATGGCTCATCTGCCCAGGAGCCCACCCAAGCCGCTCCCCTCGATGAGGGTGGTGAAGGGAGCCATGCGCGCTTCGGTCACAGCTCGCGCCTTGGCCAAGGCCTCGTTGAAAGCGGCCACAAGAAGGTCTTGGAGCATCTCCACGTCCTCTGGATCGACAACTTCGGGGTCGATCTCGACGCTGACAACCTCCTGGGCCGCGGTCATGCGCACGGTGACCACGCCGCCCCCCACGCTCACCTCGATAATCTCCTCCTTGAGGGCCTCTTGGGCAGCGAGCATCTCTTCCTGGAGCTTTTGCACCTGGGCGAGGAGTTGAGAAGGATTGAAGCCGGGCATGCCCCCGACAGGGAGGGCACCTTCGGGGTTGCCGGCACCGGTGCGGCGGACTTTCTTCTTGCGTTTGGCCACAGCCATCACCTCCTTGGTCTTCGTGTAGCCATTGACCTTCTTTTTGCTCATTTGTCAACAGATTGGTCGGGGACGCGCACGTCCACGATATGGCCGCCGAGTTGGAGGGCTGCCCGAACCAACGGATCCTCAGCGGCCTTCTCGAATTTGGTGCGCGCCGGTGAAACATGGTGTTGATCGGGAACCCACCGGCATTCAACGCTCAGGGGGACACCAGCGAATTCCTGAAGGGCACGCTGGAGCATGCGGCTGGTTTCCGGCTCGGCGACTTTGTCACGGTGGATGGAATAGGTGAAGCCCAGCATCAGGGTATCTTCCTTCAGGGCAAGGGGGCGGCCGAACTTGAGGCGCACGGCCAGGCGCCGGTGGCCACCTCCCCGGTTCTGAAGCCAAGTGAGGAACTCAGGCCAATGGTGTTGCCACCAGAGCAGACCATGTCCGGCTTCATCGGTCTCCACGCCGGTCTCCGCCTCGCCTGCGGATGACACCGGGGCAGAGGAGGGCAGGGTAGGGTCAGGCGATGAAGGAGAACCAGATGATGCCGGGAGCGGGGCCACATGGTGAGATGCCTTCGCAGGAAATGTGGGATGAGTGCTCCCGTCCTGTGGCCGAGAGGGATCAGGCATCGGTCGTTCAGGCTGTTCCGGGGAGTGAGCCTTGAGCTCAGGGGAAAGGGCCATAACCGCCTCAACAAACGCCAACTCCAGAGGTAACTGGGGCACTGGGCCCAGTTTCAGCTCGGCGACAGCCGCGTTGAAGGCGCGAATGGCGGGGGCCAGTGCCTGGGGGCTCAGGCCAGCGGCCTGACGGCGCAGGACAGTTTCCAACTCCGCGGGCAGCCCGAGGTGACCGTGGCTGCCCGCGGCCACGAGAAGTAGGGCGCGCAGGTGATCCAGCACAGCCACGAGAAGTTGACGCACATCCGCTCCCCGGTCCACGGCCGTGTTGATGAGCTTCAACCCTTGCCCGATCTCCTGACTCAACATGGCATCCACAAGAGAAGCCACCAGCTCGGCGTCGGGCAAGCCCAACACGTCGCGCACCAGTTCGGCCGTGACACGGTCTCCGCCGGAGGCCAACACTTGGTCCAGAATGCTGAGGGCATCCCGCAAGCTGCCGGTTGCTTGGCGGGCAATCATCTCCAAGGCCGTCCGTTCGTACGCGACTCCTTCGGCGCGGAGCACCCGGCCCAAATGTGCCGCAATTTTGTCAGGAGGAATGCGGTGAAAGTCGAAACGCTGGCAGCGGCTGAGCACTGTCGCCGGCACTTTGTGGACTTCGGTTGTGGCCAGGATGAAGATCACGTGGGGCGGAGGCTCCTCCAGCGTCTTCAACAGGGCGTTGAAGGCGCTCGTGGAAAGCATGTGCACTTCGTCAATAATGTACACCTTGTATCGGCCCTCGGTGGGGGCGAATCCCACCTTCTCCCGCAAGTCACGCACATCGTCCACGCTCGTGTTGCTGGCCGCATCAATCTCGATGAGGTCCATGGCCGTGCCCAGCAATGGCGCGGCAGAGGTGGCATTGGTTACAGGGGCGTTCTCCGACCGGCGCCAAACAGTTCACCGCCTTGGCCAAGATGCGGGCGGTGGACGTTTTACCTGTACCCCGCGGACCGGTGAACAGGTAAGCGTGGCGCACACGGCTGGCCAGCAAGGCGTTCTTCAGTGTGCGGGTCACGTGCTCTTGGCCCACGATTTCGTCGAATGTCTGTGAGCGCCACTTTCGGTAGAGGGCTTGGGTTCCCATATGTTGAACTCCTCATTGCCGTCTCTGGCACAGCACGTTGCCAAGAGCGCCCTCTATCTTAGCACTGTCGGAGGGAAAGGGCAACCGCTCTAGGCGCAGTGGAGCGCACCGTGTGCATCAGGTCCAACAGAGATGCCAACAGTGGCGTCCTAGCGATTTAGGATGAGTTGGAGCACGGCGAAGAGGATGCTGAGCAACGCCACCATTTGGGAGAGCCAGAAGATGAAGACCCACCGGAGCAGGGAGAACCTGATCTCCTCGAGCTTCACCAACAGCTCAGCGCGGACCTGTTCAACCTCCTTGGTGAGGTCGGCGCGGGATCTGCTCGATCTCCTTGGTGAGATCAGCACGGACCTGTTCGATTTCCAAGCGTACACGGGCTTCCGCCTCGCTGACATCCTGCTTGCGGGCCACATCCTCAGGCGAGGTGTGGGCGACGATGAACTCCAGGACGGCGATGCCGTCCTCCGGATCCAAAGCCCGCTCCTGATACGAGTATGATACCCTGTGGGCGCCACTTGCGCAAGCTCATTCGGGGACCACAAGCTCCCCTCCGCCACAGTGATTTTTGAGCCACCTACTGTCTCCCACATGAACGCCGATCTTTCAACCTTTCACCGCAGTTGGTGAAGCAGAGGAGTGGTCTCTCTGGAAGCTTTTCAGGGAGAGACTTGGTGTTGCAGGCGGTGCAAGAAATCGGCCAAGATGGCGCCGGTGAGACCCCATATGGTGATCCCACGCCACGTGTAGAAGTGGAGGGGGACGGGCCGACCGGCGTACTCCCACCATTCCACGTGGTGGATGGCAGGGTCGAGCAAGTCGAGGAGGGGGACAGAGAACACGGCGGCGATTTCGGCCGGATTGGGCCGAAGGAGAGGGGCAGCCGGAAGGAGGCCTACAAAGGGGGAGACGACGTATTGGGAGACGCGCGTCTGCACATCGTCCAAGCGGCCCATGAGCTGAACGTGGTCGGGAGGGATGCCCAACTCCTCGTGGGTTTCGCGCAGGGCGGTGGCGGCCAAGTCGGGATCAGTGGGCTCAACGCGGCCGCCGGGGAAGCTAATCTGGCCTTTGTGGGTTGGAACAGCGTCAGTACGCCGGGTGAGAAGAAGGTGCCACCCGTCAGTGCCAGGGTGAATGGGGAGGAGGACGGCTGCACGCCGCCAGCCTGGTGGGAGGCGGTGAATAGGACGGTGGGGAAGGGCCAAGGCGTCTCGGATGCGGTCGAGGTCGACGGGAACAACGTTCATGGTGTCTCTTCGTCATCTCCGCCCGTAGCGGCCCGTGTATGACACCTCACCCACCACATAGCCGCTCATGGCGGCCCCAACTTGATCCCGGGATGCACCTTCGGGAAGTGACAGGGAAGCCGACCTCAGGGCGTAGAGGGTGAAGATGTACCTGTGAGGATTATCCCCTTGAGGGGGGCAGGGACCACCGTATCCCAGACGTCCAAAATCGTTGCGGCCGGCCACCCCGACAGTGCCAACTCCAAGGCCTTCGGGCAAGGAGGATATCTCAGCAGGAAGGTCGAAGAGCACCCAATGGGTGAAGGTGCCCCGAGGAGCGTCAGGATCGGTCACAATGAGGGCGAAGCTGCGGGTGTCAGCCGGTGCTCCCGCCCAGCGGAGGGGCGGGGAGAGGTCTTCACCGTCGCAGGTGTAGCGCGTGGGGATCAGGCCGCCGTCGTCGAAGGCAGGGCTCATGAGGGTGAAGGCCTGAGGCGAAGAGGGCGCCGTTTCGGGCACGCTGGTTCCCCGCGGCCTGGTGGGAACACAGGCCACTAGAGACAACAGCGAGATGAGAGCGACGGCCAGAACGAAGAGATGGCGCATGGGCGCGTGGGCCTCCAAGGAGATGAACCGCAGTTCACATTATAGACCTTCTGACGCGGAGGGTCAAAGGCATATGTGAGCCATGTGAGCCGGGGTTGCTTCGTGTAGCCATTTTGGCTATCACTGCTCAAACAGCTCGCCAAATTCCACAATCTCCCCCCCATGCTCCCGCACAAATGCCTCAGCCTCACCGCGGCTCGCAAAGGCCACAAGGCCATGCCCCATGGGCGTCTGCACGCTCGAACTACGCACGAAGGAGGCTTCTTCGGCACGAAGCCAAACCTTCGTGCCGTAGTCATGAACCCAAAAGGCTACCACGTCCTCATGCACGCGGGAGAAGTAGACCACCATATCACCAATGTCATCAAAACGGCGAACATCACCACCAGCCGTCACATAAGCGGCCGCAAAACGGGCGTCACTAATAATCATACGACATTCATCACACACGTCCTCGCCGTACCGGACCTCAGGCGGCCCATTCACCACACTTCCACTCCCACACGCCGAAATCCCCACAGCAAGCACCACAGCAAGGACAGCCGCAGCCACCCACACCCTCATACCATCCCCCTCCTGTGAGTCACCAAGTAAGCTCCACTCAACGGAACCACCGTCCACGCAGCCAGCACGACGAATAACAAGGGCATGAGGCGCACACCATAGGTGCGCACAGCATATGTACCTGCCGGCCCAAGCACCTCCAAGCTCCCCCGCACTGCCAAGATAGCCGCCACCTTAAAGACCTGCAGCGGGTTCAGCAATGCCAACAGGAGAAGCTGTCCCACGCGCAACCGAAGAACAACCGCCGTGCCCATCACCCCCAAGTCTCCGAGAAAGACCAACATCAGCCACAAGAACAGGGCTACGCCCACGGCTGTAGAGGCGCATCGGGCCACGACGGAGACCAACAACCCGAGAGCCAAACTCACCGCCCCAAGCCCCCAGGCCAAGCCCACCAAAGCCACATAGCTACCAAGTTGCATCACACCGGCCTTCCACGCCACCACAAGCCCGCTCAGGCCGAAGCCCACGGCCAGAGAACCGGCCAATGCCAACCACAACCCCAGAAACTTTCCGGCCAGAACCTCAGACGGCGTCACCGGCTGGGCCAACACGTAGAACAATGCCCCACGATCACGCTCACCCGCCACGCTCATGGCGCCCAACGTCAACCCCATCAGGGGCACAATGAGCAAAACCAAATTGACCAGCGTAGCCGCCGTTCGCCCAAAGCCAGCCACGCGATAGCCCCCCACGCCCGCCATGCCCATCCAAGAAAGGGCCAACGAGAGAGAGGCGAAGATAGCCGTGTACAGCCAAAACCAGCGATTACGACGAGCATCGCGCAACTCCTTGCTCGCAAACACACGCACGTTGGTCCAATCCATCGCTCACCCTCCGACAGAGACAGATGCATACGGCTCCAGCGCGAAGTCGTACACCAAGACGCCGGCCCCCGCCAGCGCCACAATGGGCTCAACCTTCCGGCACGAGGGCACCCGCACCCACACGCCCGTGCCGTTTCGCTCCGCCTCCAGGCCAAGCTTGCGCAACACGCGCACAGCTTCCTCAACCTGACCGGGAGCCACAGCAAGGCGGACTACAACACCATCCTCCAGCACTGCGGCCAAGTCCTCCAGCGCTCCTCCTGAAACCACCCGACCACCCTCCACGACCAACACCCTATCAGCAAGTGCCGCCACCTCATCAAAACGGTGAGAGGAAAAGAGAATCGTCTTGCCCGCTCCCCGAAGCTGCTGTAAGAGTTCAAAGAACTCCCGCCGAGAGCGCACATCCAAGTTAGCCGTAGGCTCGTCGAGGAAGAGAATCGGCGGATCCCCTAACAAAGCCACAGCCAATGCCAGGCGCTGCTTCATCCCGCCGGAAAGCTCACCAACAATCCGACCCGCCAACTCCTCAAGCCCCAAGCGCTCAACCCAGTCCGAGGAGAGCGCAGGCGTTGTCTTGCGGAGGCGCGCGTAGAAGCACAACGTCTCCTCCACACTCAAATCATCGTGGAAGGAAAGCTCCTGGGGCACAAATCCCACCAGGCGCCGCACCTCACGCCCCTGCCACCGGGCGTGATACCCACCCACCACCACATCCCCTTCAAAGGGGTACAGTCCCAACAGACAGCGTAAGATCGTCGTCTTGCCAGCCCCGTTGGCACCCCACAGGGCAACGGCCTCACCCCTAGCCACATCGAAGTCCACATCCCGCACGGCCACAAAGTGACCAAACCGTTTGGTCAGCGCACGCACCCGCACCATTGGGTCCATGTTCACATCCTCCTGCATCTCTCTACCCCGTTCGCCCAGAACCGAAGCCACGACCAAACCACGCCGACTACCTACTCTACCACCAACACGACCGCCCCACCCCACGAGGGCCACACCTCCCAGCACCAACGCCACCATGCCCAACCCGAAGATCACATGAGGACGCCCTTCAGGTGCCGGCACCCCCGACGGCACCACAGGCACCATGCGGGGCGCACGGTCCTGCAACTTGGGCTGCGGGCGCACCAGGGGCACTGCTTGAGCCGCGAAGTCCAGTGCCTGAGCAACAGGACTGTAGCGGAAGAGTTGTAAGGGAGGATACCGTCCCATCAAGTCCTCAAAGAGACGCTGAGGGCGATACGCCACATCACCGATCCCATCGCCGTCAGCATCATAGCCGGCATAATCACTCCAGAAATTCTCCACCCACACATTATCCCGAAGTTGACCGCCGCCGGCAATGTGAACCTGCTCCTGGTTCTCCACGAAACTGTTCGCCTCGTAGCGATTACGGCGCGCCGAGGGCTGAAGCTGCACGCCCACATCGTTGTACGCAATCACGTTCCGCGTGTAGGTCATTACGCTGTCGATCTCCCGGGGAGAATTGTCCACAAAGATGCCCACCCGGTTATCCACCAACAGATTTCTCTCCACCAACGCATCATCCATGTCCTTGAGCCCCACTCCAAACCCACTGGGTCCCCGGTTATACGCGATGAAATTGCGCCGCAAGTGAAGTCGCCGACTGTACATGAGAAAAGCACCTACCGAATTGTTCACCAGTTGATTATCCTCAATCAACGCATCATCACAGTACATAAAATGCAGGCCATAACGTCCACCCTCAACCCGGTTACCCCGTACAGTCAACCCTTCAGAGTACCAGAGAATCACATCACGCCCCTGCCGCACCACGTTGTTCTCAATCACCGCGCCGCTGCTGTACCAGACACGAATGGGATCACCCCGGCGGGGCACATCCAACGCCTTGCTCTCAATTACATTGCCACGCACCACTGTGTCCGTCGCCTCCCGCAGGTAGATGCCGAAGAGAGTCTCCTCCAGGCGGTTCCCCTCAACCACACCGCGGGGTGCCTCCACAGCGATGCCGGAATTCTCCTCGTCGAGCGAATCGCCACTGTTGCGCACCACAAACCCGCCGAAATACACATCCGGCGCCACAATCTTGACCACAGTGCCCTCGCCGTTGCCCTCAATAACGGGCCAATCCACCCCAACTAAGCGCACTGACTTCTCCACCACAAGCGGCCCAGTATAAACACCACCCCGCACCTCCACAGTACTACCAGGAGACGCGACCGCCAAGGCCTCCTGAATGGAGACGTAGGGCCCATCAGGGGAGACCACGAGAGGGCCTCGGGTGTCGGCCGGGCGCGCCCCGGCCGACACCCACCACAGACCCAGGAGCAGGAAGGCCACTGCCCACCGAAAACGAATCCTATGCGTACTCATGAGACTTGCTCCACCCGCGAACTCGCCTGACGGTCAGCTTGATGCCCGTCACGTGCCTCCACACGTCCCTCCACCAGCGGCTTGTACGCCCGCCTGTGAAAGTAGAGCCCCACTAAAATCAAGAAGGAGGCCAAAGCGGCCAAGTAAAACCCACTGCCCAGCCCGGCCACAGTGCGAAATTGCCCCACTCGCCCTTCCCCGACAAGCGGAGGCACAAAGGGCTTCACCGCGTTCCGGAGGGGGGCGTTGGGGTCCAAGTTCATGCCGAAGTTGCGCAGCCAGTAGTAGAGGTCAGCCAAGAAGATGGCCGGGTAGAGCAGAGCCGGCAGGGTGAGCACTGCGGCCAGCCGATTGTGGACGTAAATAGCCGCAACAATCAGGAGGGAGAGCACCGCCACCATGTAGACGCTCAGCGAGCGCTCAAGCTGAGCGGCCTCGTCCAAGGGTCTCATGCCGATATAGTGGTTCAGCCCATCAATCTCCCGTACATCGCCGGTGACCCGGTTGATGTACACCTGCGCCTGCAGCCCTCCCGGATACTGAGGTGCCAACAGGGTAATCCTCCAGTACGGGAAAAAGATGGAAACCAACAAGCAGAAGACAGCCAGGCCCAGAAACACCGTGGGCAGGAGAAAACGCAGCCGCTCCTGGGCCAACAGCTCCTCCGGAGGCCGCGGTCCTATGAGCTTCTCCAACTCAGCCATCACTTCACCTCCTTTAACACTCACCCTGCTGCAACCAGGCCCACACCCCGAAGGCAAAGCCCCGCCCCGCCCCCGGCGCATAGGGCCACGTAGTTCAAGGAGGCCAAGCCAGGGACAGACACACCCTCGCATGACCTCCCCCACCCTCAGTAGATATCATTCGCGGTGTTGTACACGTTGAACTTGCCTGTCGGCGTCACCAAGTCCTTGATACGCGTCTTCTCCTCAAGCGTGGCGTCGTCATAGATAACCAACTCACCGGTCTTCCCCGGTGTATCGGCACTGCCCCAGACGCTGATCCACACCTCATCACCACCCTTGTTGTACTCAATGTGGACAGCCCGCCCGTAATCGGCCACCTCCCAACACTTGGCGATCTCCGTAGGATTCTCCTTGTCAATCACGCAGACACTCCGCTGGACCTTCTCATCGGGGTTGAGCGGAAAGTCCACCCAGATCCAGCGGCTGTTGGGGTGGCTCTTCACGAAGAGGCTACCACCACCCAACAGCTCCACATTGCGCACCACCTTCCAGGCGTATTCGGGGTTGTTATCCGGGTCCGTGCCGATACAGGAGAGCAGCGGCTCACCCAAGTGCACAGTGCACCAGACGGGACCGTACTCAGGGTCCACGAAATTGACGCCACGCCCTGGATGGGGGGTATCCCCGACATCCACCAACGCCTCCAACTCACGATCCTTCGTGTCAACCACAGCAATCTTGTTGCGAGCGTTGGCGGCCACCAGGAAATAACGACGCGAGGCATCCCACCCACCATCGTGGAGAAAGAGCTCCGCCTCGATCATCTTGATAGACGGGTTGCTGGGATCACTGTACTCCACCAGCCAGACATGACCTGTCTCCTTCACATTTACCACCCACTCAGGTGAGAAATGAGAGGCCACAATACTGGCCACGCGCGGCTCCGGGTGAAACTCCTCAGTGTCATACGTGTACCCACGCGTGCTCACCACCTTGATGGGCTCCAGCGTCTGACCGTCCAGGATGACAAAGTGGGGCGGCCAGTAGCAGCCGACGATAGCATACTTATCGTAGAAGTCGCCCAACTCTCCCCGATACTTGCTCACCTCGATGGAACGCGCGTCGTAGCAGACCTTCACCTCGGCCACCTTGTCGGGCTTCTCCATCCACAAGTCGATGAGCACGGCCTTACCGTCCCGGCCGATGGTGTAGACGTAACGCCCCGAGGCCGACATGCGGGAGATGTGAACCGCGTATCCCGTGTCCACCACGTTGACAATTTCCTTGGTATCGCCGTCGATGATGGCCACCTGACCGGCATCGCGCAGCGTCACGGAGAAGAAGTTCTCCCAATCACGGTCATGTTGGGGTGCCGTGGGGCGCTCCTCCGGCGGCACGAAGACCTGCCACGAGGCCACCATCTGCTCCATGGACATTTCAGGAGGCGGGGGCGGGTCGTGCTGGACGAACTTGGCCATCAGCTCGACCTCCTCCTCGGTCAAGCGTCCCTCAGCGCCCCAAGCCGGCATCCCCCGCGGCGTGCCGCTGAAGATAATGGCCGCCAGTGCTTCCGTGCCCTTGGGCCTCGTCTTGTCCGGGGTGAGCGCCGGCCCCGTGGCCCCCTTGCGCAGAGTGCCATGACAGCCCGCACAGTTGTTAAAGTAAATCTCCTTGGCGCGGGCCAACTCCTCCTCCGTCAGCGGCGGCGGTCCCTCGGCCTTGGCCACAGGTGTGACCTCAGCCGGCACCCGGGCAACCCCC
This sequence comes from Ardenticatenia bacterium, assembly GCA_030949995.1. GTDB lineage: Bacteria > Chloroflexota > Anaerolineae > Ardenticatenales > Ardenticatenaceae > WFWG01. Next base: position 18,458 of record JAUZRY010000072.1, read on the forward strand.
TCCGGCAAGCTTGCCAAGTACGCCACCACAGCCTCGAGCTGCTCGGGCGTCAACGTCTCCCCATACGTAGCGGGCATCTGCCCGGCCACACAGGGCCCTCCCGGACACTCGGACACCGTGTAAACGTTGGGATCCACGATGGACTCCCGGATGTACTCCTCAACCGTCGCGGCCTGGCCAGTGTAGTCAGCGCTCTGAAGACGTTCCTGAGCCACCTGACCAAGCTGAGAGAGGCTGGGCCCAATCTGCCCCTCGGCGCCGGGCACGCCGACGATCTCGTGACAGGCCCCACAACCCGCCTGCTGCAGCGTCTCAACAGCCAACGCGACCAGTTCCTCCCCTGTGGGTGCCGCGGCCTCCTCGGTCGGTGCCGGCACGGCTTGGCCCCCGCCGGACGCCTCTGTCGGCGGCGGGACACTCGTAGGCGGCGCCTCAGGTGCCTTTGTGGCCGTCGGAAGCGGCGTGGCCACCTGCGCACAGGCAAGCAGCACGGCGAACAAGGCGACAACCGCACACACCAGAGCCAAACGTCGCATGAGAACCCTCCCTCTACGTTAGCCGGTTGACTCGCGACACGCCGCCTCCCCCACCCAGCGGAGAGGCCGACGCCCCTCCCCGGACGGGCGCCGGCCGGCTCCTCCGCCGCCTTCAGCGGGCACACCAGGCACTACGGGCTCACCAGGAAGTAACCGGTCATCTCCAGGTGGAGCGCTGAACAGAACTCCGTGCAGTAGAAGCTGAAGACACCGTCCTGGTTGGCCACGAACTCGAAGGTCACAGTCTCACCCGGCTCGATGCTCACATTGATGTTGTACCCGGGGAGGGCGAAGCCGTGGGTGGCATCCTTGGCCCGCTCGATGTTCGTGATGTGCCAGATCACGCGGTCGCCCTTCTTCACCTCCACGATCTCCGGCGTGAAGTGGCTTCGCACGGCCGTCATCCAGATCTCCACCGTGTTGCCCCGGCGCTCGATGCGCTCTTGGCCAGCCTCCACAGCGTTGGGATCCTTCGACTGCGTGCCCGGATCCCACCCGATCTCGGGGTAGACATCCCACGGCTTCAGCTTATCGGCCTTGATGATCTGGGCGTAGTGGGGCTCGCCGATGCCGATGGGCATGTCGTAGAGGAGCTGCATCTGATCACCCGGCTGGGTGATGTCGATGAGCTGGAAGTTCTGGGGCAGCAGTGGCCCAACGCCCACAAACCGGTCCACGGCCCACTTGTTGAGGGAGACGAGATACTTGCCGTCAGGGCTCACCGTGTCACCCTCGGCGGCAGCGATGTGGCCCACGTTGTAGTGAACCGGAATCTTGCTGATCAGCGCCCAAGGCTCGTCGGGGTTCTTCTCCGCGTAGGAACCACCCAGCGTCCAACGGGCCACGGCGCTGTCCAGGAAGAGGCTCGTGTAGGCGTACCCCTGGTTGTCAAACTGGGTGTGCAGTGGACCAAGACCCAGCTCAACTTGCTTCTCCACCACACTGTCGAAGTCGAGGATGGGCACACCGTACTCATCCCGCTCCGTGGGCCCAGCCTCAATGGCCTGCATGATCTTCTCAAAACTGTAGACCGTCACATGGGGGTCGAGCTTGCCGGAGACAACAATGTAGTCGCCCCCTGGAGCCACGTCCACACCATGAGGGCTCTTGGGCTCAGGAGCAAAGTAGAGAACCCCCTCCTCAACCGACGTCTGGAGAGGCACTACCTTGAAGCCATTCACTTCCTCCACACGGCCAGCCTGGGCCAGCTCCACAGCCTTGTTCAAGTTGATGATGTGCAAGTAGTCCATGTCACGCTGGGAAGCGCCGGCCTCAAAGGGCGGGTTCCCTTTCTCCACACCTCCAGTCGCCATCTCGGCATTGAAGGAGTTACAAAAGACCCACCCTTCACTGACCACCTTGCCGGAATCACAGAGATCCTGCCAGTAGGGAGGCAACTCCAACGCGAAGGACTCCTCGGGAAGAATGCGCCCTTGGCCCCGGTCGAACTTCCAGAAGGTGACCATGCCACGGTATTCATCAGCGTAGTCGTCCAGGGAGGCGTACTCCCACCCCAGTGGCGCCGCGTACTGGCCTCCCTCAATGACCCACTCAGTGTTGGGGGTAACCATCGCGCCACCATGGTCGTTCACGGCCACGGGATTCTTGACGATCTGCTTGGTCTCGAAATCCCGCAAGTCGATGACGGCCACGCGCCCATTGGCCTTGTCGTTGATGAAGAGCCACTCACCGTCATAATCACCCTGTGTCTCACTCAGCGCCGGGTGATGGGTGTCTCCCCAGAGCACGGGCTCACCGTTGACGTAGCCCTGTTCCAGCACCTCCATCGACGACTTGGCGCCGTAGCCCCACCCCTGCCACGGCTCAGGGGTGAAGACGCCAATGACCTTCAGGAGACGCATGGAGGGAAGGCCGATGACCAACACCTGGCCCGAGTGACCACCCGACGAGAACATCACGTACTCATCAGGCCGTCCGGTGGGCATGTAGGTCTTCAACGCCGCGGCCACATCGTCCGGCGTGAGACCACGCGCTTGAGCAATGGCCTCAGCATCGCCGCTCAAGCCAGGCACCGTGGTCACCGTGGGCTGCTGAGCCGTCTGTGCGCCCCCACCGCCCGGCTGACGCACAATGACAACCACGGCCACCAACACGGCCAGCACAATGAGGCCCACAATGAGATAGGGGCCATAGCGCTGTGACGGGGATTGTGTTGACATAACCCTCCTCCTTTCGGCAGTACACGCCGTGCACACTGATCAGCGGCAACTGACACGTCCCTGTACCCAGTGTACCGGTGAAGGCGGAGAAAATGTTTGCGCCAGCGCAAACGGTGGGGGTAACGTCCGTCACGTGTTGGGGATGACAGGTGTCAACAGGGAGAGAAGAGAAGCGGGGAAGCGGACCAAAGGGGCCTACGAGGAGCTACACTGGGCCCGTCGCAGGGCCAGAGCGACGCGCTCCCGGTCGCGGCGCTTGCGCGGCCATGCAGTTCCGCACGCACGGCGCCCAGGTGGGCTGACAGGCCTCCTGCCGGCGGTTCTGGGGCAGCAGGCAGTCCACGGCGAAGTGTGGTAGTGGGTGAGGGGGTCGCTCCTCGTGGAGCGCCAGGGCGGCGCGGAAGTCCGCACCTCGGCCTCCGCGTGGCCTTCTGTTGGCGGGCCAGCAGCATGCTCCCCCGCGCGGAGCAGAGGCAGGCGCGGCCGCGAAGGCTCTTGTACCCGGCCTGCGGGGCTCCTCGTCCGGAGAGGCGCCGCGCCTCCTCGTGCCGCCCCAGCCGCGCCTCCATCAGCGCCCACGCCTGCCAGGTCGGCGCGTTCGCAGGGTCGGCCTCTCCACCCCTGCCGCGGGAAGAGGCGCGCCTCCTCGTGCCGCCCCAGCCGCGCCTCCAGCAGCGCCCACGCCTGCCACACCGGCGCATGGCCCGGGTCGGCCTCCACCCCCTGCCGGAAGAGGCGCCGAGCCTCCTCGTGCCGCCCCAGCCGCGCGCCCAGTGGCGCTCCACGCCTGCTGAATGGCGCGTTCGCAGGGTCGGCCTCCACCCCTGCCGGAAGAGGCGCTGCGCCTCCTCGTGCCGCCCCAGCCGCGCCTCCAGCAGCGCCCACGCTCGCGCCGCGGTCGGCGCGTTCGCAGGGTCGGCCTCCACCCCCGCGCGGAAGCGGCGCCCGCGCCGCTCTCGCGCCGCCCCAGCCGCGCCTCCAGCAGCGCCCACGCCTGCCACACCGGCGCATGGCCAGGGTCGGCCTCCACCCCCTGCCGGAAGAGGCGCCGCGCCTCCTCGTGCCGCCCCAGCCGCGCCTCCAGCAGCGCCCACGCCTGCCACACCACTGGATTATGAGAAGCAACCTTGGAGGCGGACTCGAAAATCGACCGAGCCACCTCCCACCGTGCAGCCCGGCTGTAGGCCAGGGGGGCCTGGATGAGGAGCCGGCGCCAGGGACCCCACGTGTCCCGCACCGTGGCCTCCAATGCCTCGAAGATGCGGGCATACACGTACTGGGGCTCCTCGGCCCAACCCTTTTCCTCGACGATGGCGAGGGCGCGCTCGGCAATCCAAGGGTGACGGGTGCGCACCAGGCTGGCCTGCTCCTTGGGCGCCAGGATCTCCCCTTCCAGGCGCTTGATGAAACGCCGACCCACCTCGCCTTCTCCCACGCCCAGCAACATGGCGAGGGCGACACGGGGCAGGGAGAGGCCAAAACGGTGTACGGCGGCCAGGTAGGTGTACCCGTCCACCAACATCTGACCATCAGACCACGTCTTGACCCGCTGAAATACGCTGCAGATAACCTCCTCGAATTTTTCCACTTGATATCTCGCCGAGAGCATGGCCGCCAGGAGCTGGCCGTCGGCCTGGTCGCGCTCCAAAAAGTAAGCCACCCGCCTCTCCGGAGGAAGCGAGGCCAGGCGGTCTAACTTTCCAGCCCTCTCCAGCTTGTCCAAGATGGCCCGTGCTTCGTCCTGTCTCAGCCGGCCGAGCACAAAGGAGCGGAGGTGCACGTGCCGACTAAAGTGCACCCTGGACTCGGCGTCGCGGCGCCACTCGTGGGCGCGGGCAGCCGCCAACAGGCGCACGGGCAGGCCCTCCCGGTGCAGGTCGCGCACGAGGTTGAACAGCGTCTGGGCGTTATGATCGGCCTGGTCCACCATGAGCACCAAGGGGGTCTCCACGGCAATGGGCAGGCGGTAGGTGGCGCGCACGCGGCCGCCGTGGGCGTACATGACCGTGTACCCCGCGTGCTCGGCCAAGTCCCAGGCCAGACGCATGAGCAGGGTGGACTTGCCCTCACCAGCCTGCCCCAAGATGAGGGCCATGCGTTGAGGAGGAAGATCGTCCCGGGTGAGGAAGTCCCACAGGGGGGTGTACAGGGCCCGGGGCGCGTCAAGCCCGTGAGCAATGTCGGGCCAGGAGGGCTGAGTGCCGTCGTAGAAATCCGTGGCCCCGCCCCGCTCCCGGTAATCACGGCGGGCCTGGGGGTCCAAGGGGGAGAAGAAGAGCTCTTCCTGGGACAAACACAGGAGTACCTGGTTCCCGTCCCCCGTGATCACCACGTTGTCGTGGACGTCCCCGCAAATCCACACACCTCTAGTAGCCACGTGCTTCACCTCCGGAAGCAAACACGCCTACAGGGCAGGAGCGTCCGAACACGGCGGCAAGTCATCGGCCACCGAAACCAGGGCATGAGGATCACGAATGACGACCCAACGGCGGCCAACGCGCACAATCCCGGCCTGTTCCCATTTCCTCAGGGTGCGGCTGACCGTGTAGAGCGTGGTGCCGCTCATCTCAGCCAAGTCCTGGCGGGAGAGGGCCAGATCAATGAGGATGCCCCGGTGCACCCGCCGGCCGGCCTGGCGGGCCAGCCGCAAGAGGGTGTGGGCCAGCCGGCGCTCAACGCGCTCGGTCGCCATTTCGCGGAGGCGGTCCTGGAACTCCTGGACTCGGCCAGCCAGGACGCCCATGGCACGCAGGGCCAGCTTGGGATGCCGCTCCATGAGGTCGGCGAAGCAGGCACCGTGCCAACAGAGCACCACCGCATCGTCCACCACCTCGGCCGAGACGGGATACCGGCCCTCCCCGAAGATGGCCACAGCCGCAAAAGGTTCCCCGGGCATGATGAAGCGAACGAGTACTTGGTTACCATCCGGCGTCACCTGAATCAGACGCACCCGGCCTTCGACCAGCACGTAGAAGGAGACAGCCTGCTCGCCCTGGTGGAAGATGTAGAGGCCACCGGGAAACTCCAGCCGGCGTGCCGCGCCAATGACCTCCTCCAACGCATCGTCGGAGAGGTCGCCGAAGAGGTCAGTCTCCTTGAGCACGTTCGCCACATCAGGGGAGATCGTCGCCATAGGCCGCCCACTCCTCCACCGCGCCGGGGATCACAGCCCGCTCACGTCTGTGTCAAGTGTACTCCAACTTCCCATCAGCCGCAAACCCAGTTCACCCCATTTCCCTTGTGCTCTGGCCAAAACGGCGTATCATACCCCCGTGCCCCGGGCCCATCCCTCCAGACGGGCCCTCCTGTTCCGAACACCAACAGCGAACAGCGCTGAGGAGTACACTCATGAGCCTGTCTTCACCCGTGTCCATCGGACCTGTGGCCGTTATCGGCGGCACCGGCGCCGAGGGGTCCGGCCTGGCCATGCGCTGGGTGGCCGCCGGCCTGGAGGTGATCATCGGATCACGATCAGCCGAGAAAGCCCAGCGCCGGGCCGCTGAGCTCCTGGAGGCCCTGGGCGCGCGCGCGCGCGGCCGGCTGCGCGGCCTGCCCAACGCCGAGGCGGCCGCGGCGGCCGGCGAAGTGGTGGTGGTGACGGTGCCCTACAAAGCCCACCGGCCCATCCTGGAGGCCATCAGGGAGGCGGTGCAGGGCAAGATCGTGGTGGATTGTACTGTGCCCCTCCACCCACCCCAGGTGACCCGCGTCCACGTGCCGGCGGGAGGATCAGCCGCGCAGGAAGCTCAGGCCCTGTTGGGCCCTGGGGCGCGCGTGGTGGCCGCCTTCCAGAATGTGGCCGCCCACAAGCTCCAGGCGCTCGACGACGACGTGGGGTGCGACGTGCTCGTCTGCGGCGACGACCCTGCCGCCCGCGAGCACGTCATCGCCCTGGCCGAAGCGGCCGGGATGCGCGCCTGGCACGCGGGACCGCTCCAGAACGCGGTGGCCGTTGAGGGGCTCACCCCCATCCTGATCGGCATCAACAAGCGCTACCACACCAAGGGGGCCGGCATTCGTATCACCAACGTCGCGCCCGAGGAGTAGGGCCACATGACACGCCTGGTGCTTACGGCCCTGGACCATTTCCCCCTGGTCCGCCCGGGAGATGACCTCCCTGGGCTCGTCGTCGAGGCCTTGAGGAGGAACGGCCTGGCCCCCGTGGACGGCGACGTGCTGGTGGTGGCCCACAAGGTCATCTCCAAGGCCGAGGGGCGCCTGGTGAAACTCGAGACGGTGAAGCCCTCCGAGGAGGCCAGGCGCCTGGCGGCCAAGACGGGCAAGGACCCGCGCCTCGTGGAGGTGGTGTTGCGGGAATCCCGGGCCATCGTGCGCGCGCGGCCGGGGGTGATCGTGGCCGAACACCGCCTGGGGTGGGTGTGCGCCAACGCGGCCGTGGACCGGAGCAATGTGCCCCCGGACAAGGGCGGCGGCGAACAGCTTGTCCTGCTGCCCCGTGACCCGGACGCCTCGGCGCGGGCCATCCGCGAGGCGGTAGGCCAAGCGTTCGGCGCCGACGTGGCCGTGATTGTCAACGATACCCACGGCCGCCCCTTCCGGCTGGGGGCCGTGGGCGTGGCCATCGGCGTGGCCGGCATGGCCCCTCTGACCGACCTGCGGGGCCGCCGCGACCTCTTCGGCTACACCATGCGCACGACTGAAGTGGCCACTGCCGACGAGCTGGCCGCCGCCGCCAGCCTGCTCCAAGGACAGGGCGACGAGGGCAGGCCGGTGGTCCACATCCGGGGGGGCACACGTCGTGCGCGACGAGAGAGCCACCGCGCGCCGGTTGATCAGGCCCCGGGAGTCGGACATGTTCCGGGGCTAAAGCGAGGGTGAGGAATGAGGGGTGAGGTGAACGAGGCGCGACTGGACACCTTCGAGACCCTGGCCGCCGGCCGACGAAGCATCCGCCGGTACCAGGAGCGTCCAGTGCCACCAACACTCATCAGGCGGCTGCTGGCCGTGGCCGGCCGCGCGCCGTCCGCCCACAACCGCCAGCCGTGGCGCTGGGCCGTGATCACCGGCAACGCCCGCCAGCGCCTGGCCGACGCCATGGCCGCCGACTTCCGCCGCGACTTGCTGGCAGACGGCCTCCCGCCGGAGGAGGTGACTGCCCGCGTGGAGCGCTCGCGCGCCCGCATCGGCGGGGCGCCGGCGCTCATCCTGGCCTGTATGAGCATGCGCGAGATGGATGTCTACCCGGACAGGCGCCGTCAAGCCTGCGAACACATGATGGCCGTCCAGAGCGTGGCCCTGGCATGTCAGAACCTGCTGTTGGCGGCCCACGCGGCCGGGCTGGGGGCCTGCTGGCTCTGCGCGCCCATCTTCTGCCCCGACACGGTGCGCAGAGTGCTCCGCCTGCCCCCGGATTGGGAGCCCCAAGGGCTGATTACCCTGGGGTGGCCGGCCGACGGGGGACGGGACCGCCCCCGCAAGCCTCTGAAGGAGGTGACCCTATGGCGGAGGTGAGGGTGGTCCTCCTGGCCGGCGGCGTGGGGGGCGCCAAGGTGGCCGAAGGGCTCCAACAGCTCCTGGGCGAAGCGCTCACCGTGGTGGGCAACGTGGGCGATGATTTCGAGCTGTGGGGGCTCACCATCTGCCCCGACTTGGACACGCTCATGTACACGCTTGCCGGCGTGGCCAACCCGGAAACGGGATGGGGCGTGGCAGGCGACACGTTCGCGGCCCTGGGGATGTTGGCCCGCTACGGCGAGGAGGTGTGGTTCCGGCTGGGGGACCAGGACCTGGCCACCCACGTGCTGCGCACCGCGCTGCTCCGCCGGGGGTGGCGGCTCACGGAGGTGACGGCCCACCTGGCGGGGCAATTGGGCGCCCGGGCCCGTCTGCTGCCGGTGACCGACGCGCCCGTGCGCACGCGGGTGATCACCGACGGGGGGGAGTTGGCTTTCCAGGAATATTTTGTACGCCGAAAATGCCGCCCAGCCGTGCGGGGCTTTCGCTTCGCCGGCGCCGCGGAAGCCCGCCCCACGCCCGAGGTGAGCGACGCCCTGATGTCGGCCGACGCCGTGGTCATCGCGCCCTCGAACCCCTTCGTGAGCGTGGAGCCCATGCTGGCCGTGGGTGACATGCGCGCCCGGCTGCACGCGCTGAGCGCTCCGGTGATCGCAGTAACGCCCATCGTCGGCGGGGAGGCAATCAAGGGACCTACGGCCAAGATGTTCCGGGAGTTGGGTGAGAAACCCTCGGCCCTGGCTGTAGCCCGCAGGTACGCGGATATCATTGATGCCTTCGTGCTGGACACACGGGACGCCCACCTGGTGCCGGCCGTCGAGGCGCTAGGACTCCGCGCTGTGACCACTGACACTCTGATGTTCGATCCCGAGGGGCGCCGCCGGGTGGCCCTGGTGACGCTGGAGGCCGCCGAGGTGGTGCCATGAGGGCACGAGCCGACGTGTGGGCTATTGTGCCGGCCAAAGAGGCCACCACGGCCAAGTCGCGCCTGGCACGCGCGCTCTCCCCGGGCAGGCGGGCGGCCCTGGTGGCCAGCCTGCTGCGCCACGTGCTGATCACCGTGCGACGTGCGGCACCGCGCGCCGGGCTTGCCGGCGGCATCGTCGTCAGCCGGGACCCAAGATGGCTCACCCTGGCCGCCCGCCACGGGTTCCTGCCCCTGGTGGAAACCGGCCCAGGTGAACTCAACGCGGCCCTGAACCAAGCTGTGCGCGCGGCCGTGAGGCTTGGCGCCAACGGGGTGCTCATCCTGTCACTCGACCTGCCACGATTGGTCCCGGCCGACGTGGTGGCGCTGACTGCCCAGTTGCCGCGAAGACGGGGGATGATAATTGCGCCCGACGAGGCAGGCACGGGCACCAACGCCCTGGTGCTGCGGCCCGCCACGCTCATCCCGCCGGCCTTTGGCCCCAACAGCGCCCGCCGACATGTGGCGTTGGCCCGCCAGTCGGGCACTGTCGTCCACGTGGTCCGCAGGCCAGGACTCAGCCAGGATGTGGACCAACCCAAGGAACTCGACCGTGCGGTGGCGCTCACACCGATCACCGAGGAGAAGCTGCCAAGCCCATTTTCAGGAAGGAGAAGCCCATGTCTGACCGTGTAGCCCTTTACCTCCAGGACAAACACGACCTGCGGGAGAGCATCAAGTACGTGCAGTATGCTGAGCAACGCGGCTTCGAGGCTGTCTGGCAGGCCGAAAGTCGGCTGGTGCGGGACGCCATCGTCCCCATGGCCGCCTACGCCGCCACCACGGAGCGCATCAAGGTGGGCAGCGGGGTAATCAACAACTGGACGCGCAACGCAGCGGTGATCGCGGCCACCTTCCTCACCCTTGATGACTTGGCGCCGAACCGCATCCTACTGGGCATCGGCGCCTGGTGGGACCCCCTCGCCTCCAAGGTGGGCATCCGCCGGCACAAGCCCCTCCTCGCCATGCGGGAGGTGGTGACCACGGTGCGCCGGCTGCTCAACATGGAGCACGTGACGTTCCACGGCGAGTTTGTCCACCTGACCGACGTGGAGCTGGACGTGGTCCACGGCCGACGCGAGCCCCGCCACGTGCCCATATACATCGGTGCCACGGGCCCCAAGATGTTGGAGCTGGCCGGCGAAATCGCCGACGGTGTGGTGCTCAACTACTTGGTCTCGCCCACGTACAACGAGATGGCCATGGAACGCATCCAGGCCGGACTCAGGCGAGCCGGCCGCTCCCTGGACGAGTTCGACCGCCCCCAACTGGTGGTCTGCTCCCTCGACCAGGACCGCCAACGGGCGCTCGACAACGCCCGCAAGCTCGTCACCCAGTACTTGGGCCAGCAGCCCCACATCATGAAGGCCAGCGGTGTACCCCAGGAGCTCCTCGACGAGATCAACCGCGTGCTGACGTGGCCGGCCACGGAGGAGATCGAACGGGCCATGGAGCTGGTCCCCGACGATGTGGTCCAGATGATCACGGCCAGCGGCACGCCGGAGGAGTGCCGGGCCAAGGTCCAGGAGTACATGGCCGCCGGGGCCACATGTCCTATCCTCTACCCCCTGGGAGACGATGTGCGGGCCATGATCGACGCCTTCGCCGTCGAGAAGGCGTAGGAGGAGCACCCATGCAGTACTACCGTGCCACCACCATCGACGAGGCCCTGAGCCTGTTGCACGGGAGCCGGCGGGCCGTGGCCGTGGCCGGGGGCACAGCGCTCATGGCCGAGGGCATCCCACCCGAGGCCGAGCTGCTGGTGGATGTGAACGCCCTTCCCCTCCACGACCTGCGGGCGGAGGGGAACACCCTCGTGGTGGGCGGATTGGTCGCCCTGGAAAGCCTCCGCACCTCCCCCGAAGCGGCCAACTTCGCCGACGGCGTGCTGGGGGAAGCAGCCCGCCTCACTGCCACCAGCCTCCGCGCCACCGGGGCACGCTGGCCGGGGCACTGCTCACCGGCCTGGCGCGCAGCGACCTGCCGGTCGTCCTGCTCGCGCTGGAGGCCACTGTGGTGTTGTGTTCGCCGGACGGCGAGGAAGAACAACCTCTTGAGGCGTTCTACGCCACGTGGGACGGCCGTCCCCTGCAATCGCTGATCGCCCGCGTGCGGGTGCCCGCGCCCACGCCGGGGGCGGCAGCCCGCCTGGTCCGCGTGGCCCGCACGCCGAGGGACCAGGCCATCCTCACAGTGGCTGCCGTGAGCGCCCGCGAGGGAGAGCGGCTGGCGTGCGTTCGCGTGGCAGCCGGCGGCATCGGCCCAAGGCCTGCACGGCTCCGCCAGGTTGAAAGCGCCCTGGAGGGGAGGGTCGCCGCGCCCAAGGAGGTGGAGGAAGCTGTCGCCATTGCCCTGAAGGGGTTCCCCCCTGCCAGAAGACACCCTGGCAAGCGCGGCGTACCGCCGTGCCGTGTTGCCGGTGCTGGTGCGCCGCGCTGTGGTGGGGAGATAAGAAACATGCGCTGCGGGCCCTGGCCCGGCACGCCCGCTGGCGCGACCGGCTCCAGCGCCGGCCGAGCGTACAGCGCTGCTTCACACACACGCGAGCGGAGGGGAGAAGGGTGACGCAATGAAGCGCACAACGCTGGCCAAGTGGATCTCCGTTGTCTTCGACAGTTCGTTCCTCTCCCTTTGGCTCTTCCCCCTTGTGGGCTGGCAGGCGGGGGGCATCCCCGGCGTGGCCTGGGCCCTCGTGGCCTTTCTCATCCTCACCGGCTTCCCCGCCGCCTACTTGGTGGTGGGACGACGGCGCGGTTGGGTTTCAGATCTGGAGTTGAGCAACCGGAGCGAGCGCCCCCGTTTCATCGCCGTCAGCCTGGCCAGCGACCTCTTCGCCCTGGCAGTGTTGTGGCTGGGAGGCGCTCCTCGCCTGGTCTGGGCCTTTGCCCTCATGTACGCCTGTCTGGGAGCCACGATGCTGGTCATCTCCAGTTTCTGGAAGATCAGCCTGCACATGGTGGGCGTGGCCGGCTTTGCCACGCTCCTCGTCTACACGTTCGGGCCGGCGCTGGCGTTGAGCTACGTGGCCCTGCTGCCCGTGGCATGGGCCCGCCTTGTGCGACGCAAGCACACGCCGGCCCAGCTCGTCGCAGGGGCTGTGGCCGGCCTCGCGATCACGGCCTCGGTGCTCTTGGTGGTGCGGCCGTGATCAACACGCACCCTGCTTCCCGCCATCGCGTGCCCGCCCCCTCGCCCAGGACGTCGTCCATTTGACAACCTCCCCGCTTCTGGGGTATCCTTCCCCACGTATCCTATAGGGGGGGATGGGGAAATGTGGGCCGCGCACCGGTAGCCGTTAGCAGTGGTAGGGCGAGATGACATCTCGCCCTACGGCCACCAGGAGCAGAGCTACGGGGGGCTCGGCATCCAGACCCAGGAAGCGGACGATGGCCTGGGAGAAGGCTTCCAGCGTCGCGATGCGCTGAGGGAGGGTTTGGTGGACTTGGGCCGGGTTCACACGCCAGTACAGGTGGACCAACAGGTTGCGGAAGCGGGCCATGTCGGCCATCCCTTCGGCCACATCGGGTGGGATGATCCCGCCCGACGCCAGGCTGGTGAACACCGAGGCGTAATCCTCGGCCACCGGCAGCCCCAAGGTGGCGATAAGGTGGTTCCCGATGTTCAGACAGCATTCGGTTGCCGTCTGGAGGCGTCGCTCCACCACGTCCTGGGCATCGCTGTCCGCCAGGTAGGCGTCGCGGGGGAGTTGCGCCTTCTCCCGCAGCTTGCGCAGGTCCGCGTCGAGGCGGCGGAGTTGTTCCAGGACCTTATCGCGATCCACAGGCATGGGGAAGCCTCCTCGTCGAAGTTGGTGGGCGAACGCCTCCAAGGCGTGCTGCTTCAGCCGGCGGCTTTCCGGGTACAGCGCGAAGATCCGCTCGCGAAAGGCGGTCCACCCGCCGTTCCCAAGGGGTGAGAGCCTCCTGCCCTCCGTAAGCACGGTGAAGGCCAGTGTCGGCGGCGCCTGGCGCAGGTTGACGAGGGTGAAATCGTCGCTCTTCAAGAGGCGGCTCAGCCGCCGGTACAGGGCTTGATCCAGGGCCAGGGCCTGCTCGCGATCCAGCTCTTCTCTGGGGAGGTAGGCCAGATCCAGGTCGCTCAGAGGAGTTGCACGGTTCTGGGCGTAGGAACCGAAGACAAAAAGGAGTAATTCATCGGCCAACTCGGCCGCCAGCTCCTCCAGTAGGGGGAGTTGCTCCTGGAAAGCGGGCTTGGCATTCCGGAGTTTGCGGACCATTGGCTACACATCGTCAGATGATCAATCAAAGCGATGGAACTGGCTAGATTGTACCTGCATCGGAGTCGGAAGTCAACCGGTTGAGGAGCGCCTTAACGATGCGTATGAGGGAAATCTCCTTCACACCTCTCCCCTACCCACCCTTTTGAGCCCCCCTTTTGAGGACCCCCGCGCACTTGACGGCATTGACAATGTGTGACATTATTCAAGTGATCTATTGAACAATAAAATAGAGGACATGCCCATATCAGGCCATGCAGCACAACACCCCTGAAAGACGACAACAGAAGGAGCAGCTCTACCGCCTGTTCGCCCATATCGGCAAAGCCTTGGCCAACCCCCACCGGTTAGAGTTACTCGACTTGCTGGTGCAGGCCCCGCGCACTGTGGAGGAATTGGCCCGTGAGGCGAACATGAGCGTTGCCAACACCTCCCAACACTTGCAGCGACTCAAACAGGCCCGCCTCGTCATGAGCGAGCGCGAAGGGGTCCACATCCGCTACCGTGTGGCCGATCCGGCTGTTACGCGCCTGTGGCTGGAACTACGCGCTGTCGCCAAGCAGCAGTTGGCCGAAGTTGAGCGCACTCTGGATGCATACCGTCACCGACGGCACGAATTCGAGCGAATTTCGGCTGACGAACTCCGGGTTCTGATGCGCAGGGGGGAGGTCATCTTGTTAGACGTGCGGCCACGGGAGGAATACCAAGCAGGTCATCTTCCCGGAGCCATCTCCGTACCCCTGGACGAGTTGGAACGCCGGCTGAACCAGTTGCCCCGCGACCGCACCGTCGTGGCCTACTGCCGCGGGCCCTATTGTGTCTACGCGGATGAAGCGCTGGAGCTGTTAGCGAATCATGGGTGGCGTGTCGCTCGTTTGGAAGAGGGAGTGGCTGAATGGGAACAAGCAGGCTACCCCGTGGAACGCAGCCCTCATCCCAAGCCGTGAACAGGGGCAGGGGTGAACCGCACGTTGTCCTGGGCCTCCGGCCCAACTGGCGCCAATTCGCCCTGCTGGTCGTGGTGAACGCATTTGTCGGGGCTATGGTCGGATTGGAGCGAACTGTCGTCCCCCTTCTCGCGGAGCAGGAATTCGGCCTGGTCTCCAAGACCGCTGTGCTCTCGTTTCTCGTGAGCTTCGGCGTGGTGAAGGCCTTGGCCAATGTGTTGGCCGGCGGGTTGTCGGATCGCGTCGGTCGCAAGAGGTTGCTGGTGGCCGGGTGGCTTGTGGGCGTACCGGTCCCCTTTCTGATCATATTGGCCCCCAGTTGGAGCTGGGTGGTGCTGGCCAATGTGCTGCTGGGAATCAATCAGGGACTGTGTTGGTCGACGACCGTGATCATGAAGATCGACTTGGTGGGGCCACAGCAGCGCGGGCTGGCCATGGGGTTGAACGAGTTCTCCGGCTACATTGCCGTCTCCCTTTCGGCCATGGCCACCGGCTACATCGCCTCCGCCTACGCCCTTCGCCCGTATCCCTTCTACTTAGGGGTGGGGGTTGCCCTGCTAGGGCTGTTGCTCTCGGTGTTCTTCGTTCGGGAAACCCACAGTCACGTGCACGTGGAGAGCAAGGCGTGGGACACCAGACGAGAAGGCGCACGGGGCGACGGTCACTCCTCCCCAACCTCCGCTTCCCAGCCATCATTCCTCCAAGTTGTGGCTATCACCAGCTGGAAGGACCGAGCGCTGTTCGCCGCCAGCCAGGCGGGCATGGTCAACAATCTGAACGATGGGATGGTGTGGGGCCTGTTCCCCATCTTCCTGGCAGGAGCTGGGCTAAGCGTGGAGCGCGTCGGCGTTGTAGCAGCCGTGTACCCCGGCGTATGGGGAGTAGGCCAGTTGATTACCGGGGCCCTGAGCGACCGTTGGGGGCGCAAGTGGATCATTGCCGGAGGGTTGTGGATACAGGCCGTGGGCATTGCCACGATCATCCTGACCAGGGGATTCATCGCTTGGGTGAGTGCTGCGGTCCTAATGGGCTTGGGAACTGCGTTGGTCTACCCCACACTTCTGGCCGCAGTGAGCGATGTAGCACATCCTCGGTGGCGTGCCTCTGCGGTGGGCGTTTACCGCCTGTGGAGGGACGGCGGATATGCCGTGGGAGCGCTCCTCTCCGGCGTGCTGGCCGACGCCTTCGGGATCAACTGGGCCATTGGCGCAATCGCCATCGTGACGGCGTTGTCCGGCTTCATTGTAGCAGGCGTGATGTATGAGACCGTGCCACGGTGAGGCTTCATTCGCCCCGTACGGGATGAGGGCGTCAGGACACATGGTCCGTCACACATGTTCCAGCACCTCTTGCAGGAGCCGTGCAGCGTGACCGTCATCCAGGGATCCAGGGAGTAGTAGGCCAGCCGGCCCTGCTTGCGGCACTTCACCAGCCGCGGGCTCCGCAGGAGCCGCAGTTGGTGGGAAACGGCCGACAGGCTCAGCCCCAGCAGGGCCGCCAGGTCGCACACGCACAGCTCGGCCTGCGAAAGGGCCAGGACGATCTTGACCCGGGTTGGATCGCTGAGCACCTTGAAGATGTCGGCCACCGCCTGGACCGTCGCGTTGTCCGGCATCTGAGCCGCTTGTAGCACTATCTGGCCATCCTGCGCAGTGTTATGCTGAAGGGGACGCCGCTTTCGCTCCTGTGGCCCCGGGCGCTGGCGCTGGTGGGACTGGGGCTGGGGATCGGTGTGACCGCCCTGCTCAGCGTCCGCCGACGGCTGGACTGAGCCCCGGAAGGCCGCATGCCTTATTGGCCCTTTGCGGAGCCATCCCGCCGGCCACCTGGCCGTTGCCGCACGTCTGCGGCAGTGGGTAGGTGCTCGCCAGACTGAACCGGTCACCGCTCAACGAGAGCCCCGTCCCGGCGGTGTAGGTCGCCGGTGCCACCGACGGGATTGCCGTTTCAGAGCGGCCGCCCCTGGCAGGTGAAAACAGTGCCAAGGGCGGCCTGCGTGCTCACCCTCTCCCGCTCCACCGGTCCTGCTCACCTGCACGCTAGCGGTTGCGCAGCACCAAGGGCAGATAGATGGCGTACCCTGAGACCCCGCCGCCACCGGACCAGAAGCCGCCGTACAGGGTGAAGTCGCCCCCGGTGAGGGCGACCGCCGCATCCGGCTGACCGGCGGTGCCCATCAGCGCGTACCCGCCACCGTTGACCGTGCCCCCGCCCCCGTCCACTGTCCACCAGGTCAGGTCGTAGCCGCTGCCGGTCTGAGCCAGCCCCCCCGCCACAGCCGCAGAGAAAGTGAGCAGGACGATCACCAGGGGCAGGGCATAGAGGACGATGCGCGACCTTCCCATCATCCACCCTCCTTGTGGTTCCGCCAGGTGACCACCCCGGCCAGCAGGAGAAGCCCGGCACCCGGCCAGAGTGCTATGCCCCCAGGAGATCCCGCCCGTCCTTCCTCCAGCGCCGCCAGCCGGACGGCCAGGCTGTCTATCTGGGCCTGCTGGGCAGCATTCTCCTGTTCCAGGTTCTGCACGCGGGCGCGCAGTTCGGCGTTCTCCGCTGCCAGTGCCTGGTTCTGCTCGTACAGCCCCTGGATGGCCGCCAGGGCCACGCCGTCGGCGTCCACCGTGGCGATGGAGGTCTCATCAGCGCCCAAGCCAAAGGCGGCGTAGAAGTCTTGGGCCGTGGGGCCCATATGGCGGACGGCACCCTCCTCGGCCTTGTAGGTCCAGGTGGTGATGGGCAATTGAGCCACCCTCTCCAGCACCGCCTGAGGGTCCACCGGCGCAAAGTTCTCCTTGGCGTTGCGGTCCGAAGCGTTGGTCCAGGTGCCGCCGATGGTCAGGTAGGCGCCGGTGGAGGTGCTGATGAAGACGCCGCTGCCGATGGTGGGGGTGATATTGGTCGTGGCCTGGCCGAACCACACCCCCCCGTTGGCCCGCACGATGAAGGTGTCCGCGGCGGGCGAGTAGACATTGGCATTGGTGCTGTCTCCCCAGACGAAGCTCCCATCGTGAGTGGCATGAGCAAACCGTCCGGCGGCGAAGCTGTAGTCGCCGGCAGCCTCGTTCCCAGCCCCCCCGGGCACGGTGGCATTCCCGCCGCTGACGGTGTTGCTCCAGCCCCCGCCTACGGTGGCGTACCAGTTGCTGGCGGTGTTGCCCCAGCCCCCGGCCACGGTGGCATAGTTGCCGCTGGCGGTGTTGCTCCGGCCCCCCCCGGCCACGGTGGCGGCGTAGCCGCTGGCGGTGTTGCTCTCGCCCCCGCCTACGGTGGCATAGTCGCCGCCGGCGGCGTTGTTCTGGCCCCCGCCTACGGTGGCATAGCTGCCGCTGGCGGTGTTGTTCTGGCCCCCGGGCACGGTGGCATAGTGGTCGAGGGCGATGTTATCCCGCCCCCCGGCCACGGTGGCGGCGTAGCCGCTGGCGGTGTTGCTCCAGCCCCCGGCCACGGTGGCGTAGGGAGCCGTGGAGGTGATCATATTGCCGTAGCCTCCGGCGATGGTAGAGGCCGGCGCCAGCGCCCGGTTGCCCGAAAAGCTGCTCCCATCGAACCCACCGCCCCCCACAAAGGCCCCAGGACCACTGGCGGTGTTGTTGTGGCCCCCGGCCACGGTAGCATAATTCCCACTGGCGGTGTTGAGACTGCCCCCGCCCACGGTAGCATGACCCCCACTGGCGGTGTTGAGACTGCCCCCGGACACGGTGGCAATCCCGCCGCTGGCGGTGTTGCCCAAGCCCCCGGACACGGTGGCATAGTCGCCGTTGCCGAATATCCGGTTCGGCTCGCTACTCGTCCCACCGCCACCAATCGTGGCCCCCTCCAGACCGGAACTCACGCTGTTGGCACTGGAGCCGCCGATGAGGTTGGGTGTTCCCCCCGTCGGCGCCAGGCGCAAAGCCGTGGTGCCACTCACCGTCAGGGTCAGGCTCACCGCGTCCGTGGTGCCCAGGAAGTGGGTGCCCGGCGTGGTGCCACCGTTGCCGGTCAACGACCAGAAGGTACCCGTCGTGCCTGTGTTGTCGTCCCCACAGGCCCAAGCGGAGCCATCCCACTTGGCCACCTGGCCGTTGCTGCACGTCTGCGGCAGTTGGTAGGTGCTCGCCAGACTGAACTGGTCACCGCTCAACGAGAGCCCCGTCCCGGCGGTGTAGGTGGTATCGTCGTCCCCGTCGTCCAGCCCGGCGGGCACGCCACTCAGGTTGTCCCAGTGCACCTGGGCCTGGCCCGAAGTCTGCAGCTCGGTCTCAGTGTAGTAGCGGTCGTCGTGGTCGTGGTCGGACCGGGCCACGGTCGTGGCGCTGCCGCTGCCGGCGAAGTCCACGCTCAGGGTCACGTCGCCGGATGTGCCGCCGCCGGTGAGGCCGGCCCCGGCGTTGACCGCGGTGATATCCCCACTGCCCCCACCGCTGCCCACATCATCCGTGCCACACACCCATTGGCTGCCGTTCCACTCGGCGATCTGGCCGTTGCTGCACGTCTGCGGCAGTTGGTAGGTGCTCGCCAGACTGAACTGGCCACCGCTCAACGAGAGCCCCGTCCCGGCGGTGTAGGTGGTATCGTCGTCCACCCCGTCGGCAAAGCCGGCCGGTACCCCCGACAGGCCGCTCCAGGGCGCGCCCAGCGCGTACAGGGCGTAGGGCGCTGCGCTGAGCGCCACCCGGCCATCAAGGGCAGTGTACGAACCGCTGCCGGCCGGACAGCGCACACTGACCGCCAGCCAACGAGCCTCCCCCTGGAAGGCACTGCCCCCAAAGTCCAGCCCGCTCACGGTGAACAGACCATCGCTGACCGCCACATTGGCCTTCGTCAGCGTGCTGCCCACCTGGTTTCCGCCACCGGAAGCATCCCACAGGCTGAACTGAAAGTCGCAGGTGTCGCTGACGGGATTGCCATCCCGGAGCAGCCGCCCCTGGTAGGTGAAGGCGGTGCCTACAGCGGCCTGCGTACTCAGTTGCCCCTGGGGGGCCGGCCCTTGCGCCTGAGTCCGGCGAACCATCAGAGCGCCGCCCATCAGGGCCAGCGCCAGCCCCAGGGCCAACAACAGATTGAACAAGGGGTTGCGTTTCATGTTCGATCTCTCCTTTCGCATGAATGGTTCGCTCGTTTGGCCATCGGCTCTTTCGTCATTGGCATTGGTCATCACCATCGCCTCCTCCAGTCCCTGAGACCCCAACGACGCCCAACAGGGTTGGGCTGCTACCTTTTTTGAGGGACCTCCCCTCTGACTCCACGCCCGGGGCCTGCTCCAACGGGCCGGTGTAGGCTTCGAGAAAGGCCAGCAGGTCGGCCAGCCGCACAAAGTACCGGCTCTCGCCCGAGGTGGCATGCTGCACCCAGCCGCGCCAGCCCTCTTCTTCCCACCAGATGCGCAAGACGAAGGAATCGGAGCAATGGGATTGTTCCATACAACCGCCTTCCTGCGCCTTCCGGAGACGCGAATCGGTGGGTTCAGGGCCTGCCAGGCCTCGCCGGTCCTTCAAGCAGGGCTCAGGCGTCAGGTGATGCTACTGTAGCATAGGGGTGTCTTGGGATTGTCTCGACCGGAGCGTGAGGAAGGGGAACTATGGGGACACTTTGGGGAATGGTCAGCGACTGCCTCGGGTGTGCACCTCGCGCCCGCTTTGGCGCAGGCTGGCCAGGTCGCGTTTGATGGTGCGCGCGCTGACGCCCAGCGCCTCGGCCAGGGCCGCCACGGTGGGAGCCGCAGCCTGGTCGGCTGCCTCGCGCAACAGGCGCAGGAGACGATGACGGCGACGGGCTACTTTGCCGGGAACCTCCTCGTCCTCCGGCGCGGCGACGGTCCAGATCACTTCGACGTACTCGTCGTCGCGCAGAGGGCGGCCGGTCGGGGCCGAGGCGGCAGGGAGGCGAAGGGTGACCCGCCGGGGTTGGATGGCTTCCCACGCGGCGACGATGGCCCGATGCTCCGTCACCTGCTCCAGGCTCATCGCTCGCTCTTCGGGGGAGAGGCCCCTCAGGGCTTCGGAGAGCATCCGATGGGCCTGTTCCAGGGCAGTGCGGGCATCGCCGTGTCGGCCCAGGACGGCCAACACCTGATAGTGGGCGAAGGGCACCAGATAGGCTTGCTCGACGCTGGGCCGCAGTTGGGCCATCGCCTGGGTGGTGGCGGCCAGGGCGGCCTCCGGTCGGCCCAGGGCCAGGAGCACAGTGCCCCGCTCTGCTTGCAGGGCAATGGCCCGATCAGCCAGGCCCAGGTCCCGGCAGAGGGCCATCGCGGCGTCCAGGTGCTCCAGGGCCGGTTGGGGGCGGCCCTCCGCCAGCGCTAGCGCGGCCAGCGAGCGGAGCACGCTGATCTCCCCCCAACGGTCACCGACCGCCTGCATGGCCATCAGGGCTGTCTGCCACCGCTCGCGGGCGGTGGCCAGATCACCCTGCCGAAAGGCGATGCCGCCCAGGGTGTCCAGACATTGCCCTTCACCGGCCCGATCGCCCACCTGGACGTAAAAGGCCAGGGCGATCTCGGCATCGCGGGCGGCGGCCTCGTCGTCACCCAGCATCGTGTGGCGCACCGTTGCCGCGTTGGCGCGCGCGAACGCCTCCCCCCGGCGCTCGCCGATGCTCGCAAAGAGGCGTATGGCTTCGTCGTAGCAGCGGAGGGCTTGCGTCAGCCGGTCCTGAAAGTAGTAGACGTTTCCCAGGTTGGTCAGACCTTTGGCCTGTTCGTACCGGTATCCGATGGCGTCGCAGATCTCCAGGGCTCGGTGGTAGCAGGCTATGGCCTGCTCCGGCTCCCCCTGTTCCATATGGAGGGCGCCAAGCTGGGTAAGCCCCTCGGCCCGACCCACCTGGTCATCCAGCGCCTCGTATCGGGAGAGGGCCGCTGCGACGGCTTCGCGGGCGGCGGTGTAGGCGCCCGTCCCGTGGAAGGCAGCGGCCAGGGCACGATAGGCTTTGGCCTCGCCCCGAAGATCGCCCACCTGGCGGTAGAGGGCGATGGCGGTCCTGAGGGTCGGGATGGCCTGAAGCATATCGCCCCGCTGGTGGATGGCGGTTCCCAGCACGGTAAGGGCTGCCGCCTGATGGGCGAGGTCTCCCCACTGCCGGGCCAACGTGAGCATCTGGCGGGCCATGGCTTCGCACTCCGCAAAGCGGCTGGTGTGGAGGAGCAACCAAGCCCGACGCCGATAGACCTGGAGCCGGCGTTGCGGGGCGTCCTGGGCCAGCCGGGCCATCGTCTCCAGGTCGGCGGCCTGTCGTTCACGCTGGCCCAGGACGTTCAAGGTGGCCTCGCGGGCGGCCAGCAGGTCAAAGCGTTGGGTATCGGGCAGGCCGGCAGCCTCGGCCAGGGCGACGGCCCGGTCGTAGTGGCTCAAGGCGGCCGGATAGGCGTGCAAGGCGGCCGCCCGGTCGCCGGCCTGACGATGGTAGTCGGCGGCCTTATCCCACACCGCTCCCAGGCTAAAGTGGTAGGCCAACAGTTCGACCCGCTCAGGGTGCAATGCCTCCCAACACTTCGCCCACGCGCCGGTGCAACCTTCGCTGCCGCTCCGGTTCGATGCTCCGGTGGACCGTCTCCCGGATGCACTCATGCTCGAAGCGGTAGTGGGTCTCAGTCTCGATCAGGAAGCCCCGGCGGGTCAGCTCTTCCAACGCCGGAAGCAAAGTGTCCGGTTCCGCAGCAACACGGGCGAGGGCAGGGAACCCGGCCTCCTCCCCCAGCACCGCCGCCGCCTCCAGCACGGCCCGTTGGGGCGGCGTCAGGCGGGCCAGGCGCTCGGTGACGACGGTCTGGAGGGAGGCCGCGCGAGGCAAGGGGGCCGCCGGAGTGGGGAAGCGCCAGGAGCCGTCGGCCGCGCGGGCGAGTCTCCCTTCCTCGAGGAGCGACTTGAGCGTCTCGACCAGGAAGAGGGCGTTGCCGCCCGTCTCTGACCACAGCCGCCGGGCGAAGGGGACTGCCTCCTCCGTGGCGGAGAGGGCCCACCCCACCAGGGCGGCGGTCTCCGCGACGTCGAAGGGGGGAGAGGCACAGCCGCTGCAGGGGCTGCACGCGGTCGAGCGCGTCGAGCGTCTGCCAGGTGATGCCCCGCTCGCGGGCCTCCCCGCTGCGGCAGGTGAGCACCATCAGGAAGCGGCTTTCGCGCAGGCGGGAGGCCAGGTGGGGCAGCGCGGCCAGGGTGGCCTCGTCGGCCCAATGGAGGTCCTCCAGAATCAACACCAGCGGTGTGGCCCTTGCCAGCCCATCCAGGCAGCGGGCCAGCCCCTCCCACAACCGCTCCCGTTCGCGCCGGGGCTCCAGGTCGGGCAGTGCCGGCAGGTCTGGAAGGTGGGCGGCGATGGGCGGCAGGAGGGGCGCGACGGCGCTCAGCCAGAGCGGCTTCACCAGCGCGGCCAGTTGAGAGATGCGCAGGGGGGTCAGCAGGGGGAGGAGGGCGTCGGCCAGCAGGTGGTAGGACGCAGCACCATCGGCGAGGGCTTGGCCTATGGCCACCAACATCCCACGCCAGCGCGCGCCGGCCACGATCTCTTCCACCAGGCGGGTCTTGCCCACACCGGCCTCGCCCTCGATCAACACCACGCCGCCGTGGCCTCGACCGGCGGCTTCCACGGCCTCCAGCAGCGCGGCCCGTTCCGCGTCGCGCCCGACGAAAGGCAGGTGGCCGATCTCCCGCAGGGTCGGCGGTGAGGGCGAGGGAGTTGGCAAGTGGGGGACGTCGGCGTTCTTCAGGGCGGCGCCGATCTCGTGGTATAGCGCCGTCGTGGCGGCGGCGGCCGGCTCGAGACCCAGTTCGTCTGCCAGGAGCTGGCGGAGGGTGGCGTATTGCTCCAGCGCGGCGTGATCGCGGCCCAGCAGGTGGTAGAGACGCATCAGTTCCCGATGGGCGGTCTCGCGCAGCGGGTCGGCCGTGGCCAATCGTTGGGCATACGTCAGCGCTCCCTCGTAGTTGCCCTGTTGCTTGTGGAGCGTGATCAGCCGCTCCAGCGCCCGCAGGTAGAGTTCCCGCAGCCGCTCCCGCTCGAGGAGGGCCCAGTCATCGTAGATATCCTCCAGGAAATCGCCTCGGTACAGGGTCACGGCCTCGCTCAGCTCCAGCAGACGGGCAGGCGGGGGAATGGTCGGGAGGGCCTCGAGGCACCGGGTGATGCTCTTCTCGAAAACCGCCACGTCCAGCCAGTCATCGGCGTCCAGGATGAACGAAACCGCGTCCGGCTCAGAGAGCAGCCGTGAGGAAAGGGGACCCAGGGCCGTGCGGACCTGCCACAGGGTGTTGGAGAGGGGCGCGTCGGGCGCGGCTGTCGGGGCGGTCGGGCCAGAAGATGCCGGTCAGCCGGTCGCGGGGGATCGGTCGGGTGTGGTGAAGGAGGAGGTAGGCCAGCAGCGAGCGGGCACGCGGGGAAGCCGGCGGCGGGAGTTGGCGGTCTCCCCAGGCAAGTTCCAACGGACCGAAGAGGTAGATGTACAGCGCTTGCGTGGTCATAGACGGCCGAGGGCTACACTTCCCCAGAGTTCCCCCAAACAACCAGGTAGGTTCTCCCCCCTCTTATGATACACCAAATTCCACGACTTTTCCAGTGAGATGGTCTTCCCGCAGAGGGTTGTTGGACTCTGGTCAGGGATGAGTGTAAAGGTGGCCCTCCTGAAAAAAAGGGAACGATGGCCGGAACCTCTGCCACAAGGCCACAGAGGGTGCAGAGGATTTCCCTTCCGTCAACACGATCATCCCGCCTGCACGAATGGGCCGCTTGAATTATACCGGAGAGCCATCGCAGGAGCAACCTGAGGACGCCATCGGCGGCTTGCAAGGCAACGGCCGGGAAGGCGTGTAGGTCGAGGACTGCGTGCCCGGTTCCTCGACGGCTCACCGCGGCCTTACATGTTCCAGCACACCGTGCACAAGTTGTGCGGTGTGGTCGTCATCCAGGGAGTAGTAGGCCAGCCGGCCCTGCTTGCGGTCCTTCACCAGCCCCAGGCTCCGCAGGAGCCGCAGTTGATGGGAAACGGCCGACACGCTCAGCCCCAGCAGGGCCGCCAGGTCGCACACGCACAGCTCGGCCTGCGAAAGGGCCAGGACGATCTTGACCCGGGTTGGATCGCTGAGCACCTTGAAGATGTCGGCCACCGCCTGGATCGTCGCGTTGTCCGGCATCCGAGCCGCGACGGCTTTGACCCGGGGCTCGTCCACGTACAGGACCTCGCAGACATCGTCCTGCGACGCGGCAACGGTTTCCACCTGCGTCTCGGAAATCCTCGCTTCCATAACTCCCCTCCCCTATCTCCCCCTCTCCCTCTCTCCCTCTCCCCCTCTCCCTATCTCCCTCACCCTCGCAACATGCGCAACCCGCTGCCGATGACCACGAACTCGCTGATCTCGTGG
>JAUZRY010000073.1 GCA_030949995.1 Ardenticatenia bacterium
ATGACATCAATGTTGGGGGACGTGCGCACGAAGGGGAAGACCTCGACACCATCCCCTTTGGGGCGCACGTTGGGCTCCACATCCACGACATCATCAAGCTGGTCAATAACCCATTGGAGCCGACGTTGGACAGCGCTGGCGGCCACCACGGTCTCGCCACCTTCGGCCGTGCGCACGGGGATGAGTGCCTCTTTAGGAGCAGGGCGGAGCTCCAGCACGAGCAACAGAAAAGCCACCACGAGAATGACCAGCATCACCAGCGAAACGGTGAGGCGTTGGGCCACGGAGAGTTGGCCGAGCACGTCAACGAAGAGGGTCAACCAAGTGACGAGCGAGGTGCGTGCGGGCGACGCCTGGAGCAGCGCCACACACGGCCGGGCCGTAGCCGAGCGAGCCACTGAGCCATCGTGCTGAGCAAGATGACAATGCTGATCAGTCGGTTCAACGCGTTCATCATGGTTCACCCCTCCTTGGGTGTTCAAACCGTGCAAGGACCACGTAAGCTGTGAGTCGGGCGCCCCGTCTGCCGCGAGCTCTTGACTGATCCGCATCAGCGCGCCGAGGGGAAGGTGGGCCGCACGCCAGGGTGCAGGGAGAAGGTAGGGACGTTTCACCTCATCTGGATTCTCGTCCAAGCTGATGAGACCTCCGCGCTGCCCGCGGTGCCCCGCTATGCGCCGAGGCTGAGAGCGCCCCCCATGGCTCGCCAGCGGGGTTCTCATTGGTACGGAAAATGGGCAGAAGCTCAAGGTCTTCTTCCGCCCCTTCACGGTGGTCGGGTCGCCATCAGAGGGCCGGGTCCGCTGTGCGGTAGCCGCAGCAGAGCGCGGCACGCACTCGACGTCGCAAATATGTGGCGCACTCGCCCATAGGTCTGCCCGCTGGAGGGGGAGGTGCCCGGCGGCAGCCAGACGAGACGTTTCGACACGCTCGGGGCGTAGAAGGCCAGGGGACGACCCAACTCCCGGTGGTAAATGGGCCCCGATGTGTGGCCGAGGAGAGTGGCCATCTGTGCAATGCCCTCCCACCGGCCGTCGCGTCCGGCCAGCAGAGGGTGTGGCACGCTCAGGAGCAGGGCCAAGAGGAGCGCGTTGGTGGCCAGTGTGGCCATCAGGCGGTGAGAAGGTGCTGTTTCCCCGGCTGCCCACGCGATCAGCACGGCGAGGGGAAAGAGGTAGCGGTCCCACGGCTGAAATCCCAGGCCAATGTGGAGGGGGACCCAGACTGCGAACAGACTCCTGACAACGTTCAGCTCGGCCACGTTCTTTGGCGGCGGAGTATGCCAACCCAGGGCAATCCAACTGGCACCAAGGCTCAGCAGGAGAGGGGGCCACCAGGCACTCCAGGCAGAAGGGGTCCTGCCCAAGGTGCCGTAGGCGCGCCATCCCAGAAGCCACCATGATGGTGCCATGCGGCTCGCGTCCCACGCCCACACGAGTGCGAGCGGGGCCGCCGCGCCCACGACGAAGTGGCGCCATCTGCCGGCAAGGTGCTCCTGCCGAAGGACGGACGCGACGACCACAGGCCATAGCAGAACAGCGGTGGGCTTCACGGCAGCGGCCAGGCCACAGGCCAGTCCGGCCCATCCGGGGCGAGCCGCACGGCCAGCTAACCACCCCCCGAGGATGCACAGCACCATGAGCGGGTCTGTGAACGCACTTCCGGCCATGAAAGGGACAAGAGGAGTACTTGCGAACAGGACCACGCTGACGGCAGGGCGGCGGCTCAAGCGGGCGAGCATGAGGGCCACGCCAATCATCACGGCCACGTTGAGGCCGCGGGCTGTGACAGGGCTCTCCCCGAAGAGCCGGAACACGCCCGCAAGGGCGTACAGGTAAAGCGGAGGTTTGTCCACAGGTGTGGTGGTCAGCCAGGGGTCTGTGCCATTGGCAATGGTGCGCGCCCACGCGGCGTAGATGGCTTCATCTTCGTGCAAGGGGGCTGGCCGCGTCGTCACCCACATGGCCATCACGGCCAGCGCGGCCACCCCTCCCCACACGCCTGCACCGGAGCGTGCCGAGCATGGTGTTGGCACGGGGCTGTTCACCCTGCTGAGTCTATAGTACACAGAATCGTTTGCTCGGTGGCTGGCCCCACGGAGACGATCGTCACGGGCACGCCGGTGAGCTCCTCGATGAAGCGCAGGTACTCCCCTGGCGGCCATCGGCAGGTCCTCGAGCCGGCGCGCGCCGGTAATGTCCTCATGCCATCCGGGGAGGTATTCGTAGATTGGCCGGCATCGGTCCAGTCCGGCCATTTGGGCGGGAAACGTCTCCAAGCGGGTGCCGTCCAGCTCGTAGGCCACGGCCACGGCCACGCGGTCCAAGCCGGTGAGCACGTCGAGCTTGGTCACGGCCAGCTCAGTAAGGCCGTTCAACTGCACACGCTGTAGCGCAGAGCCACGCCGTCCAGCCATCCCACCCGGCGTGGACGCCCGGTGGTGGTGCCGAACTCATCCCACGGGTTCGCGCCTGATCCTCGCAAGCGCTCGGCCAGCTCACCGCTCACCTCGGTAGGCATGGGGCCGCTGCCCACACGGGTCTGAAACGCCTTGACCACGCCGATCACCCGCGTCAGGGCGCCGGCGCCCACGCCTGTTCCGGCCAGCACGCCGCCCACCGTGGGGTGACTGCTGGTGACGAAGGGATAGGTGCCGTGGTCGAGGTCCAACAGAGCGCCCTGCGCGCCCTCGAAGAGGACGGTCTGATCGGTGTGGAGCGCGTGGTGCACTGCCGCGAAGGCATCGCCGATGAAGGGGGCCAGGCGTTCACGCCAGACCTGTGCGCGTTCCACCATGGCCTCCAGGGGAACGGGGTCATCCCGGAGCAGGTGAACGAGGAGGGTGTTGGCGAACTGGAGGGCGTGGTGCAGGCGTTGGGCCAGCTCCGTCTCCGGCAGCAGCAAGTCTTGAACGCGCACACCCCGTCGGGCGGCCTTGTCCGTGTAGGCTGGGCCGATACCGCGGCCCGTGGTACCGATGGCCCGGTCGCCGCTCAGGTGTTCGATGCGCCGGTCGAGCAGGCGATGATAGGGGAAGATCAGGTGGATATTGCCGCTCAGCATGAGCCGGCTCAAGTCGACGCCGGCCTGGCGGAGCATCTCCATTTCCTGCCACAGCTCGTCGGGGTCCACCACCATGCCGTTGCCCATGATGGCCTGGACGTGTGGGTAGAGGATGCCGCTGGGAATCTGGTGAAACTTGAACGTAGTGTCCCCGTGCATGACCGTGTGGCCGGCATTGGGCCCCCCGCCGAAGCGCACGACGACGTCAGCCAAGCCCGAGAGCAGATGGGTGATTTTGCCCTTGCCCTCATCGCCCCATTGGGCGCCGATGATCGCTATGCCTGCCATGATGGACTCCTCTGTGCTTCATGTGGTCCTGCCGCGAGCAGCTCTCAGTCCACGAAGCGGTACTTGATCAGCGTCCACAGGGCCGTGATGCCGTCCTTCCACGTGATCTTCTTGCCCTCGTGGTACTCGCGGCCCGTGTAGCTAATGGGTACCTCGTAGATGCGGATGCCCCGCTTGAGCACCTTGGCCGTCACCTCGGGCTCGAACTCGAAGCGGCGCGAGCGCAAGTTCAGGGGCTTGATGACTTCTGTGCGAAATGCCTTGTAACACGTCTCCATGTCACTCAGAATGGTGTCGTAGAGCACGTTGGTGACGAAGGTTAACACCTTGTTGCCCACCATGTGCCAGAAGAGCATCGCCTTGCGTGGGCCGCCCAAGAAGCGGCTTCCGTAGACCACATCGGCTCGCCCTTCGATGATGGGCTGGATGAGCACCGGGTAGTCGCGCGGGTCGTACTCCAGATCGGCATCTTGGATGAGCACAATGTCACCGGTGACGTGGTCCAAGGCCGTGCGAATGGCCGCGCCCTTGCCCCTGTTGACCGGATGGTAGAAGGCGCGGATGTCCCCCCGTTTTGCCTCTTCCTGGAGAATGCGGCGGGAGTTGTCCGTTGAGCCATCGTCCACCACCAGGACCTCCTTCTCGACGCCGTCCAAGCGGACGGATCGCACTCGGTGTAGGAGCTCGCGCAGCGTGGCCTCTTCGTTGTACACGGGAATGATGATGGAGAGCTTCATGGGGGAATGCTTCCTCGTTTTTCAGTGTGCATCGGTGGCCCCGTGATGGTTGGGCCAATAGGTCCACATCTCGGAAGGCCGAAACACGCCCCGTTCGGTGACAATGGCCGTGATGAGCTCCGGCGGCGTGATGTCAAATGCGGGGTAGAGTGCTTGGACGCCCTCAACGGCTGTGGACATCCCGCCACACCTGAGCACTTCCGTTGGATCCCGCATTTCAATGGGGATGTCCGCGCCGGTGGGGGTCTCGGGGTCTGGGCCATCGTAGCCCAGCACGTAAAAGGGGATGGTATAGTGACGGGCGGCAATGGCGTGCTCCAAGGTGCCCACTTTGTTGGCAATGGCGCCGTCCAAGGCAATGCGGTCGGCCGCCGTGACATATGTGGTGACCATGCCCTGAGCCATGACAAAGGCAGCCATGCCGTCCGTGATCACTTGGACGGGCACGCCGATCTCCACGGCCTGGCTGGCCGTCAGCCGGGCACCCTGGAGGTATGGGCGCGTCTCGCAAGCAATCACCTTGAGCTGCTTGCCGTCGCGCCGGGCGTAGAAGAGCATGTAATTGAAGGCAGCGCCGGGGTAGCAGTGGGTGAGCAGCGAGTCGCCGTCGGCCAGCAACGCGGCCGCGTGTCGACCACATGCCTCGGCCACACGGTTGCCCCGCTCGATCTCCTCATTGACATAAGCCAGAATGTGGGCGTGGGCCGAGGCTCCCTGTTCCAGCGCGGCCTGAGCCCGCTCGAGGGCGTGGCGTAACAGGTGGTGGACGTCGTCGGCCGTGGGCCGCAAGGCGCGCAAGCGTTCGGCCGCCTCGCGCAGGGCACGAAGCTGGGCCGAAGCCGGCCGGGAGCGCTCATGGTGGGCGACTAAGGCCAAGCCCAGCCCGGCCACGTAGGCCAACGGTGGACCCCCTTGGACGATCATGGCCTGGATGGCGTACATGACGTCGTCGAGGGTCCGGCAGGTCACGTAGTGTTTTTCAAACGGATACCGGCGTCGGTCGAGGACGACCACGGTATGACACTCCTCGTCGTAGAACAAAGTATTGAACCGGTCGGCCAGGAGGCCGGCCTGCGCGTTACTGGCTGGCATAGGAGATCGCCTCCTCCCGTTGGCGAGGCCGCCAGTAGGTGCGCCACCCGACGTTGCGCACCAGTGCCCCACGTGGAACTTGGATGCTCACGAGCAGGGCGCCCAACAGGTCGCCGCACGAGGCCGCGCCGTTGAAGAGGGAAATGGCGAACGCCACGGTCAGTGCCCAGGACGAGATGCTATCAACGGTGGCGATGCCCCAGATGAGCAGGATGGGGCCCAATGAGAGGAGAAGAAAGGGCGCCACCATAATGGCCAGAAAACGATCGCGTGACATCACGCCGCTGTAGTGGGCGTAGAACATTAACCGTTGGGGCCAGATGCCCAAGATCACCTTGGGGGAGCGCCAGCCACCTGGCATTATCAGTGCGTGCAAGAGCTCGTGAAGCCCGACAACTGCGAGGCCGACGACAAGGGCGGCCACCGCCTCCCGTGGGCTGACAATCACCACGCGGATATCGGAGATGGGCAGGCTCCACCAGATTCTGGCCAACACAAAAGCCACGAGCACGGCGACAGGGATGGCGACGATCTGAAAGAGGCCCGGGCTTGGCTCCCGTATAGGAGACCAAGGCTTCTCGGGTTGAACGTCGGGTTCTTCGGGCACTGGACCAACATGGAATCGCATGATACAGCCCTCCACCACGCACGCTATCACCCCGCCGGCACGTCCGTGACGGGCGCTCGACAGCGGCTCTCTTTGGGCTATACTTTGACACACGTTTTGACACACGTGCTCCGAATCTGCACGGGTGTGAAGGATATTCTCCCCCATTTTCGTGGATTTGAGAAATCAGCTAAAGTGTCGTGCCGTGAACAGGTCATAACAGCCGGCCGTGGAGGGAGACATGGCGAACGAGGTCCACGTGGCCGCCATCGTGCTCGGCATTACTCAGGATGCGGGCTACCCTCACGTGGGATGTGTTCGTCCCTGTTGTTGGCCGGCATGGCGTCGGGCCGCGGCCCGGCGCCATGTGGCCTGTTTGGGCCTTGTGGACGTGGCCCGTGGCCTGTGTTGGTTGCTCGACGCCACGCCTGACATGCCCTCCCAACTCCACTATCTGGTGCACCTCATGCCCTGGGCTCCTCTCCGGTTGGCCGGCATCTTCTTGACCCACGCCCACATCGGCCACTACACGGGGCTGATCTACTTGGGCCGGGAGGCCTGGGGGGCCCGTAATGTGCCCGTCTACGTCACTCCTTGCATGAAGGCATTCCTCATGGCCAACGAGCCGTGGCGCCAACTCGCGGTGGACGGCCACGTGGAGTTGCACGAGATCGTCCCTGGGCATCCGATCTGCTTGGGAAAATCCCTGAGGATCACGCCGTTGGCTGTGCCCCATCGCGCCGAGCACACGGAGACCGTGGGGTTCCTGGTGACAGGAGAGAACCGCCGGCTCCTCTACGCGCCCGACACAGATGCGTGGGCCCACTGGTCCCCGCCCTTGGAGGCTGTGCTCGAACAGGTCCATGTGGCCTTTCTGGACGGCACCTTCTTCAGCCAAGATGAGCTCGTCGGGCGTGACTTCAGTGAGATTCCCCACCCGCCCATTGTGGAGACGCTTCGCCGCCTGCGAGCGCTGCCGGCAGACGTGCGAGCCCGGGTGCGCTTCATTCACTTCAATCACACGAACCCGGTGGTGCACTGCCCGTTCTTTGCCCGTCGTATTGTGGCCCCGACA
Source organism: Ardenticatenia bacterium (assembly GCA_030949995.1). GTDB lineage: Bacteria > Chloroflexota > Anaerolineae > Ardenticatenales > Ardenticatenaceae > WFWG01. The sequence continues at coordinate 6,863 of JAUZRY010000073.1, forward strand.
GGCGTGCGAGCAGCCGTTGAGGGTGAACTGGTGCTCCTCTGATGGGCTGCCTCTCTCATTTCGCTCCCGAGGTGCTCCCCCGAGGCTGAAATCCTCCGACGACGTGGGATACCCGGGTCACCTCAGCGGCCTCATGTGCCACGACAATGGTGCTTTCCGTGGGCCTGCTGGCTTCACCGTGGGCGAGGGCGAGCTTCACACCATGCCCGCTCGCTCCAGCAAGTCGTGGCGGATGCGAGAGGCAGCTTCCAGGACTTGGAGCATGTCACGGTCACGCACGTCGAGCACCAGGTTCAGGGGGCGACCGCGGGCCACGGTGTAGTTGACCAACAGCTCGAAGACCCCGTTCAGGTCAATCTCCCCGCTCTCGGCGTAGACACCGGGTGATTCCCGGAGCTTGAGCACGTGCTCAAAGGGGTTCTGCTGGGGGTGCAGCCCCGGGATGGCGTGGGTTTCACTTTCCCAGCACCCGCCGAGCTGGAAGACGTGCACCATTTCCCACACGTGAGAAAGGCTGTATTCCAAGTGGTGGAGGAAGCTGACGTTGGGGTCCCACAACCCGATGGCCAACATGCGCTGCCAGGACTGCCAGAGGTGAGAGATGTTGAAGGCAATGCGCACCTTGGAGAGAACGTGGTGGGCCTGGTTGAAAATGAAGACCAACTCGCCGCCGTGGGCCGGAAAGCGGGGGTAGGGGAGCACTTCGATCACCGGCGTGAACTGAAAGCCCTTCGTCGCGTAGTGAACGGCGATCTCCTTGAAGATCTTCATCCCCTTGGCGATCTGGTCCGAACGTTCCCACGTCCACTTGTCCCGGGTGGCCAAGTGGACCACGAAATAGTCGGCGTGCACGTGACCGGCGAAATCCATGGCCCGCTTGATCTCCTCCAGGGCCGCGTGTTTGCTGAAGAAGTTGGAGCTTAACGGATCCTTGGCCACAGTGGGCATGTGAACGCCCAAGCGGGGGGGCTCGTGAAAGAGGAAATGGCGGAACTCACGACCGGTGCGCAGGGCACGCAGCCAGCGGTTGGCCAGGCGATGCCGGAATTGGTCCGGGTAGCGGGATGGTCGGGCGAAGAGGTCCTCGGGCTGTAACTCGAAGAAGACCTGCTCAACGCCCATAATGGCGCGGTACTCCCGCGCGTAGGCGGCCAAATCTTCGGGGACGCGCAACCCGGCGGACATATCGGCCGAGTGCATGTCCGAGAGGGCGATCCCCACGTTGATCTCGATCATCCTAGTTGCCTCCGGCCAAGGGATAGTGGCTTGCTGCCGGGCGAGCGGCGCGGGCACCTCACGGGCCCCTGTCGTGCGCCCGTTCCAGGGCGTAAATGGACTCTGCTTTGCCAATCACAATGAGGGTTTCACCCACTTGGATGCGGTGGTGGCCGTCGGGCGCGAAGATGAAGGAGCCGTCGGGCCTCTGGACGGCGATGACCGTGAGGTGGTAGCCCCGTCGCAGGTCGCATTCCACTAAACTCTGTCCGGCCAGAGGGGACGCCGAGTGCACGCGGACCTCGCCGATGTCCACGTCGAGCGCTTCTTCAGTTTCCCCTTGGTGGAAGAGGTGGTTAAAGAAATCGTGGACGGCCGGCCGCAGCAGGGCCATGGCCAGGCGGTGGCCGCCGATCACGTAGGGGCTCACCACGCGGTCGGCGCCGGCGCGCCGGAGCTTCGTTTCGGCCATTTCACCGCTGGCACGGGCCACAATGAGCAAGTTGGGGTTGAGCCCCGGGCCGTCAGCACGGCGAGCACGTTGTCGGCGTCCCTGCTCAGGGCGGCGACGAGCCCCCGTGCGCGTTCCACGCCGGCCTGGAGGAGCACCTCATCCTGGGTGGCGTCGCCGACAACATGCAACAAGTGGTGTTCCAGGAGCGGCTCGGCCACTTCGGTGGAGCGCTCGATCACCACGAAGCGCTCACCTCGGGCCAGCAAGTCGCGCACGATCTGGTGGCCCATGCGGTCATAGCCGCACACGATGTAGTGGTTGCGGATGCGCTTGAGCTCCTCATTCATCTTGCGCCGCGAAATGCTCGCCCACAGCCGTGGCCCTAATGTCACCTCGACCACGTTGCGGGCGGCCCAAGCCGCAGCACCCACCCCGACCATGATGAGGACAATGGTGAAGAGCCGGCCCGCGGGCGAAAGGGGCTTTACCTCGCCAAAACCCACCGTAGTCAGGGTAATCACTGTCATGTAGAGGGCATCAACCCACGACATGCCCTCAAGAACCACGTACCCCGCGGTGCCCACGGCGACGAGACAGAGGAGCAAGGCCAGGGAAAGCTGAAGCTGCCGCAGAGGGTCGGCAAACATCAGGCGGAGGTGCCGGCCAATGTGTGTCACCATGAGCACGTCCTGAGCCGAGAGCGGCCAACCGAAACCGAAACGAGAGCCGTTATGAGTCCGAAGACTGGAGTTGTTCCAGGGTGCGTCGGATGATGTCCATCATGGGGGATTCGTCCTCTTCCTGTTGGCCTGCCCCCTTGCGCCGCTTCTGCTTGCGCTGTTCGGCCGCGCGGGCGAAGGCAATGGCAAACAAGGTGGGTGACGACTCCCGCTCTCGCTCCTCGTCCACATAGTGGGTGAGCTCGGCTGTGTCCGGCTCGGTTCGCATGGTCAGGCTGATGCGCTGGCGCTCACGGTCCACGCTAATTACCCGCACGGTGACTTCTTGGCCGACTGTGACCACATCCTCGACTCGGTTCACGCGCGTGTCGCTGAGCTCGGAGATGTGGACAAGGCCGTCGGTCTCGGCGCCAATGTCCACGAAGGCGCCGAAGTCCACAATGCTGGCCACCACGCCCGTGTATTCCTGGCCCTCCTGAATGGCATCCAGGGGGAGCCGCTTGCGCTCCGGCTTGGTCGCCTTCTCCGGCTTGCCCGAACGCATGGTGAGGCTGATGCGTCCCTGCTCCACGTCCACGTCCTTGACGCGCACAGTGACCATGTCCCCCACTTGGACCACGTCCTCCACTTTTTCGACGAAGCCGTCGCGCAGCTCGGAGATGTGGACGAGGCCGTCAGTCTCGGCGCCAATGTCCACGAAGGCGCCAAAGGGCTGGATGTTACGCACCATGCCGGTCAACTCCATCCCCGGTTCTAACTCTTGGATGGAGATGGTCGGAGAGCGCCGTCGGCGCCGTCGTCGTCGGTGGCGGGGCTCATGAGTGCCGGTGGAGTGTGGCGAAGTGGCCTCAGCGGGCTTAGAGGCCATGTTCGGGGAGGAGCTCGTAGCACTCCCGTCGGGTTCAGCAGATGAAGCCGTGGCCTCGGCTCCCCCGTGTGGCGCGAGGTCGGCCATTTGGGTGTCGCCATGTTCGTTCATGATGTCCTTGCACCTCCTTCGCTAAAATCTCATACATCTTCTGACACGAGGACCGACCTATGACCACGTGTCGAGCCCTGAGCCCGGCAAGGCGCTGCACGAGGATTCGATTCACACGTGGAATGGGCACGGGCGAGACGACCACGGGGGGCCGGTCCGATCACGACGTCCGTGCGGTCGGGTGGGCAGATTATACAACAAAGTTGGTGAACCCACAATCCCAGGAACCGGGACGGAAAGCGTGGCGCGCCACTCGCCCAATGCCGGCGAGCGTGCTATAATTGCTGCCACCCGAGCCATCCCCCGCGCGGGAGATCGACATTGGGCGGAGGCCAGCTATGCCACATCCGTTTCTGACGCGCGTTTCTCAAGGGCCGCTGTTGGCCGACGGCGCGATGGGAACGATGCTCTATGCCCGGGGTGTCTCCTTCAGGGAATGCTTCGACGCCGTGAATGTGGACCGCCCCGAGCTGGTGCGTGACATCCACGAGATGTACTTGGTGGCGGGCGCTGAGGTGATCGAAACCAACACCTTCGGGGCCAACCGCTTCAAGCTGGGCGAGCACGGCCTGGCCGACAAGGTGGCCGAGATCAACCGGGCCGGCGTGGAGATCGCCCTCCAAGCGCGCCGTCACGTGCGCCAGCCGGCCTTCATCGCCGGCTCCGTGGGGCCCCTGGGCCGCAACTTGGCTCCCCTGGGACGCTTGAGGCCAGAAGAGGCCCGAGAGGCGTTCGCCGAACAGATTGCGGCCCTCGTCGAAGCCGGTGTGGACGTGCTCATCCTGGAGACATTTAGCAACTTGGCCGAGCTGCGCGAGGCCGTGTTGGCTGCCCGAGAGGTGGCGCCCGAGGTGCCCGTGGTGGCCCAGATGACCTTTGGTCAGGAAGGTGTCACCACTTTCGGCCATGCCCCCAGAGATGCGGCCCGGGCACTGCGCGAGGCCGGCGCCCACATGGTGGGGGCTAATTGTGGCATTGGCCCGCGCAGCGCATTGGCCGCTGCCAGGGAAATGCTCACCTGCACGCCCCCGGTTCCCGTGTCCGCTATGCCCAATGCCGGCTGGCCCGAACAGATCGGCGGCCGACTCCTCTACCCGGCCACACCCGAGTACTTCGCCGACTTCGCCCGCGAGGCGGCTGAGGCGGGCGTCTGCCTGATTGGCGGCTGTTGTGGCACCACGCCCGACCACGTGCGGGCCATGCGCGCCGCTCTGGACGCCTGGCGGGCTGGGGAGCGGCCGGCAACCGCCGGTCCTCTCCCGACCGGAACGTCGGTGCCGACAGCACCCACCTTGGGGCCGACCCAACTGGCCCGTGCCCTGGCCTTGGGCCAGTTTGTGATTACAGTGGAGATGGATCCGCCCAAAAGCTGCGACCTTTCCGACGTGTTGACCGCGGCGGCCATGTTGAAGGAGGCCGGGGCTACAGTCCTCAACGTGGCCGACAGCCCCTTGGCCAGGATGCGCATGAGCCCTTGGGCTGTGGCGCACTTGATCCAAAGCCGGGTAGGTGTCGAGACCGTGCTGCACTTTCCCACGCGGGGGCGCAACTTGCTGCGCATCCAAGGGGACTTGCTGGCGGCCCATGCCTTGGGAGTGCGCAACATCTTCGTCGTCATGGGTGACCCTACGGCCATTGGCGACTACCCCGATGCCACCGACAGCTACGACATTGTGCCCACAGGCCTCATGCGGCTGATCAAAGAAGGGCTCAACCAGGGGAAGGACTACGCCGGCAACTCCATCGGCGCCCCGACAAATTTTCTCGTCGGATGCGCCCTCAACTTGAACGCCACCAACATCCAACGGGAGGTCAGGCTGTTGCGCAAGAAGATCGCCAGTGGCGCGGACTTCGCCTTAACCATGCCCGTCTACGATGTGCGCACCGTGCGCCGCTTTCTGGAGGCCTATGGTGGGCCGGTGGAGATCCCTGTGTTGGCCGGCATTTTGCCCCTGTACAACGAGCGCCATGCCCGCTTCCTCCACAACGAGGTGCCGGGCATCGAAATCCCGCCCCACATCATGGAACGCGTGGAGCGCGCTCAGGAGAAACCGGCCGAAGGCGTGCGCATCGCCCAAGAGCTGGTGGCTGAACTCCAGGGACTCGTTCAGGGCATTTACATCATGCCCCCTTTCCACAAGTACGAGCTGGCCGCCCACATCATTCGGGTGGTGGCAGAGCCGACCTTGCCGCCCGGGTAGTGCTCTGCCGCCGTGGGCGTGAGGGCTGGCCGTGGTGATACACGGGGCAAGGAGGAAGGTGATGAGCAGAGAACAGGTCACTCCAGTCGAGGAGCTGATGAGCAAAGATGTGATTGCCGTGCGGCCGAACACGCCGCTCGATGAGGCCCTCAGCCTTATGCTCAACAACCACGTGCGCCGGCTGCCCGTCGTGGATCAGTCCGGCCGACTGGTGGGCATTCTCTCCGACCGTGACCTGCGCCTGGCCGCCGATTCTCCCTTTCTCCAGGAAACCCCCGAAGAGGTCTTGGAACACTTGGCCCAGCACACCGTGGGCGAGATCATGCACACGGCCATCCACACCATCGAGGCCAGCGCCCCGGTGGTGGAGGCGGCCAAACTCATGCGCGTGGCACGGGTGGGTGGATTGCCCGTGGTCAACCAGGCCGGAGATCTCGTGGGCATCATCACCCGCTCCGACCTGATCGATCACCTCATTCGCCTGCTGGAGCCGGTTGAGACCACGGGAGAACGACCCCCATAGAGCGCTGCCCGCCGAAC
>JAUZRY010000075.1 GCA_030949995.1 Ardenticatenia bacterium
TAGCCAGGTTGAGCAAGTAGAGGGTGTTGTTGGTGTTGCTGGTGGATTGGCCCACGATGGCGTGTTGGCCGTCGGGCAGCCAAGCGGCCACGTAGTTCCACCCATCTCCGGTGAACACGCGACGCACCTCGTCGGGACGCTCCACATCCACAGTGTAGACATCCAGTTGGGCCACGTGATCGCGGTTGGCTGTGAAGGCCACAGTGCGACCATCAGGGGACCAATCGGCCAGAATGTGTTTGCGCTCGGGTTTGGGGGCGAGAGGGCGGACAAAGGTGCCCTCATCGTCCATCACGAAGAGCTGGTCCATTTCGTTGCCGCCGTGATCCTGTCCGAAGAGCAACAGGCGCCGGCGGGGGCTATAGCGCACGAAGGTGATGCGGTCGTCGTCGAAGGAGCGTTGGTCGGGCCACTGTTCGGGACCATCCAAAGTCCAGATTTGGCTGGTGCCGGTGATGTCTGTGAGGAAGGCGAGTCGTCGCCCGTCTGGGGCCAGCGTGCCCCCGAAGGCATTGCGGACGCTGAGGAATCGTCTGAATTCCGCCATTGCATGCGCTCTCCTTAGCGAGTGAAGGATGACGTGGGCTGTTTAGGCAAAGCGGGCTAGGAAAACGCCCAGGAGATAGAGGAAGAAGAGTGGGAGCATGACCACCATCATGTTGAACGGGTCAGGGGTGGGCGTGATGATGGCTGCCAGCACTGCGGCCACCAGGAAGGCCCACCGCCAATTCTTGCGCAGGGTCTCGTAGCGCACAATGTCCAACTTGACCAGGATGAAAATAATCAAAGGGGTCTGAAAACCCAAACCGTTCCACAGGAGCACGGTGGTGACGAAGGAGACGTAGCTGGAAAGTGTCCACTGAATTTCGGCGTAGCTCTGGCCAAAATATTGGAGGAAACGCAAGGCTGCCGGAAGGGCGATAAAGGCAGCGAAGAGCAGCCCGGCAACGAAGAGCAATGTGGCCATGGGGATAAAGAGGAACAAGTACCGACGTTCCTTTGGCGTCAGCCCAGGCAGGAGGAAGGCAATCACCTCGTAGAGGATCACCGGCATGGCCAGGGCGATGCCCAGAACCAAGGCCACTTTGAAGTAGACCACAATGGTTTCAGTGGGGGTAATGGCTTGGGGCTTCAACACCAAGGGGCGCTCAAGAATCTGGAGGAAGCGGCCGGCAAAGAAGGAACTGATCACAGTAGTGGCCACAAGTACCAGCAGGGCACGCCACATGCGGTCACGCAGCTCCCGCAGGTGTTCGGTGAGCGGCATGGGCTTGTCGTCGAGGTAGTCGTCCGTTGGCGGCAACTCAGTGGTTGTCATGGGTCACTCGCCGGTCCGGCGGCTGTGGAGGGCGCCGTGTTCTGTCTTCCATCCTGTTCCGATGAGTTGCCGGCGCTAGTCGCCGTGCCGGTAACGGTTTCGCCGGGCACGGAGAGGGTTTCCTGGGCAGCCTGGTGAGCCCCTTGGATGCTCTCGCGGAGCTCCTTTTGGGAGTCGGCCAGCGCTCGGCGCACCTCTTGGTTTGGCTCTTCGATTTCGCGCATGACCTCTTGGATGGTCGAGGTGGCTTCATTGGAGAGGCGCTGGAACTCACGCACGGCCTTGCCGAGCTGACGGGCCAGCTCGGGCAGCCGCTCCGGCCCAAAGACGAGCAGCGCGATGGCAAAGATGACCAACAACTCTCCGATGCCGATGTTCAAGAATTCCATGGTGTGCTCCGGCTGCCGGGCGCAGGGAGACTTCCACGTGGCAGATCCACCTCGCCGTCTTACATGTGGCGCGGCAAGTAACGGTTGACAAATGTACCCAAAGCGCCGTTGATGAAGCGTCGGGACGAATCGCTGCCGAACGTCTTGGCGAGCTCAACGGCTTCGTTAATGGCCACTTTGACCGGTGTTTCCTGGATGTGGAGGAGCTCGTAGATGGCCATGCGCAGAATATTGCGATCAATGGGCGCCAATTGGTCCACCGGCCACTCGGGCGCAATCTGCTCGATATAGCGGTCGATTTCCTGACGGTGCGCCAGCACGCCGGAGACGAGCTGGTGCACAAATTGGACCTCTGTGGGCGGGAGGTCGCCGGCCTCCTCGATGCGCTGGCGAACCACCGCTGCGGGCCGATGTTGGGCGACGTCAATCTCGTACAGGGCCTGCAAGGCCGTCGCTCGCGCCAAACGTCGCTTGAGCATCACGTGCTTCTACTCCACCGGAACCGTTGACGGCACCGTCACGCTATCTGTTACGTGGAGCCGGGTGTCCCCCGGTGTGTAATATTGTAGCCCGTTCGCCCGTTTCTAGAAAATCATGCCTCCGTCCACCCGGAGGACTTGGCCGGTAATGAAGGCAGCCGCATCGCTAGCCAGGAAGGCCACCGCGCGGGCGACATCTTCGGCCGTGCCGAAGCGGCCCAGCGGGGTGAGCTTGAGGGCCTGTTCCAGGAAACTCTCCGGCAAGTTAGCGGTGAGGTCGGTGGGAATGTATCCCGGGGCTACGGCATTACAGGTGATATTCCGAGGCCCCAGCTCCCGTGCCACGGACTTGGTCAGCCCAATGAGGCCGGCCTTGGCCGAGGCGTAGTTGGCCTGACCGGCATTTCCGGTGATTCCCACAACTGATGTGACGTTCACAATACGGCCGTACCGGTTGCGAATCATCTGGCGCTGGACCGCCTTAATGCAGAGAAAGGCTCCTTTAAGGTTGGTTTGCACTACCACATCCCAATCCTCTTCCTTCATGCGCATCATCAGGTTATCGCGCGTGAGACCGGCGTTGTTGACCAGGATGTGGACGGTGCCCAGCTCAGCCACCGTGCGCTTGACCATGGCCTGCACGGCCTTGCCCTTCCCCACGTCCGCTTGGACGGCGATGGCATTTCGGCCCATATGCCGAATGTGTTCCACCACCTCATTGGCCGCGGCCTCATTGGTGTGGAAATTGACGGCCACGTCAGCGCCCAGCTCGGCCAATTGCAGGGCAATGGCCCGTCCAATTCCACGAAGAGGCGCCGGTGACTAAAGCCACGCGGTTGCTCAGCTCGATCATGGCTTCCTCCCACGTAGAGTCTCCACATCTGCCCAGCCAGCCACGTTCAGGCGGCGCACGCGCCGGTCAATGCGCTTGATCAACCCAGTCAGGACAGCACCGGCACCAAATTCGACAAACGTCCCGATCCCTTGAGCCACTATATACTGTATCGATTCAGTCCAGCGCACGGGCCCGGTCAACTGTTCGACGAGCTCATGGCGGATCTCAGCTTCGGTGGTTAAGGGGCGTGCCGTTACGTTGCCAATGATCGGTATTGTTGGTGCCGTAATCGGGGCGGCTGCCACAACGTGGGCGAACTGCTCTTTCACAGGGGCCATGAGGGGAGAATGAGCCGCAATGCTCACGTCGAGGATGATCGCCCGGCGAGCTCCCTGTTCCCGTGCCAAGGTGACGGCCCGCCGGACGGCGGCTTCTGTTCCGCTGATGACGAGCTGCCCCGGACAGTTGTCGTTGGCTACTTGGACGACTTCGCCCTGACGGGCTGCTTCACGGCACAATGCCATAACTTGCGTGTCGTCAAGGCCGATGATGGCGGCCATCTTGCCGGGGACCTGTTGGCCGGCCTCCTTCATCAGCCGGCCGCGTTCCCTCACGAGCCGCACGCCCGCCTCAAAGGGCAGAGCACCGGCCGCCGTCAGGGCGCTGTACTCGCCCAAGCTGTGACCAGCAACACATGCCGGCGGAGGCAAGAGTCCCTCGTGCTGGACCACACGCCACAAGGCGACACAGGTGACGTAGAGGGCTGGCTGGGTGTTTACGGTGTCGTCCAGCGCTTCCTTGGGCCCCTCAAAACAGAGCCGTTTGAGGTCGAAGCCCAGAATCTCGCCGGCCACGTCAAAGAGCTCACGGGCCAAAGGATGAGCCTCGTACACGTCCCGACCCATGCCCACCCGTTGGGCACCTTGACCTGGGAAGACGTGGGCGATTGATTCGCTCATGGTGGTGCTCGCCTTTCAGCGTTCTGGTGCTCAGCGCGGTGTGGCCGGATGTACACCGGGCAGGTGCGGAGCAGAGAGGACATCTTCCGGTGCCGGGGACGGCTGAGCTCAGCCATTATGCTTGTCCCCTGTTCCGAGCCGGCGCGGATTATAACATGCCCACTTGGGGGTGTCAAAGCCTCTCACCAGGAGGGTGTGTCCCAGAGTCGTCGGCGAGGGGGCCAACAGCTCCAACGCCTCTTCCGTCTCCCGGAGGAAGCGACCGTGTACGCCCTCCACAACGCCTGCTCTATCGCCCCCTCTCCCCTTCCCCTTGTCCCCTTGTCTCCTTGTCTCCTCGTCTCCTCGTCTCCTCCTTCCCCTCTCCCCATGCTACCACATCCCGACACATGTGGGACATACCCCACAGCAGCCGCGTCTCCCTTCTCGCCAATGTCATTCACCTTCCTGCCCGGCGTCGGTGCGGGCCTGCTCCCGCAATACGCGCTTGAGAATTTTCCCGGTTGCGCTCTTGGGTATTTCGGACACGAGGCGCACTTCGCGGGGCGCCTTGTAGACAGCTATGCGTTCTCGCACAAAGGTGATGATCTCCTCGGGTGTGGTCGACGCTCCTTCCTTGAGTACCACATCGGCTACCACTCGCTCGCCCTTCACGGGATCTGGCTTGCCGTAGACGGCAACTTCCTTCACTGCCGGATGTCTATAGATCACATTCTCCACTTCGGCCGGGAAAACTTTGAAGCCGGCTGCGTTGATCATGTCTTTCACCCGGTCCACAATGTAAAAGTATCCCTCGTCATCGGTCATGCCCACGTCGCCCGAGTGAAGCCACCCGTGACGAATGGCTTGAGCCGTCTCCTCGGGCCGGTTCCAGTAGCCCAGCATGACGCCAGGTCCTCGGATGATGATCTCGCCCCACTGACCAGGAGGGAGCTCGTTGCCTTCCTCGTCCACGATCTTCATTTCCACGTTTTCGATGGGCTCGCCGATGGAGCCGAACTTGTGGTGGAAGTCGTGATTGTAGGAGGCAAAGGGGCTGCACTCCGTGAGCCCGTAGCCTTCATACGTCATGAGGCCGCTCTTCTCCTTCCATCGCAATGCCACTTCCTTGGGCATAGTGGCGGCTGCGGTAAAGTAGTAGCGCACGGAGGAGAGGTCCCACGCGGAGGTGTCCATGTTAAGTAAGTAGACGTAAATGGTGGGCACGGCGTAGAAACAAGTTGCTCGGTGGCGTTGGATGGCATCCAACACCGCCTCCGGCTCAAACCGTGGCAACAGCACCAAGGTGGCCCCAGCCGTGAAGCCCCCGTTCATGATAAAGTTCTGGCCGAAGACGTGAAAGAGGGGCAGAAAGAGCATCAATCGGTCATCTGGCGTCAGGCCGGTGTGGTGGACAGTGCTGAACATGTTGGAGACCACATTCCGGTGAGAGAGAGTGGCCCCTTTTGGAAAGCCTGTTGTACCGGAGGTGTAGAGGATGGCAGCCGGATCGTCAGGGGCCATGTCGGCCGCTTTCAGTTCGGAGGAGGCCTGTTCGACGAGCTGGTCGAGAGCCAAGTGTCCGCCAGTCTCCCCTTCAACCACGATGACGTGTTCCAGGTCCGGCACATCCTCCACGGGCACATGGGGGAGCATTTCGCCAGTAGTGAACAGGACTTTGGCACCGGAGTCGGACACAATGAACTCCACTTCTTGACGTTTGAGCATGGAGTTGAGGGAGACGGCGATGGCGCCGATCTTCTGGACGGCGTAGTAGGCGATGGGAAAGGCCGGCATGTTAGGGAGGTACAAGGCTACTCGGTCACCTCGCCCGACGCCCAATGCCCGAAGGGCATTGCCCACGCGGTTGATGGCCTTGTCCAGCTCGGCATAGGTGTAGGTGCGGTCGTTGCAGATGATGGCGGGTTTGTTGGGAAAATGTCGGCGGGCTCGTTCCACATTCTGGGCGATGTTCATGTCGCTTTCCTCCCTTCCGTTCACAATCCCAGATACGTTTGGCGCACGTAGTCGTTCTGACGGAGCTCTTGACTCGGGCCCTCCATCACCACGCGCCCGCTTTCCAACACGTAGGCCCGAGAGACGGCGGACAGCGCTAAGCTCGCATCTTGCTCGGCCAGCAGAACGGTGATGCCCTCCTGTTGAATGCGCTTGAGGGTGTCGAAGATGGTCTTCTTGACCAGCGGGGCTAAGCCCAGGGAAGGCTCGTCGAGTAACAGGAGGCGTGGACGAGCCATGAGCGCGCGCGCAATGGTCAACATCTGCTGTTCGCCGCCGGAGAGGGTGCCGGCGCGTTGGCCTAGCCGCTCTTGCAGACGTGGGAACAATTCGAAGATATGTACCATGTCCTGTTGAATTTCCTTTCGGTCCCGACGATGGTACGCTCCCAACTCCAAGTTCTCCAACACGGTCATCTGGGGGGGCCAGTCGGCGGTGTTCAGGGGCGTGAGCGATGCCCAAGCGCACCAGCTCGTGGGGAGGCAGGCTGTCGAGGCGTATGCCGTCGAACCAAATTTCGCCACCGGTCGGCCGTACCAGGCCAGAGATGGCCCGCAGCAGTGTCGTCTTGCCGGCGCCGTTGGGGCCAACAATGGCCACGGATTCCCCCGCGGCGACGTGGATGGTGATGTCACGGAGAGCATGGGCTTTCCCGTAAGCGACGGAAAGAGCGTTCACGCGCAAGATGCTCACCGGTTGCCCCCTGTGGAGAGTTCCTCCTGCTGTGTGGTCATATGCGAGTAGGCGGCCCCCAGATAAGCTTCGATGACAGCGGGGTTCCGGCTGACTTCATCCGGCGTGCCCGAGGCGATGAGCCGACCGTAGTCGAGCACCAGAACTCGCTGGGAGAGGTTCATGAGCACCCTGAGCACGTGTTCGACTAGGATCACAGTGAGTTCTCCCCGCTCGAAGAGTCGACGGATCAGATGTTCCAGGGCTTTCGCCTCATCGTAGCTGAGGCCGCCGAATGGCTCGTCGAGCAGAAGCAGTGAAGGGCGTGTTGCCAGGGCACGGGCGAGCTCAAGGCGTTTGAGTTCGCCGTGAGGCAAGTTGGCCGCCGGTTCGTGAGCACGGTGGGCCAATCCAACCATCTCGAGCACATCAAAGGCCACGTGGCGGGGAGATCGAGCGTTCAACCGGCCAGCTTGTTCGGCTATGAGGGCCGGCACCATGACGTTCTCAAGCACGCTGAGCCGGCCAAAGGGGCGCACAAGCTGAAACGTGCGAGCAATGCCCAAACGCGTGATCTGGTGGGGCTTGAGCCCTGTGATCTCCACGCCGCGAAAGCGCACGCTACCCCGCGTGGGACGCAGGAAGCCAGTCAGCACGTTAAAACACGTGGTTTTGCCGGCCCCGTTGGGGCCAATGAGTCCCACAAATTCCCCCTCAGCCACAGTGAAGGAGACATCACTGAGCGCACTCAGGCCGGCAAAGTGTTTGCTCAGGCCGCGAACCTCCAGCAGTGGCCGCTCGTCGTCGGCCAAACTGGCACTCGCCATGTTTCCCTCCTTAGGCTCGGGCTCGGTGTCGTGAAGGTTCGGCGTCCAGGTGGGACGACGTGGGCTTGGTGTGCCGTTGGCGCCACCACCCCACAATGCCCTGGGGCATGAAGAGCACAATCAGCACAATTAACACATTGTACACCAGTACGCGGGACTCGGTGAGAAATTCTATTCGGCCGGCCACAATGGGCAGCAAGTCGAAGAAGAGGGAGAGCACATAGGCACCAATGACCGGACCGATGATGGTGCCCATGCCGCCCACCAATGTCATCGTAATGGCCGCGGCCGACAGGGGAATGGCTAGAGTTTCAGGATTCGCGATGTTTAAGTAATGGGCGTAATAAGCGCCGGCCAGTCCACCGAAGAAGGCACTGATCAGAAAGGCCAGCAGCTTATATCGCGTCGTATTCACGCCAGCAGCTTCGGCAGCCATGTCATCAGCCTTGATGGCCAGGAGAATAAGGCCTATCTTGGAACGAGTGAGCGTGTAGAGGGTGAGCACACAGACTAGCATGAAGGCCAGAGAGACATAATACTTGAGGTAAATGCTTCCCCTTACCAAGGAGGCAATGCCAATGATCCCCTCTTCACCGCCGGTAATGGAGGAAAGGGCGAGAGAGCCAAGGGGAGAGGCGATCTCGGCAAAGGCTAAGGTCACGATGCCCAGA